>NZ_JBIQES010000008.1:0-121087 GCF_045369825.1 Dietzia sp. 179-F 9C3 NHS
ACACCCCCCTGTGTTCACTGTCGATGCGAGCATATGTTCGAGGTACGACACGAACACCCACACGAACCAACCGTGCCGCTGCACCAAGACGGCCCGTCTAGGGCACCCCCGGACCAGACGAGCCCAGACGACACAATCGCCGGGAAACCCACGAGACACGCCGGCCTCGACCCCCACCCCTGCACCAAGACACCCCCTCCAGGGCAGCCTCGGCCAGGACCCGGGGCGACAGCACCCATGGCCCGCTGGAACCCGGGCCCGCCCCTGCACCAAGAGACCCCTTCTAGGGCAGCCTCGGCCAGGGCCCGGGGCGACAGCGCCCACCGCAACGGGCCCCACCCCGATGTCCGCATGGTCCGGTGGAACCTGCCCCGGGCGCCGCCGTGCACCAAGACGCCCCCTCTAGGGCACCCCCGGCCATGACCCGGGACGACAGCACCCCCTGGCCCGCTGGAACCCGGCCTCGCCCCTGCACCAAGACGCCCCGTCCAGGGCACCGGACGCCCCTCGACGGTGCGCATCAATCAGCTCAGCCAGCGGCGAAGGCACCGGTCTCCGGATCCGGTCCGAGCTCCCCTCACGCAGGCCTGCGGAACACACGCACCCGCACGTGGAGTCGGGTGGGCCGCGCGGTGCTCATGGCGGGGAACCTGTACGGGGGACGAGAGCACGCTGCCGGACAGCACCCCGGAGACGGCGTCGTCCGTCCACGTGCCGGGTGCCACGCAGATCGTGATCCAGGACGGCTGCCCGGAGAACCTCGCGGACCACGTCTCCTTCGCCGTGGACCCGCGGGCCATCGATCACACGCTCAACGCCCTCGCCCCGGTGAACGCCGTCACGCCGCGCCGCCCTGCCGACGCTGCTGGTCATCGGCCTACCCGGCGCGGTGCCGCCGCGGAGCTGACCGCGGCGCCCCGCCAGGGGAGCCGCCGCGGGACCGGCCTATCCCTCGAGCCCCCGGTACCCGGCGAACCGCTCGGCGATGACCTCCTCGCTCAGCCCGTAGTCGGCGAGCGTGTAACGGTGAGTGGGCGCGCGGTCGCCGGACAGGCTGCGCGAGTTCTCGGCCTCGACGGCCGCGCGGACGTCGTCGGACAGCACTACACCTGTCGCGGAGTAGACACGCTCGACACACCCGGCGGGGTCGTCCAGCAGCTCGCGGTGGGTCACGTCGAGGAAGGTCGCACGTGACGCCGGGTCGGCCTCGTGCCGGGCCCGGGCGGCGTCGAAGGTCTCCACGCCGCGCGCCCACAGGTCGAGCTGCGAGGCGCCGATGTACTCGGGCGTGAACCGCGTGGACCAGTCGGCGGCCGTGCGGTGCGCGAGCGAACACATGGACGCCATGGACTTCCGCGGATCCCGATGGGTCTGCACCACCACGGCGTCGGGGTATACCTCGAGCACGGCGTCGAGGGAGAACAGGTGGCTCGGGTTCTTGAGCACCCACCGGCGGTCCGGGTCGTTAGCCCCGATCATCTGCAGGTTCCGGCGGTGCCGCCGGTACGCGGGCACCCAGTCGACGTCGGCGAGCCACGACGAGTAGCCGTCGAGCCGCGCCAGACACTCGTAGGAAACGCTGGTCAGCGACTGCCGGAGCAGTTGCCAGCACTCCTCGAGGTCGTCGGCCGACATGTAGTGCACGCCGCCGTAGTCGGGGTTCTCTGCCATGAACCCGGCGTACATGTCGCGGATCCCACGGTAGGTGGGGTCGTCCTCCCACGTCTCGCGCGGCGGCCGGGGCTGCGGGACGTCGGCGAGCCACAGCTCGAGCCCCTGGTTGGCGGGGTCGGCGCCGAGGAGCCGGTGCAGCGCCGTGGTCCCGGTGCGAGGCAACCCTGTGACGACGACGGGGCGCGCGATCTCCACCTCTGTCTGCACAGCACCGGCAGCGAACCCCGCCTCCGAGAGCAACCGGGCCACGAGTGCGCCCTTGAGCACCGAGCGCCAGTACTTGCTTCCGGCCGGGGTGAGCCCGGCATCGGAGTGCAGGGACTCGAGCAGGACGCCCAGGGCCTCGCGGTGACGGTCACCGCCGTCGCCGAAGTCCTCCAGACCCACCGCGCGGGAGGCGCTGGCGTGCAGGTCGTCGACGGTTCCCACGTGGACACGGTCGGCGGTCGCCATCAGCTCAGCCCCCTCCGGGCGAAGGCCGCCTGGCGGGCGGCGATGCGCTCGCGCCACTGCTGCGGCGTGACGCGGAGTTCGTCGTGGAAGGGCATCTCGTCGGCGAGCGCGTCGAACGGCACGATCCGCACGGTCGGCCCGAGCTCCGGCCCGATGGGCGCGTCGACCCGCTGCCACCGGAACTGCATGATCCCCTCGGAGTGCCCGAGGGTCTCCAGCCAGTTGGCGAGGCCGGGGTCGGAATCGGTGACGACGAGGTGGATCATCCCGTCCGAGGTCACGTGCGCCTGGTCGGCCGTCAGGCTGGTCTGGTGGTGGACGTAGTCCAGCGACGCGTACCACATGCTGCCGAGCTGGAAACCCTGGTAGGGGACGCCGGCAACGGGTACGGAAATGATCATGGCCTCGTCGGGGCCGAGCTCGAAGATCCCGGCCGAGGAGAACTGCGTGGTGAGCCCGCCGGGCGTCCGCCGGGGCTCACCGAGAGTGTTGCGGGGCTGGTCGCCGAAGAACCAGGCGGGGAAGGCGAGCCAGGTCTGCAGGCGGCCGGTGAGTGCCTCGGCGAGCTTGGCGTAGAAGCGCTCCTGACCCTCGACGGTCGGCGGCTCCGGGGCGGTGCCCGCGGCGTCGATCCGCCGCAGCGTGGCCCATCCGGCGCGCTCGGTGTCCCAGTCGGAGTAGACCTCACGCACCGCGATCATGGACGACCCCGGCGCGAGCACCACGTAGCCGGAGTCGCCCTCGTCGTCGTCACCCCCGTGGTCCGGGCGGGGCGGACCCATCCGGAACGAGTACCGGCCGTCGGGCCCGATCTCCAGGGCGCGGTCGTCGAAGGCCGCGTGGGACCTCCCCTGCTCGTCGGCGGTGTAGTTGCCGGACAGGACCTGGAAGGACAGGTCGGCGGTGGTGCCGCGGACGCCCTCGACCTCGTACTCGGCGCCGTCGGCGAGGTTGGCGTAGTAGTACAGGGTGTCCGGGTTGTCGAGGCCCATCTTGGTGTACGGGCCCGTGGCCTGGAACAGCTGCGGATGGGTGCGGCCGCGGTGCTGACCGCCCTCGATCACGCCGCGGATCGTGCCGAGCAGGTACTCCAGTCCCTCCGCGACGTCGGCCTCGGTGCGCACGTGCGGCGCGGTGCGGATGATCCGCTCGGCCTCGGCGAGAGCCGCGGCGAGCGGGGCCGTGACGGGTGCGTCGGGCGCGTCGGGGGCGCCGCTCACAGCCATGTGTACGAGTCCGCCGAGGTGATGAAGTTCTCCAGCTCGAGCTGCTCGGGCGTGGGATCGACCACGTCCTCCTCGATGGAGAGGTAGGCGCCGCGGTAGAACAGCAATGGGCGCACGTCGCGCTTGGTCGGGCCGAGGTCGCTCACCCGGCCCAGGACGATCCAGTGGTCGCCGCCGTCGAGCACCTGGTCGATGGTGCAGTCGAGCCAGGCCATGACGCCGTCGATCACCGGGGAGCCGAGCGGGCTCGGGGTCCAGTCGATGGTCGCGAACTTGTCGTCGCCGCGGCGGCCGAAGGTCGAGGAGACCTCCTCCTGCTCCTCGGAGAGGATGTTGACCGCGAACTTCCCGGCCTTCTCGATGCCCTTCCACGACCCCGAGGTCTTCATGGGGCAGAAGAGGATGAGCGGCGGATCCAGGGACAGCGCGGAGAACGACTGGCAGGCGAAGCCCACCGGGACACCGTCGTTGGCCGCCGTGATGACGGTGATGCCGGTGCAGAACTGGCCGAGCGCGTCGCGCAACTCCCGGCTCGAGAAGTTCTGCCCCTCGGGGCGGTCGTCGGTGGTCATCGCGCTCGGTCCTCCCTGGACTGGTGGGCGGCTGGGCCCCACATCGGCGTGTGGGGCCCAGCCTAGGTGCTCGGCCGTTCGGCCGCTTATTTGAAGCCGACGGAGAAGTCGTGGCCCCACAGGCTCACGGCCGTGGACTCGCGGGCCACCCAGTCGGCGTCGTCGACCTGCAGGCCCTCGCTGCCGTATTCGCAGTCGAACCCGCCCGGCGTCTTCATGTAGAAGCTGAGCATCTTGTCGTTGACGTGCCGGCCGAGCGAGGCCGACATCTTGACGCCCTTGCGCAGCGCGCGGTCCAGTGCCAGGCCCACGTCGTCCGCTGTGCCCACCTCGACCATGAGGTGGATGATCCCCGTGGGATTGGGGAACGGCGTGAACGCCAGCGAGTGGTGCCGCGGGTTGCAGCCGAGGAAGCGCAGCCACGCGGGCTCGCCGTCGGCCGGCCGGCCCACGATCTCCGGCGGCAGGCTCATCGAGTCGCGCAGAGCGAACCCGAGGACGTCGCGGTAGAACTCCAGCGCCGCAGCCTCGTCCGGGGTCGAGAGCACGATGTGCCCCGCACCCTGGTCCTCGGTCACGAAGTGGTGACCGTACGGGGTCGGGATGCGACGGTGCTGGAGGGCGATCGTGTGGTAGATCTCCAGCGTGAACCCGGCCGGGTCCTGGCAGGTGATGAGGCCGCGCACCTTGCGGTCACGCTTGGTGGCCTCGTCGGCCTCCTGCCAGGGCACGCCCGCGCCGTCGAGCCGACGCTTGACGTCGTCGAACTCGGCCTCGTTGGCGCACTCCCAGCCCACGGCCGCGAGCTTGTCCTCCTCGCCGGGAACGATGATCCAGCGGTGCGGGTTCTCGTCCATGCGGAAGTAGAGGGACTCCGGGTCGTCACCCTTGCCCACCACGAACCCCAGAACCTTGGTGCCGTACTCACGCCAGGCGTTCATGTCGGTGGCGAAGATCCGGACGTACCCGAGATTGCTGATAGCCATTGCGTTGAGTCCTTTCGATCCGGGCCCGGATCAGACCATCGAGTCGGTGACCTTCTCGCCGAACTCGTGCTGCCCGTACATGATGTACGCCTTGGTGGCCTCGTTGGCCGCGTGGACCCGGCCCGCGTTGGCGTCGCGCCAGAAGCGCTGGATCGGCGAGGTGTCCTCGAGGGCGCGCGCGCCCGAGTTCTGGAAGAGCAGGCCGATCGCGTCGATCGAGCGCTGGGTGGCGCGGACCTGGTCACGACGGGCGCGGGTCCGGATGTCCATGCCCGGCGTGCCGCCCTCCTTGATGATGTCCATCTCCTCGCGAACGTTGCGCATGAGCTGCAGCCACGCGGCGTCGATGTCGCCGGCGGCCTCGGCCAGACGGACCTTGGCGAACGGATCGTCCTTGACCTTGGTTCCGAACGCGGCACGGACGCGCTCGCGCTGGTGCTCGCGGTGCACCTCGTAGCAGCCGAAGGCCATGCCGACGATCGGGGTCGAGATGGTGGTGGGGTGGATGGTGCCCCACGGCATCTTGTAGATCGGATTGGTGTTCTGCTCCAGCCCCGGCGATGTGCCCTTGGCCATGTCCCCGTAGGAGAGCGCGCGGTGCGCGGGGATGAGCGCGTCCTTGACGATGATGTCGTTGGAGCAGGTCCCCTTGAGACCGGCGACGTGCCAGACGTCGTCGATCTCGTACTGCGACTTCTCCACGAGGAAGGCGCAGAAGTCCACCATCTTGTCGTTCTCGTCGAGCACGGGCCCGCCGAGGAAGACCCAGTCGGCGTGCGCCGACCCGGAGGACCAGCTCCACTTGCCGTTGAGGACCAGGCCCTCGTCGGTCTTCCTGGCGGCGCCCATCGGGGCGTACGAGGAGGAGATACGGACGCTGGTGTCCTCGCCCCACACGTCCTCCTGCGCCTGCTGCGGGAAGAGCGCGAGGTGCCAGTTGTGGATGCCGAGGATCGAGGCGACCCAGCCGGTCGAGCCGCACGCGGTCGCAATGGTCTTGACGGCGGTGTAGAAGGTCTCCATGTCCGCCTCGTAGCCACCCCACTGCGCGGGCTGGCACAGCCGGAAGAAGCCGGCGTCCTCGAGGTCCTTGATGGTGTCCGGGTGGATCCGGCGCAGATCCTCGGTCTCCTGCGCGCGCTCGGCGATCGCGGGCAGGAGCTCCTTGATCCGGTCGATGACCTCGTGGTCGGCGTACTCGCTCATGACATCCCTCTCTGAAACGTGTGGGGGGCAACGACGCAAGACTAGAACACGTTCCAGTTTTGCACCAGACCCGGTGCGGGATCCGCTCCCACCACGGAGCCCCGTGCCTGCATTTTCCCTGAAGTGTTGTGGGTCAGTAGCGGATTCTATAACCTGTTCTCATCCGGCTCATGCCACCAGGAGGATCATCATGACCGAATCCGGCGCGAAAACCGGCTCCGTCCGCGAAATCGACACCGGCAAGGTCCGGGACCGCTACGCGCGCGGCTGGCACTGCATCGGCACCGTCAAGGAATTCACGGACGGCAAGCCCCACTCCATCCAGGCCTTCGGCACCAAGCTCGTCGTGTGGGCGAACGAGGAGGGCGAGGTCAACGTCCTCGACGCGTACTGCCGGCACCTCGGCGGCGACCTGTCCGACGGCGAGATCAAGGACGGCAACATCGCGTGCCCGTTCCACGACTGGCGATGGGGCGGCGATGGCAAGTGCAAGGGCATCCCCTACGCCAAGCGCGTCCCGCTGCGCGCCAAGACCCGCGCCTGGACCACGATGATCCAACACGGCCAGGTCTTCGTGTGGCACGACCACGAGGGCAACCCGCCGCAGGAGGGCGACACCATCCCCGTCCTGGAGCAGTACGGCTCGGACGAGTGGACCGACTGGGTGTGGAACCGACTCGTCATCGAGGGCTCCAACTGCATGGAGATCGTCGACAACATCGTCGACATGGCGCACTTCTACTACATCCACTTCGCCTTCCCGACGTACTTCAAGAACGTCTTCGAGGGCCAGACGGCCACGCAGTACCTCAACACCAAGGGCCGCCCGGACCACGATCCCGCCAAGGGCAAGTACGGCGACACGCTGCTCGAGTCGGAGGCCTCCTACTTCGGGCCGTCGTACATGATCAACCCGCTTAAGAACTCCTACGGCGGTTTCGAGACCGAGTCGGTCCTCATCAACTGCCACTACCCCATCGACCAGAACTCGTTCGTGCTCCAGTACGGGCTCATGGTCCGCAAGCCCGAGGGCTTCGACGACGAGTCGGCCACCGCAATGGCCACGAAGATCGCCGAGTTCTTCGGCGAGGGCTTCATGCAGGACGTCCGCATCTGGCAGCGCAAGTCGGCCATCGCCAACCCGCTGCTGTGCGAGGAGGACGGGCCCGTCTACCAGCTGCGCCGCTGGTACGAGCAGTTCTACGTCAACCGAGACGAGATCGACCCGGAGATGCAGGAGCGCTTCGAGTTCGAGGTCGACACCACCGCCGCCAACCAGTACTGGGAGAAGGAGGTCGCCGAGAACCTCCGCCGCATGGAGGCCGAGGAGACCGACGGCCCCCGCGAGCACACCCAGTACACGGGCATGGCGGACATGGCGGAAGAGGCCGGCGCCACGAAGTCCGAGTCCTGATGTTCAAGCAACACGATTCGCGGCGCGCGCCGACCTGGGACGACATCGACCCGGCGCGCGCCGCGCGGCTCCACGCCTACACGGACCTGGACCGGGAGACCTACACCCGGGCCGGGTTCCAGCCGGTCGAGTGCCGGAACTGCGGGGTGTGCGTGAACGTCCGCAAGAACAGCGAGAAGCACACGTCCATCCAGTGGACCGAGGGCAGCGACCGCGACTGCCCCGTGCTCACGGACTGGCGCAGCGGCGGGGACCGCCCCGAGGGCGAGGACACGTGCCCGCGGATGCTGCAGAGCATCCGCTACGCGTACGCCGAGGGCCTGATCACCCTCGCCGAGGGTGTCGACCCGGCGGACGAAGAGCACATGGTCAACCCGCTCTACATCCCCGAGTGACGTCGCCTCCCCACCCCTTCGAGCCCCCCAGATAGGCTTTCCCGCATGACCGACACGCCGCAGCTCGGCTCGTTCGTCCGTGAGCTCACGATCGCCGAGGTGATCGAGGAGACCGCCGACGCCAAGTCGATCGTCTTCGACATCCCCGCCGGTAGCGAGGACGACTTCCGGTACACGCCCGGGCAGTTCCTCACGCTGCGCATCCCCAGCGAGAAGACCGGCTCGGTCGCGCGCTGCTACTCGCTCTCGAGCTCGCCCACCGAGGACGACAAGCTCAAGGTGACGGTCAAGCGGACGGTCGACGGCTACGGCTCCAACTGGCTGTGCGACAACGCCGAGGCCGGCATGTCCATGCACGTCCTCGCGCCGTCCGGCGTGTTCACGCCCAAGAACCTCGACCAGGACTTCATCCTGCTCGCCGCCGGCTCCGGCGTCACCCCCATCATGTCGATCCTCCGCTCGGCCCTCGCGCAGGGCACCGGCCACATCGTCCTGGTGTACGCCAACCGCGACGAGAACTCGGTGATCTTCAAGGACGAGCTGCAGCGGCTACAGAACGAGAACCCGGACCGCCTCACCGTCATCCACTGGCTCGAGTCGGTCGCCGGCATCCCCACCCCGGAGATGCTCGGCAACCTCCTGCAGCCGGTCGCCGCCAAGCGCCACTCCTACATGTGCGGCCCCACGCCGTTCATGGAGACCGCCAAGGCCGGTCTGCGCCGCTCGGGGGCCGACATGCACCTCATCCACACCGAGGTGTTCTCTTCGATCGACGGCGACCCGTTCGCCGAGATCGTCATCGACGACACCCCCTCCGACGACGGGGAGGGCCCGGCCACCGCGATCGTGGAGCTCGACGGCGAGACCCACGAGGTCGACTGGCCGCGCTCCGCGAAGCTGCTCGACGTGCTGCTCGCCAAGGGCATCAAGGCCCCGTTCTCATGCCGCAAGGGCGAGTGCTCGGCGTGCGCCTGCATCCTCAAGTCCGGCGAGGCCGAGATGGAGCACAACGGCATCCTCGACCCAGAGGAGGTCGAGGAGGGCTACGTCCTGTCGTGCCAGCTGCTGCCCAAGAGCGACCGCGTCGAGGTCTCCTACTCGGAGTGAGGCCGAGTACGCGATAGCCGGCCGGAATGCAGGTGGACACAGGAACGCCCTCAGATCGCCCCCCCCCCGCGCGAACCAGCTCCTCGACCCGGACGAGGTGGCCGAGAAGGCCTGACACCGGCGTCGGTCACTCCACGGTGAACAGCTCTCCCGGGGTGCAGTCCAGCGCCTCGCACAGCGCGACGAGGGTGGTGAAGCGCACCGCCCGGGCGCGGTCGTTCTTGAGGACGGAGAGGTTGACGACGCTCACCCCGACCCGCTCCGAGAGAGCGGCGAGGGTCATCCCCCGCTCCTCGAGGAGCCGGCCGAGGTGGCAGCGGACCCGCGCCATCAGATGAGTCCCTCCTGGTCCCGGCTCATCGCGGCCGCCCGGCGGAACGCCACGGCCATGAGCGAGACGAACATCATGAACAGGTACAGCAGGACGAACCACCGCCAGTCGATGGCGTCGAGGTCCCGCCACGCCAGCTCGAGGTCGCGCAGGGCGAGGTTGGTGCCCAGTGTGACGACGAGGGAGACCACGAGCAGGTAGGCCAGCGCCACCCAGCTCGTCGCCCAGAGCAGCCGGACGGTGCCGGCGTCGAAGAACCGTCCCCGCAGGCACCGGACGGCGATGACGGCGACGAGCACGGCCAGGGCCGCAAGAGCCGCCACCTCCGCGGCGTACGCGCCCCAGAGGAACCCGGCCGTGACCGGCGAGAGCGCGTCCGCGGAGACGGCCGCCCCCTCGTCCACGGCGGCCGGGCCCGCGATACGCCCGACGACACTCGGGACCCCGCCGGCCGCCAGCGTCCCCACCACGTGGACCGCGACGAGGGCGAGCGCGACCACACCGCCGAACACCGTCGCCCCCACGTCCCACCGCTCCCTGCGGGGCGTGACCTCCCGGACGGCTCCGCCGGTTTCGCTCGTTCCGCCTGTTCCGCCGGTTCCGTGTCCCGTGGTCATCCTGCCCACCTCCATATCGATTCTCGATGCCCTATCGAATGTCATGGTGGCATCGACTATCGATATGTTCAAGGGGTCGTAGACTGACCGGGTGCCCAAGACCAGAGGAGACGCGCCCGACCGCGCCGCCGCGCCCGCCGCCGCGCGCCCGTCGGCCCGGCGGTCGACGACCGGCATCGCCGTCGCCTCGGCGGTCGTCGCGCTCTCGGCGTTCCTCGTCCAGTGGGCCGTCGGCCGCTTCGCCGCCCCCGAGGTCACGGCCGAGTTTCTCGTCTACTGGGCGCTGCTCTTCGCGGCGTTCGGCGTGATCGGCGGGGTCCGCAACGAGACCACCCGGGCGGTCGGCGCGGCGCGGGCCACCGGGGAATCCGGCCCGCGTGCGCTGACCGCCGCCCTCGTCGTCGGGGGTGCCGGCGCCCTGATGCTGCTGGCCACCGCCCCGGCGTGGGCCGAGCGGCTCGTCCCGTCGACCGCCCCCGCGATCGTGCCGGTGATCGCCCTAGCCGTCGTCGTCTACGCCTGCCACGTCTCGGTGCTCGGGGCGCTCTCGGGGCGGGAGTCATGGGGGCCCATGTCGGCCACCATGGCCGTCGAGGCGACGGTCCGGCTCGCGGGCGTGGGCGCCGTGCTGCTCGTGGGCGGCGGGCTGCTCCCCCTGGAACTGGTCGTGGCCGCGAGCGCGCTGACGTGGGCCGTCCTGCTCACGCTCTCACCGCAGGTCCGGCGTGCGGCGGCGGCGCGCACCGACGTCGGGCTCGGGCGGCTGCTCCGCAACTCCGCGTACACCGTCGCCGCCTCGGTGGCATCGTCGGCCCTCATCACCGGCTTCCCCGTTCTCATGCAGCTCACCAGCCGCGACGCCGACGCGGTGGTGCTCGCCGGCACGATCCTCGCCGTCTCGCTGACCCGCTCGCCGATCATGATCCCGCTCCAGGCGTTCCAGGGCTACGCGATCGTCGCGTTCCTCCACTCCGAGCGGCGCCGCCTGCGCGCCCTCGCCCGGCCGCTCGCCGCCCTCGCCGCCGTCGGTGCCGTCGCCGCCGTCGCCGCCTGGCTGCTCGGGCCGTGGGTCATGGACCTGCTCTTCGCGGGCCGCTACGAGGTCGCCGGGTCGACCTTCGCCGGGCTCATGGTCGCGGCCGCGACGCTCGCGATGCTCACCCTCTCCGGGACGGCGGCCCTCGCAGACGGCGCCCACGCCGGGTACACGGCGGGCTGGACCCTGGCCGCGCTCGCCGCCGCCGCGCTGCTCCTGCTGCCGCTCGGGCTCGCCGAACGGACCGTGATCGCCCTGGTCGTGGGGCCCGTCGCGGGGACGGCCCTGCACCTGGCGGCGCTCGCCCGCGGGGCCGGCGGCGGGACCGGCGGCCCCGCTAGTCGTGGAGCTCGTACGCCCTGAGGATGTGGCGGCGGTAGGCGCGACGGTAGAGACCGGGAACCGTCTTGAGCAGAGCCAACGCGACCCCGGCGTGGGGCAGGGTCCGCACGGCGCGGGCGGCTTCCGGCCACGACACCTGCTCCGCGTACCGCCGGCTCACCTCGAGCGCGCGGTCCCGCGGGTGCCGCGCGAGGGCCTGGTGCGCGGCGTTGAGGTAGACCGCGCTCTCGGCCGCGCCGAGGGCCCGGCGGAAACGGCGGGAGCCGAGCAGCGGGGCCACGACCGCGCGCATCGCTCGGACCAGCCGGTGGGTCTCCTCGACCGGGGCCACCCTCCCCCACGTGAGCGACGTGGGCCCCACGTAATACGTGACGAGCGCGTCCGCGAGCACCCGCACCACGCCGGACGCGCCGGCCGCCTGGAGCACCACGGGCAGGTCCTCCCCGCGGTGGACCCCCTCGGGGAACGGCGCTTCGCCGAGCACCTCCCGCGCGAACAGCTTGTCCCAGACGTAGTGCGAGAGACTGAACCCGAGCGCGGTGAGCACCGCCTCGTCGCCGGACAGGTCGCCGGCCCCGGCACCGGGGGCCCGCAGCCGCACCTCGCCCTCGGCGCCGACGATGCGGTGCGCGCATACCACCACGCCCGCCGCCGGCTCCCGGCCGGCCGCCGCGAGCATGCGCTCGAGGAACTCGGGGTGGAACTCGTCGTCCGCGTCGAGGAAGCCGATCCACCGGCCCCGCGCCAGCGCGAGTCCCCGGTTTCGGGCGACCGAGGGGCCGGCGTTCGGTGCCGCCGGGGCGAGCACCACCCGGCCCGCGGCGTCCTCCGCGGCGACCGCCGCGACGCGCTCGCGGGTGCGGTCGGTCGAACCGTCGTCGACCACCACCACCTCGACGTCGGTGACGGTCTGTGCGAGCACGCTCCGCACGCACCGCTCGATGGCGTCCTCCGCCTGGTGGGCCGCGATTACCACAGTCACCACGGGCCCCTCCATGAACGCCATCTTACGTTCCGTTCTCATTCCCGCGGGCCCGCCCCGACGCCGCGGCGTCGATCGCGTCCGCCAGCCAGGCCAGGCTCCGCTCCCGGTGCGGCGCCAGGGCCGCCTCCGGGTCGGCGACCAGCGGCGCGGCGGGCGGGTCGTCCGCCGAGCCGAACGCCTCCGCCGGATCGACGTGGAACAGCCCCAGCAGGGACTCGATCCGGTCGTCCTGCCCCGGTCCGCGCGAGAGCACCCGCACCGGGGTGCCGAAGAGCAGCGCGAACAGCGTCGAGTGGAACGAGTCGGTGACGACGACCTCCGCGTCCCGGAGGGTGCGCAGGAAGTTCTCCGCGCCGTAGTACCCCGGGCGGTGCAACCCGGGCGCGAGCAGCTGCCGTGCCCGCAGCCTCCGCGACCGCGCCAGGGAATGCACGGCGCACTGGGTGGCCCGATCCCCCGTCCACAGCAGGTATGTGGCGAGGAACGGCGACGGCGACGGCCGCGGCGCCCGGTCCGCGAGCCGACTCCAGTGCGCGACCGGAACGAGCATCGTGGGGTCGAGCACCACCGGCACCTCGCGCCCCACGAGATCGCGCACGAGGGCCGCCCCCGAGTGCTCCCGCACCGAGACGTGGTCCAGCCCGGAGAGCATCTCCCGGTAGTGCGGCACGTACCGGGCGGGCAGCTCCGACACGCCGAAGCTCGCGGCGTAGGCCACCCGGCGGCCGGGCGGGGCGAAGTCGAGGAAGTCGGTCGGGCAGCCGAAGCGGTAGGTGGGGTTCCAGACCTGATCGGAGCCGGTGACAAAGGCGTCGTAGTCATCGACGAGCTCCTCGCCGTCACCGGGCGCCGTCACCCACCGCGGGTCCACCCGCACGTTCTCCCCGGTGAACCGCGTCAGGGCGCGCACCCGCGCGCGCATCACCGCCGCCCGGCCCGCCTTGTCGACCAGGCCCCACCAGTCCCTCTCGCCGGCGAGCCGCCGGGCCGTGGCCGCGATCGACTCCGGCCCCGGCGCGTCGCGGCCCGGGCCGTAGCGGTACGGGGTGTTGGGGATCGCGACCGGCGTGTGGCCGAGCCCGGCCAGGGCCGTGGACAGCGCAGCGCTCTGCAGCCGGTTGCCGACGTTGTTGAGGTCGTGGATCGACACCACGCCGATCGATGCCACGGCGGTTCCGCCCCTCTCCCTGCTCAGCGGCCGAGGGCGCGCTGCACCCGGCGGGTCAGTCGAGGCGCGCGGCGCAGCGCGAACCGTTTGGCCCGCTCCACCGGGGAGTCCGCCCCGTACGCCCGACGGTACCGGGCCACGTCGGGCGCGATGCCCCGGAGGAACACCGCGAACGAGCCCGCCTCCCGGGCCCGCGCGTAGGCGCGGTCCCCCGCGGCGATGAGGTCGGTGCGCAGGTCGTAGATCCGGCGGCGCTTCTCCGGCAGGTCCACCGACAGGGCGACCCGTTTGGTGGGCACCGGCCGGCCCGCGGCGCGCTCGCGGGCGAGCCGGTAGGCCAGTCCCTCGCGGCGGTGGCGGAGTCCGGCGTCCTGCGACCGGGCGGCGCGCTCGGCCGAGATGTCGGTGAGCCGCAGCTGCCGCCGGTTGCGCTCGAGCACATCGCGGGCCGCCGCCGACCGCGCGATTACGATGTTGTCCCCCATCGGGTCGCCGGTGAACTCCGGCAGCCAGGCGTCGCCGAAGGTGATGTCGGAGGTCTCGGCCAGCACGTCGTCGCAGAACTCGCACGCCGGGTACTTGAAGAAGCCCATCCCCCAGTCGGTCACCGACAGCTCCGAGGTCGGCGCGGTCCGGGTGGTGCCGTCGGCGCCGGTCACCGACACACTGTAGCGGTCGGAGCGTTCGTCGGACTTGACGCGGAAGTCGATGCCCGTCAGCTCCGCGGGCGGCACCCCCTGCTCCCACGCCAGCGCCTCAGCGAACCGGCTCGACTTGAGGTGGCCGCACACCAGCCCCACGCAGAACCGGATCCGCTCGGCCAGCACCGGGTCCTGCCGCTGCGCCAGCCGCACGGCCTTGAGGAAGCACGGCACGCCCACGACCGCGTACCGGCCGGGGTGCTCCCGGACGTGGCGGAGCACGCCGCTCATCTCCACCGGGTAGTACCGCGACTTGGCTCCGGCCCGCAGCTCGTCCGCGGTGCCGGACACCCCGAACGCGAACAGCGGCGCCCCCGCCCCCGCGCCCGGTTTGACATGCAGGACCGCGTCGACCGCGTCCTCCTCGAGCAACCGGTGCAGGAACCAGCTCGTCATGCCTCCCGAGGAGCCCGCCTCGCGGAAGCCGCCGTCGGGGACGTGGCCGGCGCCCACCGTGAGGTGGGTGCCGATCCGGTCGTCGTGGGCCGCGCCGGGGGCGTCGAGGAAGACCCGCGCGAGCTCGTCCTCGTCGTGCCCCTCCGCGAACGGGCACACCTCGGTGTAGGCGCCCTCGGCGTCCGGGTCCGCACCGTCCCGGAGCTCGGCCCGGTAGCGGCCGTCGTCCCCCATCGCGACGCGCAGGGCCGAGTCCGGGAGCGCCGCGCACGCGCCGCAGCCGATGCACAGGTCGCGCTCGACGACGTGGGTCAGGAGATCGCGGGGGGTGCTCATCGCCCCCACTGTCTCACGACCGGTGTGCGCGACACCGGCGCGTCAGCGCACACGCTCCTTCCGGATCTCCAGCGCGATGTCGATGAGCTGGTCCTCCTGGCCGCCCACGAGACCGCGCCGGCCGGCGCGGAGGAGGATCTCGGCGGTGGGGACCTCGTAGCGCTTGGCGTGACCCTCGGCGTGCTTGAGGAACGACGAGTAGCAGCCGGCGTAGCCGAGCATCATGGCGTCGCGGTCCACGATGCACTCGCTGGGCATGAGCGGGCGGATGACGTCCTCGGCGGCGTCGGCGATCTTAAAGAAGTCGATGCCGGTACGGATGCCGAGCTTGTCGCACACGCCGACGAGCGCCTCGACGGGCGTGTTGCCGGCGCCGGCGCCGAAGCGGCGGGTGGAGCCGTCGATCTGCTGGGCGCCCGCGCGGATGGCCATGATCGAGTTACCTACGCCCACGTCGAGGTTCTCGTGGCCGTGGAAGCCCACCTGGGCGTCGTCGCCGAGCTCGTCCACCAGGGCGGCCACGCGGTCGGAGACCTGGTCCATGACCAGGGCGCCGGCGGAGTCCACGATGTAGACGCACTGGCAGCCGGCGTCGGCCATGATGCGGGCCTGCTTGGCCAGGACCTCCGGCGGCTGGGTGTGGCTCATCATGAGGAAGCCGACGGTCTCCAGGCCCAGATCGCGGGCGTAGCCGAAGTGCTGGATCGAGACGTCGGCCTCGGTGCAGTGGGTGGCGACGCGGCAGATCGAGCCGCCGTTGTCGCGCGCGGCCAGGATGTCGTCCTTGATGCCCAGACCGGGCAGGGTGAGGAAGGCGATCTTGGCCTGCTTCGCGGTCTCCGCGGCGACCTTGATGAGCTCCTGGTCGTAGGACTTGGCGAAGCCGTAGTTGAAGGAGGCGCCGCCGAGGCCGTCGCCGTGGGTCACCTCGATGACGGGCACGCCGGCGCCGTCGAGCGCGGAGACCACGTCCCGCACGTCCTCCACCGAGAACTGGTGGCGCTTGTGGTGCGACCCGTCGCGCAGCGACGAGTCGGTGATGCGGATGTCGAGCTCGTCCGAGTAGGCGCGGGCGTGGGCGTTGAGCGGGTTGTTCTTGTCCATGATCGGTTCTCCTGTCCGTCTCAGACGCCGAGCTTGCTCTTGGCGATCTCTTCGCCCACCTTGGCGGCGGCGGCGGTCATGATGTCGAGGTTGCCCGCGTACTCGGGGAGGAAGTCGCCGGCGCCCTCGACCTCGGCGAAGATCGCTACGCGGGCCATGCCGCCGGTGATCTCGGTGGGCGGGTCGAACTGCGGCTCCTGGAGCAGCCGGTAGCCCGGAACGTACTCCTGGATCTCCTTCTCCCGCTTGCGGATGGCGGTGGTGATGAGGTCGTGGTCGGCGTCCTCGGGGATCGAGCAGAAGATCGTGTCGCGCATGATCATCGGCGGCTCGGCCGGGTTGAGGATGATGATCGCCTTGCCGCGCTTGGCGCCGCCGACCTTCTCGATGGCGTCCTTGGTGGTCTGCGTGAACTCGTCGATGTTGGCGCGCGTGCCGGGGCCGGCGGACTCGCTCGACACCGACGCGACGATCTCGGCGTAGTCGACCGGCACGACCTCGGACACGGCGTGGACCATCGGGATGGTGGCCTGGCCGCCGCACGTGACCATGTTGGTGTTGGGGGCATCGAGGTGCTCGCGGAGGTTCGCCGGCGGGATCACCATGGGGCCGACGGCGGCCGGGGTGAGATCGATCGCGACGATCCCCGCCTCCTCGTATCTGGGCGCGTACTCCTTGTGCACGTAGGCGCTCGTGGCCTCGAAGAGCAGATCGGGCTTCTCGCCGCCGGCGGCGATGGACTCGAGCAGCTCGTCGGCGCCGCCGGCCATGCAGATCAACCCGTGGTCGGCGGCACGCTTCATGCCCTCGGACTCGGCGTCGATGCCGATCATCCACTTCGGCTCGATGAACTCGCTGCGCTCGAGCTTGTACATGAGGTCGGTGCCGATGTTGCCGGACCCCACGATCGCGGCGGTGAGCTTTGTTTTCTCCGTCATGCCCCGGAGTCTCCCCCGCGCCGCGCACACCCCTCAACCACCTGTGCCGTTCAGTGGAACACCCGCGCGTAGGCTGGCTGCATGGCCGAGCCCGCCCCCTCCCCCATCGACCGCGCCTTCGCCGTCATGCGCGCGACGGCGGCCGGCACGGGACTCACGCTCAGCGAGATCGCACGCGAGACGGGGCTGCCCAAGTCGACCACCCTGCGCCTGCTCGCGGCGCTCGAGCGCAACCGGGCCGTCACCCGGGTCGGCTCCCTCTACCGCCTCGGGCCGATCGCCCAGGAGCTCGACCCCATCCCCGCCTCGCCGGAATTCGAGCGCATCCGCACCGTCCTCACGCCGTTCCTCGCACACCTCTTCGAGGCCACGCGCGCCACGGTGCACCTGGCCACGCTGCACGGCGACGAGGTGGTCTACCTCAACAAGCTCCACGGTCCGCGGCCGATCCCCTCGCCGTCGCGCATCGGGGGTGGACTGCCCGCGTACTGCACGGGGGTGGGAAAGGCGATGTTAGCCCACGACGACGAGGCCGCCGACCGCGTGTCGCGTGGGCCGTTCGTGGCGTGGACCGACACCACCATCACCGACGCCGACCGGCTCGCCGTGGAGCTGGCCGAGATCCGGCGTCGCCGGCGCTCCCTCGACCGGGCCGAACTCACGCCGGGGCTGTACTGCGTGGCGGCGCCGGTGTTCGACGGCACGGGGGCCACGGGCGATGACGGCGAGGGGCCCCCGTCCGGCCGGCGGGCCGTCGCGGCGCTGTCCGCCAGCGCCCCCGACGAGGCCGCGCTGCGGCGGCTCGAGCCGCTGGTCCTGCAGGTCGCGGCGGCGGCGAGCCGGGAGCTCGGCGGAGAGGGAGCGACGCGATGAGGATCGGCACACCCCGCGACTACTTCGCCCGGCACGTCCGCCGCGCCGAGGCTGCCGTCGGACCGGGCCGGACCGCCCCTACCGGAAGCTCATCGAGACGCTGCCCAGCCCGGAGAAGTCGCAGCGGAACTCGTCGCCCGGGGCGGCATCCATGGCGCGGATCGCGGTGCCGGGCAGGATCACGTCGCCCTTGCGCAGGCGCACGCCGAACTTACCCACGACCGAGGCGAGCCAACCCACGGAGTTGAGCGGGTTGCCCAGGACGGCGTCGGAGCGCCCCTCGGCGAGGAACTCACCATTCTTGTAGAGGGTGGCGTCGATCGCGGCCACGTCGATGTCGGACAGCCGCACCCGCCCCTCGCCGAGGACGTACCCGCACGAGGAGGCGTTGTCGGCGATGGTGTCGGGGAGCTTGATCTTCCAGTCCCGGATGCGCGAGTCGATGAGCTCGATGGACGGCACCACCCACTCGATGGCCTCGGCGGCCTCGGCCTGCGTGCAGCCCTCCGGCGGGATGTCGGCACCCAGGATAAATCCCACCTCGACCTCGACGCGCGGGAAGCAGAACCGCGCGGCCTCGACCGGCTGGTCCTCGAAGTACTCCATGGTGTCGAGCAGGTGCCCGTAGTCGGGCTCGTCGACACCCATCATCTCCTGCATGGCCTTGGAGGCCAGGCCCACCTTGTGGCCCTTGACCACGGCGCCGGCATCGAGCTTGCGACGGATGTTGACCAGTTGGATCTCAAAGGCGTCGTCCGCCGTGAGATCCGGGTACTCGTCGGTCAGCGGCGCGATCGGCGTGACGTCGGCCTCGGCGTCCCACAGGCGCCGGGCGAGGGCGGCCCGGGTGTCATCGGTGATCATGACGGAGAGCCTACCCATGAGATGTGGCGCACAGGGGCCCGGTTCTATAACGTGTTCTACATGGCAGACCAGGAATTTGACGTCGTCGTCGTCGGCAGTGGCGGCGCGGGCATGACCGCGGCCCTCGCGGCGGCCAAGAAGGGCCTCAGCGTGGTCCTCGTGGAGAAGGCCCCCCACTACGGCGGCTCCACCGCCCGCTCCGGCGGCGGCGTGTGGATCCCCGGCAACTCGGTCCTCAAGCGGGACGGTGTACTCGACACCCCCGAGGCCGCCCGCACCTACCTCAAATCGATCATCGGCGACGTGGTCTCCGAGGAGCGGATCAACACCTACATCGACCGCGGCCCCGAGGTCCTCGACTTCGTCCTGGCCAACTCGCCGCTCGAGATGGAGTGGGTCGTCGACTACTCCGACTACTACCCCGAGGCCCCGGGCGGGCGGCTCGGCGGCCGCTCCATCGAGCCCAAGCCGTTCGACCTGCGCCAGCTCGGCTCCGAGGCCGCCAACCTGGAACCCGCGTACGCCAAGGCGCCGGCCAACATGGTGGTCAAGCAGTCGGATTACCGCTGGCTCAACCTGCTGCAGCGCCCGCACACCCGCGGCATCCGCCGCTCGCTCCGCGTCACGGCCCGGATGCTCGTGGCCAAGGCCCGCGGCGCCAACATGGTGGGCATGGGCCGCGCGCTCATCGCCGCCATGCGCAAGGGCCTGCTCGACGCCGGCGTCCCCGTCTGGCTCGACACCCCCGTCACCGGGATCGTCACCGAGGGCAGCGGAGACTCCGCCCGCGTCGTCGGCGTCACCGTCACCCGCGGCGGCCAGGAGCAGACGCTCCGCGCCCGCCTCGGCGTGATGATGGGCTCCGGCGGGTTCGAGAAGAACCAGGAGATGCGCAACGCGTACCAGCGCCAGCCCATCCCCACCGAGTGGTCCGTGGGCGCGGCCGGCAACACCGGCGAGGGCATCCGCTACATGGAGGGGGTCGGCGCCGAACTGTCCTTCATGGAGGACTCCTGGTGGGGCCCCACGATTCTGCTGCCGCGCGGCCCGTGGTTCGCGCTCGCCGAGCGGTCGCTGCCCTGCTCCTTCCTCGTCAACCAGGAGGGCGAGCGGTTCATGAACGAGTCGCTGCCGTACGTCGAGGCCGGTCACAAGATGTACGGCGGCGAGTTCGGCCAGGCACCGGCCGACAACCCGGACGCCCCGGGCGAGAACGTCCCGGCCTGGATCATCTTTGACCAGGAGTACAAGAACCGGTACCTCTTCGCCGGCCTGCAGGCCCGCCAGCCGCTTCCCAAGAAGTGGCTCGCCACCGAGAACTTCCACATGGCCGACACGCTCGAGGAGCTGGCCGGGAAGATCGGCGTCCCGGCCGACAAGCTCGCGGCCACCACCAAGCGCTTCAACGGTTTTGCCGAGAAGGGCGTGGACGAGGACTTCCAGCGCGGTGTCTCCGGCTACGACCACTACTACGGCGACATCACCAACAAGCCCAACCCGTCGCTCGGCCCGGTCCGCAAGGCCCCGTTCTACGCGGTCAAGATGGTCCCCGGCGATCTGGGAACCAAGGGCGGAGCGAACACCGACATCCACGGCCGCGTCCTGCGCGCCGACGGCTCCGCGATCGAGGGCCTCTACGCCGCGGGCAACGCGTCCTCGCCGGTCATGGGTCACACGTACGCCGGGCCCGGCGCCACGATCGGCCCCGCGATGGTGTTCGGCTACCTCGCCGTCGAGCACATGCTGGCCGGCCGCGCCGCAGCCTCCGCCGACACCACCGCTCCCGACACCGAGAAGAAGGGTTCCTGACGTGCCGATCGACCTCGACAAGGCCCTCGGGGCCGAGCTCCCCTCGCAGGAGTTCTCCTGGACCGCCTCCGACGTGGCGCTCTACGCCCTCGGTGTGGGTGCCGCCGCGGACCCGATGGACACCACCGGCCTGGAGTACATCCACGACTCCGCACCCAAGGTGCTGCCCTCGTTCGCCACCGTGGCCGCCACGATGAACGTCACCGAGCCGCCGCGCGTCTCGTTCCCGGGCGTCGAGATCGACCTGGCCAAGGTCGTCCACGGCAGCCAGTCGGTCGAGCTGCACCGGCCCATCCCGGCCGCCGGCACCGCGACCACCACCACGAAGATCGCCGAGATCCAGGACAAGGGCTCGGCCGCGGTGATCATTCAGGAGTCCGAGACCGTCTCCGCCGACGGCGAGAAGCTGTGGACCGCCCGTTCCGGCATCTTCGCCAAGGGCGAGGGCGGCTTCGGCGGCGAGCGCGGCACCTCCTCGGTGGTCGAGTACCCCGAGCGCGAGGCCGACCGCACCATCGAGGTGCGCAGCCTCCCGCAGCAGGCGCTGCTCTACCGTCTGTGCGGCGACCGCAACCCGCTGCACTCCGACCCCGCCTTCGCCGAGGGCGCCGGCTTCCCGCGGCCGATCCTCCACGGTCTCTGCTCGTACGGCCTGGTCCTGCGCGCCGTGATCGACGAGGTCCTGGGCGGCGACGTCGGACGCGTCCGCGGCTACGGCGTGACCTTCGGCGGCATCTTCTTCCCCGGCGAGACCATGCGCATCCGCGTGTGGGAGGAGGGCTCGCGCCTGCTCGTCGCCGCGACCGCCGTCGAGCGCGACGACGCCCCCGTCCTCAAGAACGTGGTGGTCGATCTCGCCTGAGGCCGGGCGGGCGCCTGCGGGGTATTCCTCCTCTCACCCCCAGCGGGACTGGCCCCCGTCGAGCGGGATGGTGGCGCCGGTGAGGTAGCGGGCCTCGTCCGAGCACAGCCACGCCACCGGCACGCCGATGTCCTCCAGCGGGTCGCCGATCCGCCCGGCCGGAATGGAGGCCACGAACTCCTCGGCCTCCTCCGGGTTGTTCTCGATCCACCAGTCCAGCCCGGGGCTGTGCGCGTGCGGCGCCACCGAGAGCGCGCGGATCCCGTCGTCCGCCCACTCGTGAGCGGCGGCGCGGGTGAGCGCGCGCTGCGCCTCCTTGATCGCGGCGTAGACGCCGTAGCCGGCGGCGTCCCACCGGACAGCCGCAGAGGTGGCGAGGTTGATGATCACGCCACCACCGCGCTCGGCCATCACCGGCCGGACCGCGCGCATGAGCGCGAGCCCCGCCCGCGGGCCCGCCTCGAAGCACTGCCGGAAGAAGTCGTCGCCGGAAGCCTCGAGCGGCACGGGGAAGGCGACGTTGGCGTTGTTGACGAGGATGTCCACGCCGCCGAACTCCGAGGTCGCCGCCTCCACGATCCGGGCCGGGGCGTCCTCGGCCGCGATGTCCAGCGCCAGCACCGCCGCCTCGCCACCCGGTCCGCGCAGCTCACCGGCCACATCCTCGAGTTTGGACTCGGTCCGGCCGACCAGCAGCAACGACGCCCCCGCGCGGGACAGCGCCACCGCGATCCCGCGGCCCACCCCCTGCCCCGCACCGGTCACCACCGCGACCCGACCGTGCAATGAACGCGACTTTTCCATGGACCGGCTCACCATCCGCTTTCCTGTTCAGGCATACTGGAACACGTTCTTATTCTGCACGACCGATCAGCCGACGGATGGAAGAAGTACACCATGTCGATCAATCTCGCCGACTGCTACGAGGCACTGGCCGACGCCCTCGCCGAGCGCGAGGCGATCGTCGTCGACGGCACCCGCCTGACCTATGCCGACCTGGACGCCGAGGCCAACAAGCTGGGCCACTTCCTCCAGTCGATCGGTGTGCAGCCGCAGGACCACCTGGCGATGCACATGCGCAACAGCGCCGAGTTCATCATCACGCTGCTGGGCACGCTCAAGGTCCGCGCGGTGCCGGTCAACATCAACTTCCGCTACACCGCGGCCGAGCTCGAGTACCTGTACACCAACTCGGACTCCACGGTGCTGTTCGTGGACACCGAGTTCTGCCCGGTGGTGGCCGAGGTCCTCCCCGCCCTGTCGGTGATGAAGCACGTCGTGGTGATCGGTGAGGTGCCGGCCGACTTCGCCGCCGCCTGCGAGGCCGCCGGGATCTCCGTGCACGAGTACCACGCGGCCGTCGACGGCATGTCGGACGCCCGCGACTTCCCGGAGCGCAGCGGTGACGACCACTTCATGGTCTACACCGGCGGCACGACCGGCGACCCGAAGGGCGTCGTCTGGCGCCACGAGGACTTCTACTACGCGGCTCTGGCCGGCGGTAACCAGTACGGCGACCCGCACCACTCGATCGCCGACCTCGTGGCGGCGGCCGAGAACATGCCGCCGATGGTCCTGCTCATCACGGCACCGCTGATCCACGGTGCAGCCGTGTACGCGGTCTTCTCCATGTTCTTCATGGGCGCCAAGCAGGTCGTCATGCGCAACTGGGACGAGCGTGAGGCGCTCAAGCTCATCGCCGACGAGCAGGTGCAGATCCTCATGGTGGTGGGCGATGCCATGGCGGTTCCGTTCGTGGACGAACTGGTGGCGAACTTCGACTCCTACGACGTGTCGACCCTCTTCGCCGTCAACAACGGCGGCGCCATCTGGTCGCAGGCCTCGCGCGACAAGCTCAAGACGGTCCTGCCGGACATCTTCATCCGCGACAACTTCGGGGCGTCGGAGTCCGGTACCGACGGTCAGCTGGACATGAACGACGCCGGCGAGCTCAAGTTGCCGCCGAGCCCGCGTTCCCAGGTGGTGGACGCGGACCTCAATCCCGTCGAGCCCGGCTCGGACACGATCGGCTACCTGGCCCGCGTCGGTCACGTGCCGCTGGAGTACTACAAGGATCCGGAGAAGACGGCGAAGACCTTCCCGACCCGCGCCGACGGCACCCGCATGTCGGTGCTCGGCGACATGGCCCGCGTGGAATCGGACGGCACGATCGTCCTGCTGGGCCGTGGCTCCGGCTGCATCAACACCGGAGGCGAGAAGGTCTTCCCGGAAGAGGTCGAGCAGGCCCTCAAGTCACACCCGGCCGTGTTCGACGCCCTGGTGGCCGGCGCCAAGGATCCCACCTACGGCGAGCGGGTCTCCGCCGTCATCTCGCTGCGGGAGGGCTTCGAGGAGCCGAGCCTGGACGAGCTCATCGCCCACTGCCGCACCAAGATCGCCGGCTACAAGGTGCCGCGCAGCGTCGTTGTGGTCCCCGAGGTGGTCCGCTCCCCCTCGGGCAAGGCCGACTACCGCTGGGCCAAGCGCACGGTCGAGGCCGGCTGAGGCCCGACCGCCAGCCGGCGGCGTCGAACGTCATCGGTGAGACGGTGGCCGCCCCGGATCGCCCGGTCGACGCCGCCGCCGGAGCGCACGAACACCCCGACCCGCCGGCGGAACGGGTCCCGTCCCCGCTCGTAGCCGAGCAGCCGGAACCCGGCCTCCGCGGCCACCTCGCGCACGGCGGTCTCCGGCAGGTCGACGTCGCCGGTAGGGATGACGGCGAGGTCGCCCGACCCCAACAGGCGGGCCAGCCGCAGGCGGCGCGTCCGCTCGTCTCCCCGACGGCGCAGCCACCGCCGGATCGCGACCACCGCCCCCGCCACGAGCCACGCCACCACCGGGGCCAGCGCGAGCAGGACGAGGATCCAGCCCGCGCTCACGAGCCGCCCCGCGTGAACCGCATCGGCTCGAGCCACGGACCCCGCTCCACGAGCGCGGACCGGCCGCCCACGGGGACGAGCCCCCGGCTCTCGGCGGCCGCCAACACCACCAGACGCGGAAGACGGAGCTCCCACGGGCGCAGGACGATCTCGGCGCCGGCCTCGTCGTCGTCACCGGCTCCGGACCCGGCCCTTCCCCCTGCTCCGGCCCCAGCCCCGGCGAGCCACGCGTCGAGCCGCTCCGCCAGCGCGCGGGCACGGCGCGCGTCGCGGCTCCGGTAGGCCTCGACGAGCCCCCGGACCCGGGCGAGATGGCGCTGTACGTCCATACCCGCCGATCGTACGGGGCCAGTACCCTCTGCCACATGGCCCCGACGACGTCTCGTCCCGTGTCCGTATCGACCTCCCCCGGCCCCCACCCGGGTGACCCCCGGCCCGCCGTGCCCGAACTCACCGACGACGGGCACGTGGTCGAGGCCAGCGCCGACGACTACCGCCACGCCTCCGAGCTGGAGATCGACCGCGAGTGGTACAAGTCCGCGGTCTTCTACGAGGTCCTGGTCCGCGCGTTCAACGACTCCGACGGCAACGGCACCGGCGACCTGCGCGGCCTCACCGAGAAACTCGACTACCTCGAGTGGCTGGGCGTGGACTGCCTGTGGCTGCCGCCGTTCTACGACTCGCCGCTGCGCGACGGCGGCTACGACATCCGCGACTTCCGCACCGTGCTGCCCGAGTTCGGGACCGTCGAGGACTTCGTGGAGTTCCTCGACCAGGCCCACGCCCGCGGCATCCGCGTGATCACCGACCTGGTCATGAATCACACCTCCGACACGCACGCCTGGTTCCAGGAGTCCCGCTCCGACCCGACCGGCCCGTACGGCGACTACTACGTCTGGGGCGACGACGACGCGCGCTACCCCGACGCCCGGATCATCTTTGTGGACACCGAGTCCTCCAACTGGACCTGGGACCCGGTGCGCGGCCAGTACTACTGGCACCGCTTCTTCTCCCACCAGCCGGACCTCAACTACGACAACCCCGCGGTCCAGGACGCGATGCTCGACGTCCTGCGCTTCTGGCTGGACCTGGGGATCGACGGCTTCCGCCTGGACGCCGTGCCGTACCTGTTCGAGCGCGACGGCACCAACTGCGAGAACCTGCCCGAGACGCACGAGTTCCTCAAGAAGTGCCGCGCCGTGGTGGACGAGGAGTACCCCGGCCGCGTCCTGCTGGCCGAAGCCAACCAGTGGCCCGAGGACGTGGTGGCCTACTACGGCGAGCCCGAGGTGGGCGACGAGTGCCACATGGCGTTCCATTTTCCTCTGATGCCGCGGATCTTCATGGCCGTGCGGCGCCAGTCCCGCTTCCCCGTCACCGAGATCCTCGCCCAGACCCCGGAGATCCCGTCGTCGGCGCAGTGGGGCATCTTCCTGCGCAACCACGACGAGTTGACCCTCGAGATGGTGACCGACGAGGAACGCGACTACATGTACGCGGAGTACGCCAAGGACCCGCGGATGAAGGCCAATATCGGGATCCGCCGCCGGCTGGCGCCGCTGCTCGACGGCGACGTCAACCAGCTCGAACTCTTCACCGCTCTGCTGCTCTCCCTGCCCGGCTCGCCCGTCCTCTACTACGGCGACGAGATCGGGATGGGCGACAACATCTGGCTGGGCGACCGCGACTCCGTCCGCACCCCCATGCAATGGAGCCCGGACCGCAACGCCGGGTTCTCCCGCTGCGACCCCGGCCGCCTCTACCTGCCGGTGATCATGGACCCGCGGTACGGCTACCAGGGCGTCAACGTGGAGGCGCAGATGAACTCCACCGCGAGCCTGCTGCACTGGACGCGGCGCATGATCCGCGTCCGCAAGGAGCACCAGGCGTTCGGCCTCGGCGAGTTCACCGACCTCGGCGGCTCCAACCCGAGCATCCTGTCCTACCTGCGCACGCTCGGCGACGACGCGATCCTCTGCGTCAACAACCTCTCCCGCTTCCCGCAGGCTGTGCGCCTGGACCTGACCGAGTACGCGGGCCGGCAGCCCACCGAACTCACCGGCGGGGTGCCGTTCCCCGAGATCGACGCCGACCCCTACCAGATCACCGTCCCCGGGTACGGCTTCTACTGGTTCGAACTCCGAGACCCCACGGAGGCCCCCCGATGAGCACCACCCCCACCGGCATCGCACCCCTCGACGACGCCGCCCTCACCGTGCTGCTCGCGGACTGGCTGCCCGGGCAGCGCTGGTTCGCCGACAAGGGCCGGGAGGTGGCCGGCGTGGACATCGCGTGCCGGACCGCGCTCGTCGAGGCCGACGACATCCTCGTGGAGCACCTGCTCGTGGACGTCCGGTTCGCGGACGGCCCCGTCGAGCGCCGCACCCGGCGGTACCAGGTACCGCTGGCCACGGCGCACACGCTGCCCAAGGACCGCCGCGCGTACCCGCTCACCCCGGTGGACGAGAGCGGCGACCCGGTCGGCGACGGCCCGGTGGTCTACGACGGGCTGCGGTCCGTCCGCGGCACCCAGGCCGTGGCCGAGCATCTCGCCGGCCAGGACGAGGTGGGCGACCTGAAATTCCGCCTCGTCGAGGGCGCGACCGTCCCGACCGGCGAGCCGGGCCGACTCCTCGGCGGCGAGCAGTCCAACTCCTCGCTCGTCTTTGAGAACGAGCTCATGGTCAAGGTGTTCCGGCTGGTCCAGCCCGGCCTCAACCCGGATGTCGAACTGCACGCCGCGCTCGCCGACCGCGACTGCCCGGCTGTGGCGATGCTGCGCGGGTGGATCGAGACCGACCGCCCGACCGGCCCCGGGGGCGAGCCCACCACGCTGGCGATGGCGCAGGAGTTCCTCGCCGGCGCCGCCGACGGCTGGGCCATGGCCACCGCCAGCGTCCGCGACCTCTTCGCCGAGGCCGACCTGCTCGCCGAGGAGGTGGGCACCGACTTCGCCGACGAGTCCCGCCGGCTCGGTGCAGCCGTGGCGCAGGTGCACGACGACCTCGCCGCCGCGCTCGGTACCACCACCCGCGACGGCACCGACCTCGTCGCCGCGATGCGCGCCCGGCTCGACGCCGCGTCCCACGAGGTCCCCGACCTCGGCCGGTTCGTCGACGGCGCCCGCGCCGTGTTCGACATGGTCGCGAGTGCCGGCCCGGTGCCCGTGCAGCGAGTTCACGGCGACCTGCATCTCGGGCAGGCCCTGCGCGCGCCAGACCGGTGGATCGTCATCGACTTCGAGGGCGAACCCGGCGCCCCCCTCGAGGAGCGGCGGACCCCCGACTGCACGGTCCGCGACGTAGCCGGGATCCTCCGCAGCCTCGACTACGCCGCCCAGCACACGCTCGTCGGAGTGGAGGACCGCCAGCGACGCTTCCGCGCCCGCGAGTGGTACGACCGCAACCTCGACGCCTTCTGCACCGGCTACGCCGAGGTCAGCGACACCGATCCCCGCGAGACAGACGCCCTGCTGCGCGCCTACGCGCTCGACAAGGCGATCTACGAGGTGGTCTACGAGTCCCGCAACCGGCCGGGCTGGATTGATGTGCCCCTCGGCGCCGTCGAGCGGATCCTCGCGCTCGACTAGTCGACGACGGTCTCGGCGGCCACCTCGGACGCGTGCCGTCCGTCGTCGCGCTCCGAGGGCGGGGGTCCGGGGCCGGGTGAGCGGGGCCGGGTGAGCGGGGCCGAGTGCCGCGATCCGGACGCTCTGCGGTTTCGCTCACTCGCGCACATCCGCGACGAGCCCATCTGCACCACCGGACGTACCAGGTCACTCACGCCCCATTCCGTGCGGGCCGCCGGCCGCTCTCGTCAGGGTCTCCCCCGCGCTTGTGAGCGTAACCGGCCCCGGGGACTGCGCGACTCCCTGTGAGCGAATCCGATTCGCACCGCCTCAGCCGCCGACTCGCTCACTCCGGGTGCCGCCGCCGCTGTGCGGTCGCGGACTCCCACGGCTTCCGCGCCACCGCGCGCCGACTCGACCTGCGACGACGCCGCCCCCGGGTCGGAGGGGCACACCAGGGGGAGTGAGCGAGTGAGCGAAACGCCCGAGGGCCGCGACAGAATGTCCGTCCCAGGCCCGGGCGTCGGATGGCACCGCGCCGGTCCGCCGGGTCGGCGAACTCCGCCTCGTCACGCTGCAGCTGCTCGAGCAGGCCCTGCATCGCCGTCATCCACCGTTCCACGCAGCCCGGATAAAGCACTACTCATATTCGGTCACCGCAGGTCAGCGGGCTCGCACCGGCAACTACGTATACGGCTCCGGGGTGTCGCGGAGCCGCATTGCGTAGTCGACCCGCTGTCGGGCCGGCGAGCGCGGGCGTACTCCTTGTACACCGAGCGACCCCGGTCCGGCGGGTCGCCGCATCACCTCAGAGAGGGGCAGTCCCATGTCTGCACTCATTCGGACGGCCGCGTTCGCGTCCGCCCTCGTCCTCAGCGTCGCGGCAGTTCCCGCGGCGGCGGCCGGGTCGTCCGGCAGCGCCTCGACCTCCGGCACCACCGGCACCCTGTCCTCCGGCTCGCTCGGCTCGTCCGGCGGCGACGGTGACGGCGGAAGCGGATCCTCCGGATCGCTCGGGTCCCTCGGCTCCTCCGGCTGGGGCGGGCCCACCGGCCCCAATGACCCGGGCGACCCCGGTGACCCCGGTAACCCGGCTGACGGGGCCTGCGTGGCCACACCCGACGACGCCCTGGGCGACGGCGCGGACGGCGGCGACCACGACCCGGGCAACCCGCCCACGGGCTCGGTGATCGCGATGATTTCGTTCGACGGGGGCCACGGCGGCGCCTACGTCGAACCCGGAGACACCGTGCTCATGTCGGCCACGGTCACGTCCCCGGCCTCCGGCTCGGTCGTCGACGCGTTCACCGTCCACGCGCCGGTGCCCGACAACTTCACCTACGTGACCGACAGCGCGGAGAGCGCGATGGGAGACGTCAACGCGACCCCCGATGCCGGCGGGCTGAACATCACCTTCTCCGACGGCGCCCAGCAGATCGGGACCGTCACCGCGCAGTACACCTTCGACGGCCCCGCCCCCGCGGTGCCGAGCCGCCTGTGGCCCGACACCGACCCGGCGTGGTCGAACATCATGGTCGATCCGGACGGGAACGGCCCGCAGCCGGCGGCGGTCGTGACGAACTACTCCGACCTCGGAATCTACGGCTACAACGTGACGAGCACCGACTCGCCCGAGTCCGACAGCAGCGTCCTGTACGGCAACGCCTGGGTGGAGGGGCGCAGCGAGGGCGCCCTCACCGCGGGTGACTGCGTCCTCTACCGTGGCTTCTCCATGGCCACGTCGACGCTCGGGGAGGACCTCACGATCGACTTCGCGCTCGACGACGACCCGGACGCGCCGTTCGCGCTCGACCCGGACCCGAACAACACCGAGGGCATCATCATCGAGGGCCTCGAGGACGTGGAACACACGGTGACGCGCGAGGAGGGCCTGGTCCGCGTCACATACCCGTGGTGGGTGGACACCGATCCGCGGTTCGTCGTCGTGACCGTCGGCGGACAGGCCCTGCCGGGCCGGTCGGGGCAGACGATCGAACCGAAGTGGCAGCACTCGACCGACCCGACCGAGTGGACCCGCAACTACTGGCCGGCGCGGCACCCGGAGTTGTGGAAGTACTACCAGCCGACCGGGACAGGCGAACCCGTCACCATCGGCTGACCCACGGACTCCGGCCGGCGGATGGGAAGGGGGCCGGGCGATCACCGAGATCGTCCGGCCCCCTCGTGTGTGCGGCCCCTGCCGCCGGCCCCGATCAGGCGTCGGCGGGCGCCACCTGCTCCTTGGCCCAGCGGTAGTCGGCCTTGCCGGCCGGAGACCGCTTGACCTGATCCACCTCGACGACGCGCTTGGGCACCTTGTAGTTGGCGAGCTTGCCGCGGACGAACTCCTGGATCTCCTCCTCGGAGGCGGACTCGCCCTCGCGGAGCGAGACCACCGCGGCCACGGCCTGGCCGAAGCGCGGGTCGGGCATCCCGGCCACGAGCGCGTCGAGGACCGCCGGGTGCGACTTGAGGGCCTGCTCGACCTCCTCCGGGAAGACCTTCTCGCCGCCGGTGTTGATGCAGCCGGAGCCGCGGCCGAGAAAGACGATCGAGCCGTCCTCGTCCACGCGGGCCATGTCGCCGAGCACCGAGACCCGCTCGCCGTCGATGATCGGGAACGTGCGGGCCGTCTTCTCCTCGTCGCCGTAGTAGCCGAGCGGGATGTGGCCGCGGCGCACGAGGAAGCCCACCTCGTCGCTGCCGGGAGCGATCGGGTTGTGGTCGTCGTCCACCACCATGACCTTCGGGCCCGCCGGGAGACGGACCTCGCCCTCCCCGGACATGAGGAGTTCGCCGTCGTTACCCGACTCGGAGGCGCCGAAGTTGTCGCGCACGATCACGTCCGGGAGCAGCGACCGCAGCTTGTCGCGGGAAGCCTTGGACCAGATGCCCCCGCCGGAGGAGACCGCGAACAGGGACGTCACGTCGATCTGGTCCCAGTTCTCAGCCATCGCGTCGATGATCGGCACGCCCATGCCGTCGCCCACAAAGACGAGCATGCCGGCCTTGTACTCCTCGATCGTCTTGAGGATCGCGACGGGGTCGAAGTCGCGCTGCATGATGATGTGGCCGCCCAGGTTGAAGAACGTGAACAGCGTGAAGGTGCCGGCGCCGTGCATGAGCGGAGCGGAGACCATGACGTTGAAGAAGGCGCCGTTGCCCGAGTTGGCGGCCACCTCCTCGGGGGAGTTGTACGGGTCGCCGTAGGGGTTGCCGCCCGAGAGGCACGCGTAGTAGTAGTCGGCCATCCGCCACACGACGCCCTTGGGAAAGCCCGTGGTGCCGCCGGTGTAGACCACCCAGGTGTCGTCGCCCGAACGGGGGCCGAAGTCGCGCTCCGAGGACTGCTCCGGCAACTCGGCGTCCACGTCGACCAGGGTGACGCCGCGCTCGGCGCACGCGGAGGTGAGCGCCTCGGTGGCGGGGCCCACGCAGAGCACGGTCTTCAGCTCTGGGCAGCGGGGCAGGATGGCCGCCACCTTGTCCGCGTACTCGGCCTCGACCACGGTGGCCACCGCGTCGGAGTCGGCGAACAGGTAGGCCAGCTCGTCCTCCGTGTAGCGGAAGTTCACGTTGATGCCCACACCACGGATCTTCATGAGCCCGACCATCGAAGCCAGGTGCTCGATGATGTTGCGCATGAACAGGGCCACGTGGTTGCCCGGCTCGACCCCGTTGGCCTGCAGGAGGTGTCCCATCCGGTTGGCCACCTCGTCGAACTCCCGGTAGGAGTACGTCACGCCGTCGATCGTCACGGCGCGGTTGTCCGGCACGGCGTCGGCGACCGCCTCGAAGACGTCTGCCTCGTTCATGTCGGGGTTGGGGCTCATCAGGGTCCTTTCGGCATGCGGGGATGCAGTGTGGTGCGATTCACATCATGCCGTGTAATTCGACACTTGTCAGCGCGGTCCGGACTTTCCCGACCCCGGGTCGGCTGGAACACTAGGATCAACTCATGGCACGAAGCTCCACCCCTGCCCACGACGACCCGTTCCATCCCGTTTCCACGGGAACCGGAAAGGTGCCACGGGACGGCGAACGGATCTCGGACCCGGAGGCGGACAGGCCCTCTGAGTGCGGACCGGTCTTTCACGGCCCCGGGGACCACGGGACGTTCCGGTCCCGCACCATCGCCGGCGGCCTGCGGATGTTCCTCCGCCCGGCGCTCGACCTCATGCCGGCGAGCGACGTGTCCCTCGGCCGCCTCCGCGCGCTCACGTCGGGCGCCGGGCGCGCGGCGGCCCTCGAGACCACCAACGACTGGTCCTCCGACGGCCCCGTCCCCGGCCTCTGGGTGGGCCGCAAGCGCTTCTTCGACGCCGACACCGTGCTCTACCACCTCCACGGCGGCGGCTTCACCTTCGGCTCGCCCTGGTCACACAAGGCGCTCGCGTCCCGCCTCGCCAGCGAGGCCGGCACGCCCGTCTTCCTCCCCGACTACCGCCTCGCCCCGGAGAACCCCTTCCCCGCCGCGATCGACGACGTGATCGCCGGCTGGCTGTGGCTGCTCGACATGGGCTTCAAGCCCGAGAACATCGTGGTGAGCGGCGACTCCGCCGGAGGTAACCTCGCCCTCCAACTCATCGCGGCGCTCGAGGCCGACGGCCAGCCCATGCCTGCCGGCGTCGTGCTGCTCTCCCCCTGGGTGGACCTGGACATCACCGAGATGTCCGAGCGCGACCGTGCCCGCAAGGACCCGTTCCTCGCAATCGGGCTCGTGGAGCTCAGCCGCCAGCAGTACGCCCCCGGCATGGACCCCAGCGACCCCCGCATCTCGCCGGTCCACCTCACGCCCTCCCCCGACTGGCCGCCGTTTCTCATCCAATGCGGCGGCGCGGAGATCTTCCGGGGCGGGATCGAGGTGCTCGCCGACCGCTTCGCCGCGCACGGCGTGCGCCACGAGTTCCAGATCTGGCCGCACCAGTTCCACGTGTTCCAGGTGTTCCACCCGGTGGTCCCCGAGGCCAAGGTCGCACTCCGCGACATCGGCTCGTTCATCCGCGGCTGTCTGCGCAAGAGCGCATGACGTAGCCCCACCACGCGGGGCTGAGCGATCGGAGCGTCAGACCGTGAGCACCAGCCCCGAGGTCGGCACGCCGGTACCGGCGGTCACGAGCAGCTTCTCAGCGCCGTCGACCTGGTTCACCGAGTCGCCGCGCAGCTGCCGCACGCCCTCGGCGATGCCGTTCATCCCGTGGATGTACGCCTCGCCGAGCTGGCCCCCGTGCGTGTTGAGCGGCAGGCGGCCGCCGACCTCGAGGGCACCCGGCTCGCGGACGAGGTCCTTGGCCTCTCCGCGGCCGGCGAAGCCCAGCTCCTCGAGCTGCATGAGGACGTAGGGGGTGAAGTGGTCGTAGAGGATCGCCATGTCCATGTCGTCCGGCCGCAGACCCGACTGCGCCCACAGCTGGTCGCCGACGATCTTCATCTCCGGCAGGCCGGCGAGCTCGGGGCGGTAGTACGAGGTCATGATGTACTGGTCCGGCCCGGAGCCCGACGCGGCCGCGGCGATCGAGACGGGCGTGTGCTCGAGATCCTTGGCCCGCTCGGGCGTCGTGACCACGATCGCGACGCCGCCGTCCGACTCCTGACAGCAGTCCAGCAGGTGTAGCGGCTCGGCGATGTAGCGCGAGTTCTGGTGGTCCTCGAGCGTGATCGGCTTTCCGTAGAAGAAGGCGTTCGGGTTGGTGGCCGCGTGCTTGCGGTCCACCACCGCGATACGGCCCAGGTCCTCGCTCGTCGCGCCGTACTCGTGCATGTAGCGCTGCGCGACCATGGCCACGAACCCGGCCGGGGTGCTCAGGCCGTGCGGATACGAGAACGCGTTGTCCGTGCCCGAGGAGTTGACCTGCTGGACCAGCGCCGTGTTGACCTGCCCGAACCGCATACCGGAGCGCTCGTTGAACGCGCGGTAGCAGACCACGACCTCGGCCACGCCCGTCGCCACGGCCATCGCTGCCTGCTGCACGGTCGCGCACGCGGCGCCGCCGCCGTAGTGGATGCGGGAGAAGAAGTTGAGCTGCGGGATGCCGGCGGCGCGGGCCACGGCGATCTCGGTGTTGGTGTCCATGGTGAAGGACACGAGGCCGTCGACGTCCTCGGGCGTCAGGCCCGCGTCCGCCACGGCGGCGCGCACGGCCTCGGCGGCCAGGCGCAGCTCGGAGCGGCCCGAGTCCTTGGAGAAGTCCGTGGCGCCGATCCCGACGATCGCGGCCCTGTCGGAGAGCGTGCTCATCGCGGGTCTCCCTTCATGTAGAGGGTCACGGTGGACGTGACGTGGGCGCCCAGCGAGTCGGTGCCCACAATCTTGAGGGTGACCAGATCGTCGTCGTCGATCCCGGTGACCTCGCCGGTCAGGGTGAGGGTGTCGTAGGCGTACCACGGCACCCCGAGGCGCAGCTTGATGGAGGTGATCCGCGCCTTCTGCCCCGCCCAGTCGGTGACGTACCGCTGGACGAGTCCGGTGTCGGTGAGGATGTTGACGAAGATGTCCTTGGAACCCTTGGCGTGCGCGAGGTCGCGGTCGTGGTGCACGTCCTGGAAGTCGCGCGTGGCCAGGGCGGAGGCCACGATGAACGTGGGCGTGCCCTCGATCGCCAGCTCGGGCAGGGTGTCCCCCACCGCCACGGCGGGCGGCTCCGCGGGGCAGATCACGCGGTCGGTGGTGGCGTCGGTGCTCACTTCGCGGCCTCTTCCTTCTGCTCGGGCATCTGGCGCTCGACGGGCGCCGCGCCCGCCGGCCGCCACGCGTACAGCGTCCACGGCTCGGTGCCGAACGTGGCGTCCTCGGACTCGTCGCCGGGCATGTCGAGGAAATCCACCTCGACGTCCATGCCGATGCGCACCTCGGCCGGGTCCACGTCGCGCAGCTCGCCGAGCATGCGCACGCCCTCCTCGAGCTCCACGAGGGCGATCACGAACGGGAACCTGGTCCGGCCCGGCACGCGCGGGGCGTGGTGGGTGACGAAGCTGAACACGGTACCGCGGCCGCTCGCCACCACGTAGTCGGTCTGCTCGGTCTTGTCCTTCCACAGCGCCGGCACGGGCGGGTGCTGCAGCGAGCCGTCCTCGCGCTGCTGGATGCGCAGCTCGTGGGCCCTGACGCCGTCCCAGAAGAACCGGGTGTCCTGGCTGACGGAGGGCCGGAGGACCTTGCCGACGACGAGGTCGTCGGTCGCCGAGCCGGAAGCGGCCACGATCCGGTCCGCCGGGGCCTCCTGCGCGGCGGCCTCCTTCTTGGCCGCCGGCCGGAACTTGAGGATCCGGAAGTCCATCTCGGCCACGACCTCGTCGCCGACGCGCCAGTAGTTCTTGGTGGTGAAGAACCAGCCCTCGCCGAGCCCCGTGGTCTTGGGACCCACCACGTCGGTGAGCACCGACTGGATGGTGACCTCCTCGCCGGGCCTGGTGTAGCGGTGATAGACCGAGTCGCAGTTGGTGGCCACGACGGAGGTGAACCCCTCGGCGTCGAGGATGTCGGTCATGCGGCCCAGCGGGTCGTCGGCCTCGCGGGTCCTGCCCAGGCCGCGCATGGTCCACACCTGCGCCATCGCCGGCGGGGCCACGATCCCGACGTGCCCGGCGGCGCGCGCGGCCTCCTCGGACTCGTAGATCGGGTTGGCGTCGCCGATCGCCTCGGTCCAGTTGCGGATCATGGGCGTGTTGATCGGGTCGCGGCCCGCGCGGCGTGCGCTGCCTCCCTCGGACCGGACCTGCTCGGCCGCGGCGAGGATCCGCTGCGCCTGGTCGGTGCCTGCCTGGTCGTCACTCATGGGTGCCTCTCTTCGTTCCGGCCCGGCGTGTCAGCGGGCGGTCCGCGGCATGCCGAGCCCACCCATGCAGGTGAGCTCGCGCATGACCTCGTTGACGCCGCCGCCGAAGGTGATCACGACGTTGCGCTTGTTCATCATGTCGAACCAGCGCTGCAGCTTGGCCGTGGCCGCGTCGGTGGGGTCGCCGAAGCGGCCGAGCAGCTCCTCGGCGATCCGGCCGACGTGCTGGATCTTCTCGGTGGAGAACACCTTGGACGCGGCCGAGTCGCCCATCGACGGGTTCTCGCCCATCGCGGAGACCTGCCAGTTGAGCAGCTCGTTGAGCCGGACGATCGCGAAGATCTCCGCCAGGCCGCGGCGCACCTCGGGGCGGTCGAGGTGGCGGACGCCGTCGGCGCCGGTCCCCTGGGCCCACGCGGCGAGCGCGTCGTAGTACCCGCCCGGCCGCCCGGAGGGGGCGAGCATGACGCGCTCGTGGTTGAGCTGGGTGGTGAGCATCTTCCAGCCGCCGTCGACCTCGCCCACCACCATGTCGGCCGGTACGCGCACGTCGGAGTAGTAGGTGGCGTTGACGTGGTGGGCGCCGTCGCACGTGATGATCGGCGTGAACGAGAACCCGGGGTCGGAGGTGTCCACGATGAAGATCGTCAGGCCGCGGTGCCTCGAGTCCGGGGTGCCGGTGCGGGCGGCGAGCCAGATGTAGTCGGCGTGATGCCCGCCGGTGGTCCACATCTTCTGGCCGTTGATGATCCAGTCGCCGGTGGCCTCGTCCTTCTTGGCCGTGGTGCGCAGGGAGGCGAGGTCGGTGCCGGCGTCGGGCTCGGAGTAGCCGATCGCGAAGTGGACGGTCCCCTCGAGGATCCCCGGCAGGAACATCTCCTTCTGCTTCTCCGTGCCGTACTTCTGCAGCGTGGGGCCGACGGTCTGCAGGGTCACCGAGGGCAGCGGCACGTCGGCGCGCGTGGCCTCGTTGGTGAAGATCTGCTGCTCGATGTGGCCGAAGCCCTTGCCGCCGTACTCGGTGGGCCAGCCCACGCCGAGCCAGCCGTCGCGTCCCATGCGCTTGATGATCTCCTCGTACGTCTTCCCGTGGCGGGTGGTGCCGATGTCGGCCGCCTCCTCGTCCGAGATCAGGGTGGAGAAGTACTCGCGCAGCTCCGCCTGCAGGGCGCGCTGGGAGGGGGTGAGGTCGATGAAGGTTCCGTCGCCGGCGTCGGCCGAGGCGTCGTCGCCCGACACCGTCACGTCCCCGGCCGGGTCCACGGCGACCGCGGCACCGACCCGGTCCAGCTGGAAGGCGGCGCCGCCCACGAAGCGGGCGAGGTCCTTGACGGCGGAGGAGTACTTGAACATCGGGTAGGTGATGTCCACTCCCACGCCGCCGTGGAGGTGGTGGAGGACCTGCACGGCGCGGGGTCCCTCGGCGGCGAGCCAGTAGGCGCCCACGGCGGCGTCGGACTCGTAGCGGTCGGCCGGGCCGGTGAGGCCCTCGGCGATCCGCCACGCCACCGACTGCGCGATGACGTGCAGGGTGCGGGAGACGATGTAGACGTCGGCCAGCTCCTGCTGCACCGCCTGGAACGACCCGAGCGGCTTGCCGAACTGTACGCGCTCCTTGAGGTACCCGGCGGTCATCTCGAGCGCCCCGGAGACCAGGCCGTCGCCGTGGGCCAGGCACGCGGCCACCACGAGGCGCTGGAAGTCGCCGAGGACGTCCGCGCCCGAGCCGCGGAGCACCTCGTCGTCGGACACCTCGGTGCCCTCGAGCCGCATCGCGTACTCGGGGACACCGAGTGAGCCGAGGGCGGGGGTGAGGGTGACCCCGGGGGCGTCGGGGTCGACGACGACGAGGACTCCGGTCCCCTCCGAGGTCGTCGCCGGCACGAGCACCGACCTCGCCTGCGCGGCGTAGCGGACGCCCGTCACGGTGCCCGTGAGGGTCCCCCCGCCCGAGCCCGCCCCGTCCAGGCGGACCGTCGGCTCGAGCGGCAGCGGGCTGCCCGGCTCCCCGACGGCCGCGGTGAGGATGCGGCCGTCCTCGATGCCCTCGAGCAGCGCCTTCTGCTGGGCCTCGGTGCCCAGGGCGACGATCGGCAGGACGCCGAAGCCGAGGGTCTCGAGCGCGGGGATCACGACGCCGGCCCGGCCGACCTCCTCGAGGACCACCGCGATGTCGGCGGCCGTGAGGTCGTCGCCGCCGAGCGCGGCGGGCAGGCCCAGGGAGAGCAGGCCCGACTCGGCGAAGGAGCGCCACAGCGTCTCGTCGTAGCCCGCGTCCTCGACGCTGCGGCTGGGCAGCGCGGTGAGCAGGTCCTCGGCCGGGGCGGCGGTGGTGAGGGCCCCGGCGACCGCCTCGGCGACGGCCTCCTGGGTCTCGTTGCGGGTGAAGTCCACTGCGATCAGTCCTTGGATCTCGGGAGTGTTCGGGCCTGGGTCCGGCGGCGGTGCCGCTAGTCGCGGGGCAGGCCCAGGATGCGCTCGCCCACCACGTTGAGCAGCACCTGCTCGGTGCCGCCGGCGATCGAGAGGCAGCGCACCATGAGGAACTTGCGGCCCTGCTCGGTGAACTCGACGCCGCCGGTGCCGGTGAGCTCGAGGCCGAACTCGGCGATGTCCTGCCGGTGCCGCACGCCCACGATCTTGCGGACGCTGGACTCGGCGCCCGGGCCGGAGCCGGCGAGGGTCCGCAGCGCGGTGCGCAGGTCCAGCAGGCTGCCCACGACCGCGTCGGCGACGTGCTTGCCGAGCTCGTCCAGGACGAGGGCGTCGGACTCCCTACCGGCGGCGCGGATGAGGCCGAGGATCTCCTCGGCGGCGTCGCCGAGCGAGGAGCCGCCGCCCATGGCCACGCGCTCGTTGGCCAGGGTGGTGCGGGCGATCTTCCAGCCGTCGTTGACCGCGCCCACCTGGAACTCGTCCGGGATGAACAGGTCCTCGAGGTAGACCTCGTTGAACAGGGCCTCGCCGGTGATCTCACGCAGCGGGGAGGTGCGGATGCCCTCGGACCTCATGTCCACGAGGAAGTAGGAGATGCCCTTGTGCTTGGGGGCGTCCTTGTCGGTGCGCGCCAGGAGCATCGCCCAGTCGGCCTCGCGGGCGAGCGAGGTCCACACCTTCTGGCCGTTGACCTTCCAGCCGCCGTCGACCTTCTCGGCGAAGGTGCGCAGGGCCGCGAGGTCGGAGCCGGCGCCGGGCTCGGAGAACAGCTGGCACCACTTGATCTCGTCGGCCATGGTGCCGCGGACGAACTTCTCGGCGTGCTCGGGGGCGGCCTCGAGGACGGTCGGGACGGCCCAGCCGCCGATGTTGATGTTGTGGCGCTCGACTCCGGCGGCCTCGAGCTCCTCGTCGATCATGAGCTGCTCGGCCGGCGAGGCGCCCAGGCCCCACGGCTCGGCGAGGTGCGGCATGAACAGGCCGGTGTCGGCGAGCGCCTTCTTGCGGGCGTCGCCCTCCTCGGCCGCGACCTTGGCGACGAGCGCCTTGATCTCCTCGCGCTTGGCGTCGATCCCCTCGATCTCGGACAGGTCGATGTCGAGGTGGCGGCGCTTGCCGGCCAGGGTGAGGTCGGCCAGCGCGCGGCGCCAGCGGGCGGCGCCGCCGACCGCCTGGCGCAGGGCGCCGGCGCGACGCATGTAGAAGTGCGCCTCGTGCTCGAAGGTATAGCCGATGCCACCGAGGATCTGGATGCAGTCCTGCGAGTTGCTCACGGCGTTGTCAAAGGCCAGGGCGCCGGCGACGGCGGCGGCCACGGGCAGCTCGGAGCCGTCCTCGCCGAGGTCCTCGGCGGCCACGGCGGCGTCCCAGGCGAGCGCGCGGACCTGCTCGGTGCGGCAGAGCATGTCGGCGGCGAGGTGCTTGATGGACTGGAACGAGCCGATGGTGCGGCCGAACTGCTCGCGGATCTTGGCGTACTCCACGGCGGTGGCCAGCGTGTAGTCGGTGACGCCGGCGGCCTCGGCGGCGGCGAGGGTGGCGAAGAGCTGGTGGACGTCGTCCGTGGTGACGCCCTCGAGGATCCGGTCGTCGGGGATCTCGACGCCGTCCAGCGTGACGCGGGCGATCGAGGCCGAGAGGTCGTAGGGGGTGGACGGAGTGATCGTGACGCCCTCCGTGTCGCCCTCGAGCAGGGCCCACACGGCGCGGCCGTCCTTCTCCACCGAGAGCAGCAGGCCGCCCCCGGTGGTGCCGCCGTAGGCGATGCCGGCGTCGCCCGAGACGGCGCCCGTACCGTCGAGCGGGGCGGTGTCGAAGCCCAGGCACACGCCCACCGGCAGGCCGCCCTCGGCGAGGGTCTCGCCGAGCGCCCCGGCGACCGCGCCGCCTGCCCTGGAGACCAGCACGCCGGCCAGGGCGGTGGACAGGATCGGGCCGGGCGTCATGTGGCGGGTGGCCTCCTCGAGCATGCAGGCCAGGTCCACGATCTCGGCACCGGCGCCGCCGTGCTCCTCGGCCACGGCCACGCCGAACAGGCCCAGCTCGGCGAGCTGGGGCCACAGGGACTTCCACGCGTCCGGGTCGTTCTCCTGGGCGCGCACGGTCGCGACGGGCTCGGCGGACTTCGCCCAGGCCTTGATCGAGTTCTGGATCTCGGTCTGATCCGGGGTGGTGGCGATGCTCACTGGGGCTCCTCGGCGCAGCGTCGGGGGTCGGTCGGAGCGGGACCGCGGCGGCCCGCCCTTCTCGCATAATAGAACGTGTTCTAAAGAACGTGTTCTAGAATGTCACGAGCAGGTGCGGGATGCCACTCCCGGGCCGGTCCGACGCAGTCCCACCAGAAGGTTCCCCGATGTCCCAGAACCCGGCCGACACCGGCAACGACGCCCCCGCGTCGAGCGCCGCCGCCCCCCGAACCGAGGAGCCCGCCACGTCTTCCCAGAGGGAACGCCGGCGTCGGATCCTCGACGCGACCCTGGCCCTGGCCACCAAGGGCGGGTACGAGGCCGTACAGATGCGCGCCGTCGCAGAGAAGGCCGAGGTCGCCGTCGGGACCCTTTACCGCTACTTCCCCTCCAAGGTCCACCTGCTCGTCTCCGCGCTGGCGCGCGAGTTCCAGCGCCTCGACCAGCGAACCGAGCGCACCTCACCGCCCGGCGACACCGCGCAGGAGCGGATGAAGGTCGTGGTGGAGATGATCACCAAGGCGATGCAGCGCGAACCCAACCTCACCGAGGCCATGACCCGCGCGTTCATGTTCGCCGACGCCTCCGTGGCCACCGAGGTGGAAGAGGTGGGCTACCACATGGACCGGATCATCGCCCGCGCCATGGCCCAGGGCGAGCCCGACGACGTGCAACTGTCCATCGCGCGCGTGATCTCCGATGTGTGGATGTCCAACCTCGTCTCGTGGCTCACTCGTCGCTCCTCGGCCGCCGACGTCAACACCCGGCTCGGCCTGACGATCGACCTCCTGCTCGGCACCGACGACTCGCCGCGCCGCGCCAGGCTGCACTCCTCACTCGCACAGGGCGACGGCCCGGCCTCGTAGCGCCCGCCGCCCCACCGAGGGGCCCGTCAGGGCACCCGGACCGGGGGCACCTCCCGCACGATGCCCGAGACGTCCGCGGCCCAGCGGATCGGCCCGTCAGCCGGCGTCCACCCGGTGAGCAGGTCGGCCACCTTCGCCGTCATCTCCCGGCTCAGCCGGAGGAACGAGGCCTCGGGCTGGTCGTCGACCTCGCCGAGGATGAGCCACCAGGCCCAGGCGACAGCGCCGGCGTTGGCTACGAAGTCGGGCAGCACGGCGATGCCGCGGGCGGTGAGGTCGAGCTCGGCGTCGATCGTGGTTGCGGCGTTGGCGGCCTCCACGACGATCGGCGCGGTGACGCGGGCGCAGTTCTCGGCGGTGATCGCGTACGACACGGCGGCCGGGACGAGCACGTCCACGTGGGCGGCGAGGATCTCCTCGCGCGGCAGCCGCTGCACGCGGGCGGGGACGGCGTCGCGGTCGATCTCGCCGAAGCGGTCGCGGGTGGCCAACAGGGCGGGGACGTCGAGCCCGGCCGGGTCGTAGAGGGTGCCGGCGGCATCGGCCAGGGCAACGACCCGCATGCCCGCCTCGTGCAGGTACCAGGCGGCGCCGCCGCCCATCGTGCCGACGCCCTGGATGGCCACGGTCGTGCGCTCGACATCCCAGCCGCGCGCGTACGCGGCGGCCAGGCACGCCTGCGCCACGCCGTAGCCGCCGATCACGTCGCCGAGCAGGCCGCCCGGAACCTCGGCGTTGAGCCCGCGCACGATGCGCGCGGCGGTGGCGGCCTCGTCGGCCGAGCGGCCGATCGCGGCGTGGTAGGACTGCCGCATCCCGAGGTGGGCGAAGACCTGGTCGATGAGGTGCTGCGGCACCCCGAGGTCCTCCGCAGTCACCCAGTGCTGGTCGAGAAAGGGTCGCATGGCCTCGCAGAAGCGGGTGAGCACCTCGACGGCGCGGGGATCCTTGGGGTCGAAGTCGATGCCGCCCTTGGCGCCGCCGACGGGCAGGCCGAACGCGGCGGTCTTACGGGTCATGCCGCGGGCCAGGTCCTCGACCTCGGTGAGGGTGCAGCCGGCGCGCATCCGGGTGCCGCCGGTGGCCAGGCCGCCGACGAGGCTGTCCACGACGAGGTAACCGCGGGCGCCGGTCTCGGCGTCCTTCCAGTGCAGCCGCAGGTAGGGCTCACGGTCGGCGCCCGGCGCGGCCGGTGCGGGTGTCGGTACGGGGGCGGTGACGGGGGCCGCCGCGCCGATCGGGGTGCTGCTGCCGGGCGTCTCGAGTGAGGTCATCGTTCCCGCCTCCTTGGGGCTCGACCGCCGGGTCCGGCGGGGTACACCCAGCATGGGAGCGGGGGGTCGGCACGGTCCAGCGAGTCTTGGTGGAGCCGACCGTTCAGTTTTTCTGCACGATCCGCCGCGGGCGCCCCTACGCTCGCCGCATGGAGGTGTCGCTGCACAGGCTCAAGCTGCTCCGCGAACTGGAGCGGCGCGGCACGGTCACGGCGGTGGCCGCGGCCCTGAACTACACGGTCTCGGCGGTCTCCCAGCAGCTGGCGCTGCTCGAGCGCGAGGTGGGCACGCCCCTGTTCGATCGGCGGGGCCGGCGCATCGTCCTCACCGAGGCGGGCCTGTCCCTGGCCGGGCACGCGGAGACGATCCTCGGGGCGGTCGAGGACGCCGCGCACGCCATGGAGTCGGCGCGGGCGGGCGTGGGGACCACGCTCACGGCCGGGGTGTGGGCGTCGGTGGCCACGGCGCTGCTGCCGGCCGGCCTCGCGGAGCTCGTGCGAGACCACCCGGGCATCACGGTGAGGACGCGGGAGCTGGCCCCGGAGGACACGACGGGAGCGGTCCGCGACGGCTCGCTCGACCTGGCGTTCGTCCTGGACTACTCGACGTACGCCATGGCCCGCGTGCCCGAGCTGGCCCGCGTGCCGATCGCCGTGGAGTCCGTGCACGCGGTGGTGCCGCGCGGCTCACTGGCCGCGGAGTCGGTGCGCCTGGCGGACCTCGCCGACGCCCCGTGGATCCTCTCGCGGGCGCGCTCGCACTACGGTCGCGCGGTGCGGATCGCGTGCCGGGAGGCGGGGTTCGAGCCGGAGGTCCGGCACGAGGCCGGCGAGCAGTCCACGGCGCTCGCGTTGGTGGCGGCCGGCCTGGGGGTGACGCTGGCGTCCGACCTCGGGCTGGGAACCCATGGCGCGGATGTTGACGTGATCCCGCTCGCCGACGCGCTCACCAGGACGGTCTCGATCGCCTACCGGGAGCGCGACGCCCGCCGCGAGCCACTACGGGCCTTTGTCGAGGCGTTCGCCGAGGCCGCCCGGGGCCTGGGGCTCGAAGCCCCGTAGGACCCGCGGCCGGCGGCACTCGGCGGCCCGCCGCCGCTCAGCGACGGGCGAGGAAGTCCGGCCGCGGAGGGGTGCCGGCGAACGGCTCGACGAGCTCGTTCTCCACGCTGTTGAACACCACGAAGACGTTGGCGCGCGGCATCGGGGTGATGTTGCCGCCCGACGCGTGCAGCGCGTTGCAGTCGAAGACGGTCATCGACCCGGCGCCGCCGGTGAGGACGTCGAGCCCGTGCCGCCGGTACAGCTCGGTGATGTGCTCCTCGGACGGCACCCCGACCTCGGGCGCGGTGCTCACGAGCGACTCCTTGTAGTAGTCCTCGGGCGTCTCGCCGGCGCACTGGACGAAGTAGCGCTGGGTGCCGGGCAGGATCATGAGCGGGCCGTTGTAGGTCTCGTTGGGCGTGAGCGCCAGCGAGGCGCTGCACGCGCGCGGCCGCGGCATGCCGTCCTCGGCGTGCCAGGTCTCGAAGTCCGAGTGCCAGTAGAACGCGCCGCCGGCGAAGCCGGGCTTGTAGTTGAGGCGGCTCTGGTGGACGTAGACGTCCGAGCCCAGGATCTCGCGGGCCAGGTCGATCGCGCCGGAGTGCTCGACGGCCTCCCACACCACCTCGCTCAGGGCGTGGACGTCGAAGATCGAGCGCACGGCGTCGCTGCCGGCCTCGCGGATGATCCGCGGGTCGTCGGCCATCGCCGGGTCGGCACCGATCCGCTCGATCTCTGCCAGGCAGGCGGCCACGCGCGCGTCGTCCAGGGCGCCCTCGCGCTGGAGGTAGCCGCGCTCGGCGAAGCCCTCGATCTCGGGGTCGGGGGACCCGGTCCACACCACGGGGTCGGGTCGGTCGACGATCACCGGCTCTCCGCTCACGCGGGTCACATAGTCATCGACGGCCAGGGTCACGGTGTCTCCTCTCGGTGGTGGTCTGCATCCTCCTATCGGGCCGACCGTAGACACGTCCGCGACCCCCGGACAAGCCGTCAGCCGCTGACGTATCCTCGTGATTTGTCCACTGCCGGTTCGGGGGTGCCGCCGCCGCACCAGGTGTCGAGGTGGTCGAGGAACTGTCGCGAGAGGGTGTCGCGCCAGCCCACCACGTCGCCGGACATGTGGGGGCTGACGTGTGCGGCCCCGAGCGACCACAGGGGGTCGCCGTCCGGGAGGGGCTCGACGACGAGGACGTCCAGGTGCGCCGCGAGGCGGCCGGAGGCCAGTTCCGCGGTGAGCGCGTCCTGGTCCACGAGCTCGCCGCGGCCCACGTTGACCACATGCGCGCCGTCCGGGAGCGCCGCGAGTTCGTCCGCGCCCAGCATGCCGCGGGTCACGTCGGTCAGCGGCGCCACCATGACGAGGTGGTCCACCCCGCCCAGATGGTCCGCGAGGTGGGCGGAGTCGAGGACGGTGCCGAAGTCCTCGTCGTCGTCCCGCGCCCTCCGTCCGGCTCCACGCACGTCGAGGCCGACCGCCCGCAGGAGCCGCGCGGTGGCACGGCCGATCCCGCCGGTGCCCACCACCAGCGCGCGGCGACCGGCGACGCGGGTCGTCTCGCGGTGCCTCCACTGGCCCGCCCGCTGGAGCGCCTCGGTCTCATGGAGACGCTTGTCGTGGGCCAGCACGCAGGCCAGGACGTACTCGGCGATGGGGCCGTCAAAGACACCGTGGGCGTTGGTCACCAGGACGTCGGAGCCGCGCAGCCCGTCGAAGAGCAGCGCGTCGACGCCGGCGGCGGCCACGTGGACCCAGCGCAGGGCGTCGGCGGCGTGCCAGGCCGAGGCCAGGGCGTCGGAGAAGATGTCCCAGACCAGCAGGATCTCGGCGCCGGGGAGGGCCTCGGCGAGGGTCTCGGCCGTGCACTCGCGGACGTCGGCGCGCGCACGGAGTTCGTCGAGGTGGGTGGGCGGGGCGACGCCGTCGGCGGTGAGCAGGACGACTGTCGGACGGCCGGCGGCGTGTCGGTGCTCGCTCATGGCCTCCACGGTAGCGCGGATAAATCGTCGGATTGTTGACAATCGACCGGGGTGGTCACAGACTGGCGGCATGAGCGCGACGCTGTCCCCCGTCCTCAAGCAGGCCACGCCCGTCGTCGTCGACCACGCCCACGGTTCCTGGATCCACGGCACCGACGGCCGCGACTACCTGGACTTCACCACCGGGATCGGTGTGACGAGCACCGGCCACTGCCACCCCGACGTCGTGGCCGCCGCCCGCGAGCAGTGCGGGAAGATCATCCACGCGCAGTACACGACCGTCATGCACCAGCCGCTGCTCGAGCTCACCTCGACGCTGGGCGGGTACCTGCCCGAGGGCCTGGACTCGGTGTTCTACGCCAACTCGGGCTCCGAGGCGGTCGAGGCCGCGGTCCGCCTCGCGCGCATGGCCACCGGGCGCCAGTACATCGTCACGGTCCAGCGGGGCTTCCACGGCCGCACGGTCGCGGCGGCGAGCCTCACCACCGCCGGCACCAAGTTCTCCGCCGGCTTCGGCCCCCTCATGGCCGGCGTCGCCCAGACCCCCTACCCCGACGCCCTACGCCTGGGCATGAGCGAGGACGAGGCCGTGGACTACGCCCTCGCCGAATTCGACTTCCTCCTGGCCACCCGCATCGATCCACGCGAGCTCGCCGGCATCGTCATCGAGCCCGTCCTCGGCGACGGCGGCTACCAGGCCGTGCCGCGGCGCTACCTGCAGGGACTGCGCGAGCGGGCCACCACCCACGGCGCGCTACTCGTCCTGGACGAGGTCCAGGCCGGAGTCGGACGGACCGGGCGCTTCTGGGGCCACCAGCACACCGAGGGACTGGTCCCCGACGTGATCATCACCGCCAAGGGCATCGCCTCCGGCTTCCCGATCTCGGCGATCGCGGCGCCCGAGGAGATCATGGCCCGGGCGTGGCCCGGCTCGCAGGGCGGCACCTACGGCGGCAACGCCGTGGCCGCCGCGGCGGGCGTGGCCACCCTCGGGGTTATCGAGCGCGAGGGGCTGGTCGCCAACGCCGCCGAACGCGGCCGACAGCTCCTCGACGGGCTGCGGCGTACGCTCGGCGACGTGGCCGAGATCTGCGACATCCGCGGCACCGGACTCATGCTCGGCGTGGAGTTCGGCGACGCCCGCGCGCCCGCCGGGAGCGACGGGGCGAAGGAGGCCGCGCGCCTGGCCGGCGCCGTCCAGCAGGCCTGTGTCGACGAGGAACTGCTCACCCTGACCTGCGGCCCCACCGGCTCGGTCGTGCGCATCATCCCGGCCCTGGTCGTGACAGCCGACGAGGTGGACACCGGCGTCGAGCGCTTTGCCCGCGCGGTGCGGCGGGTGTGCGACGGGGCGGCGTGACGGCCACCGCCGCGGCCCCGCGCGCCGAACTCCTGCGCGCCCTCGCCCACGCCGGACTCGCCCCGGAGGCCGACGCCCGCCGCGTGGCCGAATACTCCTACGACGCCTCCAACTACCGCCTCGCCCCGCTCGCCGTACTCTTCCCCCGCTCCGAGCAGGAGGTGGCCGCCGCGCTGGCCGTGTGCCACCGGCTCGGCGTCCCGGCCACCGCCCGCGGCGGCGGCACCTCGATGGCCGGCAACGCCGTCGGCGCCGGGCTCGTGCTGGACCTGTCCCGCCACCTGAACCGCGTCCTCGCCGTGGACCCCGCCACCGCCACCGCCACGGCGGAGGCCGGGGTCGTGCTCACCTCGCTGCGCGCCGCGGTCCACTCCGCCACCGACTCCCGCCTGACCTTCGCCCCCGACCCGTCCAGCCAGTCCCGCGCGTGCGTGGGCGGCGCGATCGGCAACGACGCCTGCGGCAACCACTCCGTCCGCCACGGGCGGACCGCCGACCACGTGGTGGCCCTGCGCCTGGTGACCTCCGACGGGCTACGCCTCACCGCCACCCGCTCCGGTGTCGAGCCCACCGACCCGGCCGACGCCGCCGCGGCCGCCCGCGCCGAGCACCTGTCCGCCGAGCTGCGGGCGCTGGCCGCCGACCACCTGGCCGCGATCCGCACCGAGCTCGGCCGCCTCCCCCGCCAGGTCTCCGGCTACCACCTGCGGCACCTGCTGCCCGAGGAGGGCTTCGACGTGGCCCGCGCGCTCGTCGGCTCCGAGGGCACGTGCGCGGTGGTCACCGCCGCCACCCTCGGCTTGGTCCCCCGCACGGCGCGCACGGGCCTGCTCGTGGTGGGCTACGCCGACGTCGTGGACGCCGCCCGCGACGTCCCCGCGATCCTGCGTCACCGGCCCACCGCCGTCGAGGGCGTGGACGAGGTGATCGTGGCGACGATGCGTGAGCGCCGCGGCCCGGACTCCGTGGCCGACCTGCCCGACGGGCACGCCTGGCTGTTCGTGGAGCTCGACGACGACCCCGGCACCGACGCCGACCTCGACGAGCGGGTGGCCCGCCTCGCGGACCACCTCACCTCCGCCGGCCACGCGGTCGACACCCTCGTCGTCACCGACCCCGTCACCCGCGCCGACCTGTGGCGGGTTCGGGAGGACGGCGCGGGCCTGAGCTCCCGGCTCACCGACCCCGAGACCGGCGCGACCATCGAGTCCTGGCCCGGCTGGGAGGACGCCGCCGTGCCCCCGGAGCGGCTGGCCGACTACCTCGCCGAGTTCCGCGAACTGCTCGCCGCGCACGGGCTCACCGGCGTGATGTACGGACACTTCGGCGCCGGCTGCATGCACATCCGGATCAGCTTCGACCTGCGCTCCCACGCCGGCCGCGCCGTGTTCCGCACGTTCTGCACCGACGCCGCGCACCTGGCCGTGCGCCACGGCGGCTCCCTGTCCGGCGAGCACGGCGACGGGCGCGCCCGCTCCGAACTGCTGCCGATCATGTACTCGCCCGAGATGCTCGGCGCCTTCGCCCGCTTCGCCGCCACATGGGACCCGGCCGGGATCCTCGCGCCCGGCGGGATGACGGCGACGCGGCCGCTCGATGCCGACCTCGCGCTCGCCGACGTGCCGACCCGCGACCTCGGCGTGCTCACCTCGCCGGACGGGGCCCACCCCGTGCAGGCCTGCATCGGCGTGGGCCGCTGCCGTGCACACACCGGCGGCGTCATGTGTCCCTCCTTCCGGGCCACCGGCGACGAGAAGGACTCCACCCGCGGCCGCGCCCGCGTCCTGCAGGAGGTCGTCCGCGGCACCCTGCCGCTCACCGACCCGGCGGTCGGGGAATCGCTCGAGCTGTGCCTGGCCTGCAAGGCCTGCTCCTCGGACTGCCCCACCGGCGTGGACATGGCCGCGTTCAGATCCGAGACCCTCCACCGCCGCTACCGCCGTAGAGTGCGGCCCCTCGCCCACTACTCGCTCGGGCTGCTGCCGCTGTGGCTGCGCGGCACCGTCCGCGCCGCCGGCCCGCTCAACGCCGTGCTCGGCACGCGGCTCGGCCGCGCGGCCGCGAGCCTGGGCGGGCTGGCCCGCGACCGCACCCTCCCCCGCTTCGCCTCCGCCGCCGAGCTCCGCGCCGAGCTCGCACGAAGCCCGGCCAGCGTGTGGCGGGTGCTCGAGACGCCTCCGGGCGGCCGGACGTCCGCCGAGGTGGTGCTCTTCCTCGACTCCTTCACCCGCGGCCTGCGCCCCGCCGTCGCCGGGGCCGCCGCCCGCGTCCTCGGCGCCGGGCACGCCTCCGTCGCCTGCGAGGCCGGACACTGCTGCGGGCTGGCCCACGTCACGACCGGCCGGCTCGACGCGGCCCGCCGCACGATGCGCGCCACGGCCCGGCACCTCGACGGGCTCCGCGGCCCCGCCGGGCAGGAGGTCCCCGTCGTCGTCGTGGAGCCCAGCTGCGCCGCCACCCTCCGGGAGGACCTCCCCCGCCTCCTCGCCGACACCGCCGACGCCGACCTCGCCCGCCGCGTGGCCGCCCGCGTGCGCTCCTCCGCCGAGTACCTACGGCAGCTCGCCGAGGTCGGCCGCGCCCCGGCCTGGCCGGGTGGCGCCCCGCCCGAGCGCGTGACCGTGCAGACGCACTGCCACGAGTACGCGACCTTCGGAAACCGCGTGCAGCGCGCCACTCTCACCGCGCTCGGCGTGGGCTCGGTCCGCGAGGCCACCGGCTGCTGCGGCGTCGCCGGGGACTTCGGCTTCACCGCCGGCCACGAGGCCGTCACCGCCGCCGTCGCCGAGCAGGCCCTGGCCCCCGCACTGCGCGCCGACCCCGACGCCCCCGTCCTCACCGACGGCTTTTCGTGCGCCACCCAGGTCGCCCACCTCGGCGCCACGGACCCGACGACCGCCGGCCCGTCGACCGAGGGCCGCGCGTCCGGTGGGCGTACCGGCCGCCACCTGTTCGAATTGCTCGACCCCGACCCCGCGCGCCCCGACCCCCCGTACCCGGACCCGACCGCACCCAGGAGGACGTCATGACCCGTTCCGTCACCGACATCATCGCCACGCTCGGCACCGGCATCCACGTCGATGGGACCTGGCGCGACGCCGCATCCGGCGCGACGTTCGAGGTCGAGAACCCGGCGACCGGCGAGGTGGTGGCCAGGCTCGCCGACGGCGGGGCCGACGACGCGGCCGCCGCGATCGAGACCGCCGCGCGGACGCAGGAGGAGTGGGCCGCCGTCCCCGCGCGCGAGCGGGCCGAGATCCTGCGCCGGGCCTATGAGCTGCTGGTCGAGCGCACAGACGAGCTCGCGCTGCTCATGACCACCGAGATGGGCAAGCCGCTCGCCGAGGCCAGGGGCGAGGTGGCCTACGGCGCCGAGTTCTTCCGCTGGTTCTCCGAGGAGGCATGCCGGATCCGCGGCGACGCCCGCCGCTCCCCCGACGGCAAGACGCGGCTCATGGTGACCCACGAGCCGGTGGGTCCGTGCATCCTCATCACCCCGTGGAACTTCCCGCTGGCCATGGGCACCCGCAAGATCGGCCCGGCGATCGCCGCCGGCTGCACGATGGTGTTCAAGCCGGCCAACCTCACGCCGCTCACCTCGCTGTACCTGGTGGACGTGCTCCGCGAGGCCGGCCTGCCGGACGGCGTGCTCAACGTGGTGTGCACGACCGACGCCGGCGGCGTGGTGGAGCCGTGGATCGACTCGGGCCTGGCCCGCAAGCTCACCTTCACCGGCTCCACGCCCGTCGGGAAGATCCTGCTCGAGCAGTGCTCGCGGCACGTGCTGCGCACGTCGATGGAGCTCGGCGGCAACGCGCCCTTCGTGGTGTGCTCCGACGCGGACCTGGACACCGCCGTGAGCGCCGCGATGGCCGCCAAGATGCGCAACATGGGCGAGGCGTGCACGGCCGCCAACCGGATCCTCGTGCACCGCTCGGTGATCGAGGAATTCGGGCGGCGCCTGTCCGAGAAGATGAGCGCGCTCACCGTGGGCGACGGCACTGCCGAGGGCACCGACGTGGGCCCCCTGGTCGAACAGAAGGCCGTGGACAAGGTCGTGGACCTGGTCGACGACGCCGTGGACCGCGGTGCCCGGGTGCTGTGCGGCGGCCGGCGGGGCGACGGCCCCGGCCACTTCTACCCGCCCACCGTCCTCACGGACGTGTCCCCGGACGCCTCCCTCATGTCCACCGAGATCTTCGGCCCCGTGGCGGCGCTGGTGCCGTTCGACGACGACGACGAGGCCGTGCGGATGGCCAACGACACCGAGTTCGGGCTGGTCTCGTTCGTCATCTCCGAGAACCTCGACCGCGCGCTGATGTATTCCGAGCGGCTGCAGGCCGGGATGGTGGGCATCAACGTGGGAGTGGTGTCCAACCCAGCCGGGCCGTTCGGCGGCATCAAGCAGTCGGGGCTGGGCCGCGAGGGCGGGCTCACCGGCATCGAGGAGTTCGTCGAGTCCAAGCTCGTCGCGATCCCCGTGCGGTAGGGGCCTCCCCCCTCCCCCGGAAATCGGCGAGTCGGCTGCTGGATCCGCAACCCCTCTGAGGGGCGCCGATCCCGCAGTGGAGTCGCCGATTTCGGAGGGAGGTCAGCCGGTGCGCTGGCGGCCGGCGAGGCGGTGCCGCTCGTTCTCGGACAGCCCGCCCCAGACGCCGTAGAGCTCACGGTTGGCCATGGCGTGGTGGCGGCACTGCTCGACCACGGGGCACCGCCGGCAGATGCGCTTGGCGGCCTCCTCCTTGCGCCGACGCACCCCCTTGGACTCGTCCTCGGCGTTGTAGAACAGGTCCGGCAGGGCGGTGCACGCGCCGTGATCTGCCCAGTCCCATCGTTCCTCGAGGCTGGTCGCCACCGTCCGCTGCATCACACACTCCTCCCGTCGTCCTCCACTGTTGCGACCGGGAAGAGTGACGCGGTACACCCCCAGGGGTGGGTGCCCGAACTGCTAGGTTGGATCGGTGGCGCTCAGAGTCTCCGTGGTCAACGACTACTCCGTCGTCGTGGCCGGCGTGCGCGCGCTGCTGGCGCCGTACTCCGAACGCGTCCTCGTGGTGGAGACCGAGATCGGCTCGACCGCGGACGAGCCGGTGGACGTGGTGCTGTTCGACACCTTCGCCGCCCCGCTGGACTGGCAGCCGCGCCTGGCCACCATGGCGAGAAACCCCCACATCGGGGCGGTCGCCGTCTACTCCTTCATCACCGATCCCGCCGCGATGGCGGACACGCTCGCGACCGGTGCGGGCGGCTTCCTGGCCAAATCGCTCCCCGCGGAGCAGCTGGTCGAGGGTATCGAGCAGATCGCGCGCGGCGAGCGAGTCACGCTGCTCGGGAACGACGCCACGGCGACGGGGCGCTGGCCGGCCGCGGACGTGGGTCTGACCCCGCGGGAGTCGGAGATGCTCGCGCTCATCGTCCAGGGCAGGTCCAACGACGAGATCGCGACCTCCTGCTACCTCTCCCCGAACACGGTCAAGACCTACATCCGCGAGGCCTACCGCAAGATCGGGGTGACGACCCGCCCCCAGGCCGTCGCCTGGGGGATGAAGAACGGGCTACACCTCACGTCGTGACGGCGGTGCCGGCGCGGCCCGGCGACCGCATCGGGCCCGCTCAGTAGCCCTGGATCGCGCCGAGGAACCGCTTTGTCCGCTCGTGCCCGGGGGCGTCGAAGAACTGCGCGGGCGGTGCGGACTCCACGGCGACACCGCCGTCGAACATCACCACGCGGTCGGAGATCTCCCGGGCGAAGTTCATCTCGTGCGTCACCATGAGCATGGTCATGGACGAGTCCTCGGCCAGATCACGGATCACCGTGAGCACCTCGCCGACGAGCTCCGGGTCGAGCGCCGACGTGGGCTCGTCGAACAGCATGATGTCCGGCTTGGTGGCCATGGCACGGGCGATCGCCACGCGCTGCTGCTGACCGCCCGAGAGCTGCGGCGGCTTCTTGGCCGAGTGATCCGCAAGACCCACCAGCGCGAGCAGTTCCGAGGCCTCGCGCCTCGCCGTCGCCTTGTCCTTGCCCAGGACGTGGACCGGCGCCTCCATGACGTTCTCCAGGGCCGTCATGTGGGGGAACAGGTTGAACTGCTGGAACACCATCCCGATGCGGCTGCGGATCTGCCGCATCCGCTTGGTCTCCCGCGGCCGCTTGCGGGCGCCGGAGGTGTTCCACAGTTCGTCGCCCTCGACGAGCACCCGGCCGGACGTGGGGTACTCGAGCGTCATGAGCACGCGCAGGATGGTGGTCTTGCCGGACCCGGACGGGCCGATGATCGAGATCTTCTCGCCTTTGTCCACCGTGAAGTCGAGCTCGCGGAGCACGTGGTTCTCGCCCCAGTTCTTGCTGACCTTCTCGAACCGGACCATCGGCTCGACACCGGGTCCGGACCCGCCGCTCGCGGCCGGCCCGGGCCCGGTCTCAGTGGACGGTGCCATAGCGGATCTCCAATCGACGCAGGACGAGGGTGCACGGGACGCTGACGACGAGGAAGAGGATCGCCGCGATCGTGAACGGTTCGATGTAGCGGAACTCGGACTGGCCGATCGCCCGGGCCACCGACATGAGCTCGTAGACGGTGATCGCCGAGAGGATGGCCGAGTCCTTGAACATCTGGATGAGGTAATTGCCGAGCATGGGCACGACGCGGCGGACGGCCTGCGGCAGGACGATCCGCGTCCACGTCCGGCCGCGGGGGAGGTTGAGGGCCGTGGCCGCCTCCCACTGCCCCACGGCGATGCCCTCGATCCCGGAGCGGTAGACCTCCGCGGTGTAGGCGCTGTAGTTGATCCCGATAACGATGATGCCGGTGAGCAGCGCCGACATGGTGATGCCGTATTCGGGGAGCACGTAGAAGACGAAGAACGCCTGGACGAGCAACGGGGTGCCGCGGACGAAGTAGACGAGGAAGCTCAGCACCCGAGACAGGACGGGGATACGCAGGTAGCGGAAGACCGCCACGACGAGGCCGAGCACGGCCGCGATCGCCATGCCGGCGAAGGTGATCTGGACGGTGGTGACCAGGCCACGGAGCAGGTCCGGCAGGATCCGCAGCGCGAAGGCAGTGTCCCAGATCATCAGCTCACCCCCTGCATCCGGCCGGTGAGCGCCGTGATCAGCGGCCGCTTCTCACGCGTCGGCGAGAAGCGCCGCTCGAGCAGCGCGACGATCGCGGAGATCACCAGGCTGAGCACGAAGTACAGGACCAGGATGATGCCGTAGACGAGCGCCGTCTCGCCGGTGGAGGACCGGATGAGTCCGGCGTTGAAGGTGAGGTCGGCGACCGTCACCATCGAGACGAGCGAGCTGTTCTTGAGCAGATCCACCATGACGTTGCCCATGGGCGGCAGCATCGCGGGAAGCGACTGCGGCAGCAGGATACGGCGCATCCGGTGGGCGGGCGTCATATTGAGCGCGATCGCCGCCTCGGTCTGCCCCCTGGGCCGCGACGCGATGGAGCCGCGCACCACCTCGGAGGCGTAGGCCCCCTCGTTGAGGCCGAGCGCCAGCACGCCCGCGAACAGGGCGGTGAGCTGGAACCCGAAGAACGGCAGGGCGTAGAACAGCCAGAACAACTGCACGACCAGCGACGTGCCGCGGAGGAACTCCACGATGCACGCCGCCGGCCAGCGCAGCCAGCGGTGCGTTGACAGCCGGGCGAGCCCCAGCGCGAACGCTACGACCAGAGCGAGCAGCGCCCCGAGGACCGTCACCTGGACGGTGGTGATGAACCCCTGCCGGATGAGCGGCAGGTAGTCGACGATCGCCTCCATCGGGCGGGGTCAGCCGTCCACCGCGCAGAGTTCTTCGGTCGTCACACCGTCGACCACGGTCGGGTCGAAACCCCACTTGTCGAGGATCTCGTCGAACGCGGGCTCGGTCTTGAACTTCTCCAGTTCCCCGTTGTAGGCGTCGAGGAAGTCGGAGTCCTCGGGCCGGAACGCGGCGGAGGAGCCGGTGCTGGGCGCGTCCTCGATCGGGTCGGTGACCTCGACACCGTCGAGCTCCCGCAGCGAGAGCGTGGGCAGGAGGAAAGCGTCGATCCGGTCGGCTGCCAGGGCGTCGGCCCCGCCCCGCGCATCGGTGACGTTGATGATGCGGTTCCCCGGGACCCCGGCCTCCTCGAGGATGCCCTGCTCGAACCCGCCCGGGACGACGCCGATCCGAAGGTCGTCGCGCTCGGTGGCGTCGGCGATCGTGGTGATGCCCTTGGGGTTGCCCGGCCGGACGCCGAACGACTCGGTCGAGACGATGACCGGGGAGGCGTAGGAGACCTCGGCGCACCGCGACTTCTTCATGAACAGCCCCGCCGCGATCGCGTCCCAGCGGTTGGCCTTGAGCCCGGGGATCATGTCGTTGTAGCCGGTGACGATGCCCTCGACCTTCTCGATGCCCAGGCGCTCGCACACCGCGCGGACCACGTCCGGCTCGGCGCCGGTGACGGTGCCGTCCGGGGAGAGCTCGGTGTACGGGGGCTCGTTGCCGATCGCGATCCGGAGGCCCTGCTGCCTGGCCCGCTCGAGCAGGCCGCCACCGCCCTCGGCGTCGGGCCCGCCGGGTTCGGTGGTCGTGCACGCGGCCAGCGAGCCGCCGACGGCGACCACGCCGCCGAGCGCCAGCGCGCCCCGGAACAGTTGTCTGCGTGAGATGTTGGCGTTCATCCATGCCTCCGTGTGGCAGAAGTTGACGGCCGGTTCACCGTATGTCCAGGGCGGTGACACCGCCGCCTAACGACGCAAGCGTGACCTCACCGTGACCGACGGTCATGTCGCGCCGCCGCCCGAGAGCACGCGGTCGAGTCCGTCGCGCATGTGCTCCACCAGCAGTCGGCGCGCCTCGTCGGCCTGTCCGGCGCGCACCGCGGCGGCGATCGCGCGGTGTTCGGCGAGCCGCGCCTCGGCCGTCTCGTAGGTGCCCCGCATGGCGTGCAGGCACATGCTCGTCTCGACGATCACCGTCTCGTGGACGCGGGAGAGCCGCGGGCTGCGGGCCGCCTCGACGAGCTCGTGGTGGAAGTCGAGGTCGGCCGCGACCATCGCCGCCGACCGCGGCTCGTCGGCGAGCGCGGCCATGGCGTCGACGGCGGCGTCGAGCCGGTCCGCGGCCGCCTCCCCCAGCCCCAGGTCGAGGACCCGGTCCAGGGCCGCGTTCTCGACGGTCGTGCGCAGCAGGTACATGTCCTCCACTGCCGCGGGGTCGAGGTCGGCCACGAAGAGTCCCCGGTTGGGGTGCGAGACGAGCAGCCCCTCCTGGGTGAGCCGCTGCATCGCCTCCCGCAGGGGGCCGCGGCTCACGCCCAGCGAGCGGGCGAGCGCGGCCTCCCCGAGTTGGCTGCCCGGCGGCAGCGAGCCGTCGGAGATCGCGCGGCGCAGCGTGCGGGCGATGAGGGCGGGGGTGGACTCGCGGACGACCGGCTCGATCCCGGCGGGTGGTGTGGTCATCGTCGTCGTCCCCCGTGGCCACGCCGCCCCGCGTGGACCCGCGGTTCCGGCACCACCCGGCCCAGTGCGGCCTCGAGCGCGGCACCGGCACGGACCACGAGCCGGTCCTCGAATCGGGCGCCGACGAGCTGGACCCCCACCGGCAGGCCGGCGTCGGTGACCCCGCACGGCAGGCTCAGTGCCGGCTGCTGGGTCATGTTGAACGGGTAGGTGTAGGGCGTCCACGACGTCCAGTCGGGGCTGTGCCAGCCCGGCGGCACGTCCGCGCCGGCGGCGAACGGCGGAATGGGGACCGTGGGGGTCACCAGGAGGTCGTACTCGTGGTGGAAGGCCGCCATCCGCGCCCCGAGCGCCATGCGCACGGCCACCGCGTCGAGGTAATCGGCCGCCGAGTAGTCGTGGTAGCGGCCGAGCGCCTCGCGCATCCGCGGCTCGACCCGGTCGATCGCGTCCGGTCCGTGCGGCGCGAGGACCGCGGCGAGCCCGGAGAACCACAGCACGTGGAACGCGTCCACGGGGTCGGCCATCGCGAGCTCGACGGTGTCGACACGCGCGCCGAGCGACTCGAGCGCGGCCACTGCGCGGACGACCGCATGCTCGATCTCCGGGTCGGTGGTCCCGTAGCCCAGGTCGGGGCTGTACGCCACGCGCAGCCCCTCGAGCGGCCGGTCGCCGCGGACCTCGTCTGTGGCGGCGCGGAGGTACCCGTCGTGTGACGGCGAGGTGGCCCGTGCCGGGACCGCGGACCAGTCGCGGGGGTCGGGCCGCAGGAGCACGTCCATGAACGCGGCCGTGTCCGCGACGGTGCGCGTCATGGGGCCGGCGTGGGCGAGTGTGCCGAAGGGGCTCGACGGGAACATGGGGATGACGCCGTACGTGGGCTTGAGCGCCACGATCCCGCAGAAGGAGGCCGGGATGCGGACCGAGCCGCCGCCGTCGGTGCCCAGGGCGAGCTGCCCGAGTCCCGCCGCGACCGCGGCCGCCGCGCCGCCGCTCGACCCGCCCGGGGTGAGCGCCGGGTCGTGCGGGTTGCGCGTGATCCCGGTGAGCGCGTTGTCCGTGACGCCCTTCCACGCGAACTCCGGCGTGGTGGTCTTGCCGATCACCACGCAGCCCGCCTCGCGGACCGCGGAGGTCACGGGCGCGTCCTCCGGCCACGCCGCGGGGTCCGCGCCGTCGCGGCGGTCCGCCAGCAGATGCGAGCCGCGGTAGGTGGGGTGACCCCGGGTGAGGAATATGTCCTTGATCGAGGTGGGGACGCCGTCGAGCGGGCCGACCGACTCGCCCGCCCGGTAGCGCCGCTCTGCCGCGCGCGCGTCGGCGAGGGTGGCCTCGGGGTCGAGGAGGCAGAACGCGTTGAGCTCGCCGTCGACCCGCTCGATCGCCGTCAGGGCGTCCTCGGCGGCCTCCACCGGGGAGACCTCGCCGCGTCGGAAGCCCTCGACCAGAGCGAGGGCCGTGAGGGAGAACGTCATCCGTCCGCCTTTCGTCGCGCAGCAGATTGTCAACAATCCTACAGTCGGCGGTGGCGGGGTCAAGGGCCCGCAGGCGGCCTACCGGGGCGCCCCGGCGTCCCGGTCCGCAGGAGGGGCCCGGCACGGGCCCTCCGAGCGGTGGGATAGTGGCGCCCACCCCCACGTTCCGACGAGCGTCACGCCCGACCCACGAGGAGCCCGATGACCAGTCCCCTCGCGCCCCCCACCACGGTGGCCACGCCCGAGATGCGCGCGCTCCGCGCGGAGGTCCGCGCGTTCCTCGCCGCCGAGATCGAGGCCGGCACCCTCACCCCGTGGATCGACGCCTGGCTGACGCGCTGGGACGAGGACTTCACCCGCCGGCTGGCCGAGCGCGGCTGGATCGGCATGACCATCCCGACCGAGTACGGGGGGCGCGGACGCACGCACCTCGAGCGCTTCGTCGTCACCGAGGAACTCCTCGCCGTCGGCGCCCCCGTCGCCGCGCAGTGGGTCGCGGACCGGCAGATCGCCCCCTCCCTGCTGCGCTACGGCACCGAAGAGCAGAAGCTGGAGTACCTGCCCCGCATCGCCGCCGGCGAGTGCTGCTTCGGCATCGGGATGAGCGAGCCCGACTCCGGCTCCGACCTGGCCAGTGTCCGCACGAAGGGCGTGCGCGTGGACGGCGGGTGGAAGGTCACCGGAACCAAGGTGTGGACGTCCGGGGCCCAGCACGCCGAGGCCTTTATCGCCCTGGCCCGCACCGAGCTCCTGGACACCGCGCACCGGCACGCCGGGCTGAGCCAGTTCATCGTGGACCTGCGCGGCGAGGGCGTGACCATCCGCCCGATCGTCTCCCTCTCCGGCGAGCACCACTTCAACGAGGTGGTCCTCGACGAGGTCTTCGTCCCCGACTCCCGGGTCTTCGGCACTCTGGGCAACGGCTGGGAACAGGTCAACTCCGAGCTCGCCTTCGAGCGCAGCGGACCCGAGCGCTTCCTCTCCTCCTTCCGCCTGCTCGCCGCCGAGATCGGGGCGATCCAGCAGGGCAGGCTCCCCGAGCGCTCGGACCTCGGCCGCACCGTCGCCCGCATGGCGGGCCTGCACGTCCTGAGCCAGAACATCGCCGGCGCCCTGCAGCGCGGTGAGAAGGCCGACACCGCCGCGGCGCTCGTCAAGCTGCTCGGCACCACCACCGAGGGCGACATCGTGGACGTCGTGTCCACGCGCCTCGGCGACGAGGCCCCCGGCGGCCCGGACGAGATCGGCGGCCTGCTCCGCGCGGGCCTCCACCAGCGCCCGGGCTTCACGCTCCGCGGCGGCACCAACGAGATCCTGCGCGGCGTGATCGCGAGGGGACTGGGGATGCGCTGATGACCACCACCGACACGACGGTCGATCTCGCCGTCGACCCGGACCTGCAGCAGATGATGGACGACGTCATGGCCCGGTTCTCGGGACCCGGCGTCCGACCCGACCCCGACGCGGTGTGGGGCACCCTCACCGAGGTCGGCCTCGCCCGCCTCACCACCCCCGAGGACGCCGGGGGCAGCGGCGCCGGCTGGGCCGAGGCCGCCGGCCTCCTGCGCACGGCCGCCGCCGCGGGTGTCGCCGTCCCCTTCGCCGAGACCGACCTGCTCGCCGGGCCGCTGCGCCGCGCCGCCGGGCTGGACGACTTCTCCGGCGCCACCGCCACCGTCGCCGTCCTGAACGCCTCGGGTACCGCCCACCAGGTGGCCTGGGCGGACGCCACCGCGTCGGTCGTCTGCGTGCGCCGGGTCGGCGACCGGTACGAGGTCGCCGACATCCCGACCGACCGGCTCACCGTGACCCCCGGCGAGGGCGTCTCGGCCGTGCCCACCGGATCGGTGACCGTGCCCCGAGACGCGGACTGGACCCCGATCGACGCGACGGCCGTAGAGGCGCTGGTGCTGCGGGGGTCGCTCGTGCGGGCCGTCCAGTGTGTCGGCGCGATGGAGGGCATGCTCGCCTCGGCGATCGCGCACACCACCGCCCGCACCCAGTTCGGCCGGGCCCTGGCCAGGTTCCAGTCCGTGCAGAACCTCGTCGTCGACCTCGCCGCCGAGACGGTCCTCGCCCGTGCGGCCGTCGACGCCGCGCTGGCGGACGCGCTCACCGACGACCTGGCCGGCGAGCTCTCCGGGTTCCGGGTGGCCGTGGCGCGCAGCGTCGTCTCCCAGGCGCTGGCCGTCGCGGTCCGCAACGTGCACCAGGCGCACGGGGCGATCGGCACCACCCATGAGCACACCCTGCACCGTGTGACGCTGCCCGCCCTGCAGTGGCGGTCCGAGTTCGGCTCCGCCGCGTTCTGGGAGGGCTTCCTCGGACGCACCGCCGTCGCCGGCGGGATGGCCGGCGCCTGGCCGATGGTCGTCGAGGGCACCCGCGTCGACGGCGCGGCGGCCGCGTGGCTCGAGGCGGTGACCGGGGCATGACCACCCCGGACTCCCCCGTAACGCGCACCGGCGCCCTCACCGACCTCCGCGTTGTCGACCTGTCCCGCGTGCTCGCCGGCCCGCTGTGTGGACAGATGCTCGCGGACCACGGCGCCGACGTCATCAAGGTCGAACCCCCCGACGGCGACGAGACCCGCTGGTGGGGCCCGCCGTTCGTCCGGCCCGGCCACAGCGCCTACTTCGACGGGCTCAACCGCAACAAGCGGAACATCAGCGTCGACCTGCGCACGGACGAGGGGCAGGCGCTCCTGCGCCGGATGCTCGCCGAGGCGGACGTCGTGATCGAGAACTTCAAGGCCGGCACCCTCGACCGCTGGGGGCTGTCCGACGAGGTCCTCGCCGGCGAGTTCCCCCGGCTCATCCACTGCCGCATCACCGGCTACGGCGTCGACGGCCCGCTCGGCGGCGCTCCCGGCTACGACGCGGTGCTGCAGGCGCTCTCCGGACTGATGAGCGTCAACGGCGAGCCCGACGGACCCGCGATGCGGGTGGGCATCCCCCTGGTGGACATCATCACGAGCCTCAACGCGATGTCCGGCATCCTCATGGCCGTCCACGCCCGCGAGAGCACAGGTCGCGGCCAACTCGTGGACCTCGCGCTCCTGGACAACGCGATCTCCGTCCTCCACCCACACGCCGGGAAGTGGTTCGCCTCCGGTGAGACCCCGCGGCGCACGGGGGTCGCGCACCCCACGATCTGCCCGTACGAGACGTTCACCTGCGCCGACGGACCGTTCTTCATCGGCGCCGGCAACGACCGCCAGTTCCGCTCGCTCGTCGCGGCGCTCGGCGCCGGGCATCTCGCCGACGACCCCAGGTACGGCACCAACCCCGACCGGCTCGCCCACTCCGCCGAGTTGCGTGCCGAGCTCGGCGCGATCGTCGGCCGGTGGGAGCGCGCCGAGCTGGCCGAGCTGTGCCGCGCCGCGGGCGTGCCCGCCGGGGCGGTCAACACCGTCGGCGAGGCGATGGCCCTGCCCCAGGCGCTCCACCGCGAGATGGTGGTCGAGCGCGACGGCTACCGCGGCGTCGGCATCCCGATCAAGCTCGGGCACACCCCGGGAGCGGTCCGCTTCGGCCCGCGGGACCGGGGCGCCGACACCGAGGCGGTCCTCGCCGATCTCGGAATCACGGCCGAGCAGGCAGCCGGGCTCCGCGCAGCAGGGGTCCTACCGGACTGAGACCCCCGCCCCGCCGAACCCGCCTACCCTGGGGCCCATGAGCACCGACGCCACCCGCGCCGACCTGTCCCCCGACCTCGCCGAGGCGCTGCAGCGCGCCGCCGGCGCCCGCCACCTCGTCGTCGCGAGCGACTACGACGGCACGCTCGCGCCGTTCGTCGACGACCCCACCAAGGCGGTTCCGATCGAGGGCGCGCTCGACGTCCTGGCCGAGCTGGCCGCCCTGCCCGAGACCACCGTCGCCCTGCTGTCCGGCCGCAACCGGGAGGGCCTGGCCGGCGTGAGCGGCGCCTCCGCGCCGATCGTGCTCGTGGGCAGCCACGGCTCCGAGTGGGAGGGCGGCTTCGAGCAGCCCCTGGACCCCGAGGCCGAGGCCCTGCTCGCCCGCCTGCACGAGGCGTTCGACGAGATCGTCGACCGGACCCCCGGGGCGCACGTCGAGTCCAAGCCCACCGCCGCCGTCCTGCACGTGCGGCCGGTGGAGGACCCGGCCGAGCGGGAGCGCGCCATGGCCGAAGCGATGGCCGGGCCGGCGACCTTCGACGGCGTCTTCGTCACCGAGGGCAAGAACGTCGTGGAGATCGCCGTGCGCGAGGCCAGCAAGGGCGCCGCCATCGAGCGCCTGGTCGAGCAGACCGGCGCCGAGGTCGCGCTGTTCCTCGGCGACGACGTCACCGACGAGCGCGGGTTCGCCCGCCTGCGGCCCGAGGACATCGGGGTCAAGGTCGGTGACGGCGAGACGGCCGCCGGTTACCGGGTGGCCGACATCCCGGCGGTCGTGGACCTCCTCCGCGAGCTCGCGCGCCTGCGCGCCGCGCACTGACCTCCCGCACCCCGGCTGCGCTGAACGAACGCCACTCACCCCGGCTGCACACATTCGCATGCGTGCATCAACCCAGCGCAGCCCGGACGGCCCCGCGACCGGGGCCGGGGGCCTGGGGAGGCGATGAGGGAAACGGGGACGGACAGGCCTATTCTTAACGACAACGGTTCCCATTACATCGGAAGAGGCCCCGTCGTGACCCACCGCCCCGCACGTTCCACCGCCGTCCGCCGGCTCGGCGCGCTCACCGCCGCGCTCGTCCTCGCCGGCGGTGCGCTCACCGCCTGCTCGTCCGACGGCTCCGGTGATGCCGGCTCCGACGGGCTCCGGATCGTCGCCTCGACGACCGTGTACGGCGACATCGCCGAGCAGGTCGCGGGCCCGGACGTCACGGTCGAGTCCGTCATCTCCGACCCCACCGCCGACCCGCACTCCTACGAGGCGAGCCCGGCCGACGCCGCGACCGTGTCGAACGCCGACCTGGTGGTCTTCAACGGCGCCGGCTACGACTCCTTTGTCGACCGCGCCCTGGAGAACGCCGGTGACGTGCCGGTGGTCCGCGCCGTGGACGAGTTCGAGCGCGTCACCTCCACGACCGTCGAGGCGCACGACCACGGCGACGAGGGCCACGACCACGAGGCCGATGTCCACGACCACGGCGAGAACGACCACGGCGACGACCACGACCAGGGCTCCGGCGCCACGACCAACGAGCACGTGTGGTTCCACCTGCCCACCGCCGCGGCGGTCGCCGAGCGAATCGCCGAGGAGCTGGCCGAGCTCGATTCCGACAACGCCGGGACATACCGCGAGAACGCCGCCGCGTTCGGCGAGGGGATCGCCGCGCTCGAGGAGAAGGTGGACGGGGTCCACGACCGCGGCCACTTCTCCTACGCGCAGACCGAGCCGATCGGCGCGCACCTGTTCGAGATGGCCCACATGGCCGACAAGACCCCGCACGGCTTCCTCGCCGCGATCGAGGACGACTCCGACCCGGCGGCCGCCGACCTCACCGCCACGCTGGACCTGCTCCGGGAGAAGGAGGTCGACTTCCTGGCCTTCAACACCCAGACCGAGACGTCCGTGACCGCCCGGGTCCGCGACGCCGCCCGGGACGCCGACGTCCCCGTCATCGAGCTCACCGAGACCCTGCCCGACGGCGAGAACTACCTCGGCTGGATGACCGGCATCGTCGACGACCTCGTCGAGACCCTCTCGCACGCCGAGCCGGCGGGCGGGGGACACTGATCCCCGTGTCCCCCCATCCCGTCGGCAGCCCCGGGCCCGGGCCGGTCGTCACGCTGCGCGGTGTGACGATCTCCCGGGGCGGCCGCACCCTTGTCGAGAACCTCGACCTCGACGTGTCGCCGGGCGAGTTCCTCGCGGTCCTCGGCCCCAACGGCTCCGGCAAGACCACGCTGCTCAAGGTGCTCCTCGGCGAACTCGAGCCGGACGCCGGGACCGTGACCGTGGACGGGCGCCCGACCGGCGACCGCGGCACGCACCTCGGCTACGTGCCCCAGCAGAAGTCCTTCGACCCCGGCCTCACCCTGCGCGGCCGCGACCTGGTGGGGCTGGGCATCGACGGCACCCGGTGGGGCCCCGGATGGCCGATTGGCCGCAGCGCCAAGCGGCGGACCGTCGATGAGGCACTCGCCCGCCTCGAGGCCACCCGGCTGGCGGACAAACCAATAGGACGCATGTCCGGCGGTGAGCAGCAGCGCGTCCGGGTGGCCCAGGCCATCGCCTGCGACCCGTGCGTCATGCTCTGCGACGAGCCGCTGCTCAGCCTGGACCTCACCGGCCAGCGCACGGTGGCCGCCGTTCTCGACTACCGCAGGCGGGAGCACGACACCGCCGTCGTCTTTGTCACCCACGAGATCAACCCGGTCCTGCCGATGGTGGACCGCGTGATCTACCTGGTGGACGGCAAGCACCGCATCGGCACCCCGGACGAGGTGTTCACCTCAGAGGTCATGTCGGAGCTGTTCTCCGCACCCGTCGAGGTCCTGCGCGTCCGCGGCCAGATCATCGTCGTGGGCGACACCCAGCACCTGTGCGCCGAGCCCTGGCCCACCGGCCACCACCACGACGGCGAGGCCCACTGATGGACCGACTCCTCGAGATCCTCGGCTCGATCGCCGACGTCGAGACCACCGCGTACCTCCTGCAGCAGGACTTCGTCGTCTTCGGCCTCGTCGCCATCGCGTTGCTGGGGCTGCTCGCCGGCGCGATCGGCCCGTTCATCGTCATGCGACAGATGTCCTTCTCCGTGCACGGCACCAGCGAGCTCGCCCTCACCGGCGCGGCCGCGGCCCTGCTCTTCGGCGCCAACCTCGGCCTGGGCGCGGTCCTCGGCTCGGTGATCGCCGCCCTGATGTTCGGCCTCATGGGCTCGCGGGCCTCGCAGCGCGACAGCTCGATCGGCGTCATCATGGCGTTCGGCCTCGGCCTGGCGGTGCTGTTCATCCACCTCTACCCGGGCCGCACCGGCGCCAGCTTCTCGCTGCTCACCGGCCAGATCGTGGGGGTGTCCCAGCACGGGATCGTGCAGATGGCGATCGTCGCCGCGATAGTCTGCGGCGCTCTCGTCCTCCTCTACCGCCCGCTGGTGTTCTCCTCCGCCGACCCCGAGGTCGCCGCCGCCCGGGGCGTGCCGGTGCGGGCGCTCAACCTGGTCTTCGCGGTCCTTGTGGGCCTGGCGGCCGCGCAGGCCGTGCAGATCGTGGGCGCCCTGCTCGTGCTCTCGCTGCTCATCACGCCGGCCGCGGCCGCCGCGGCGGTCACCTCGAGCCCGGGCCGGTCCATCGCGCTGACCATCGTCTTTGCCGAGGTCGCGGCCGTGGGCGGCATGCTGCTCTCGTTGGCGCCGGGCGTGCCCGTCTCGGTGTTCGTCACCACGATCAGCTTCGTCATCTACCTCGCGTGCCGCGCGGTGGCCGCCGCCCGCCGCTGACGGCCGGACCCCCGCGCGAGCGCCTCGCCGGTGGCGGGCGCGCTAGCGTGGTCGCCGTGAGCGACGACGACGAGGGCACCGACCCCGCCCTGGAGGCCGTCCACGAGGTGTACCCGACGCTCGTCTGGGAGTCGGCGGAGCGCACCGAGGAGGGCTGGGATCACGTCGCCCTGATCCTGCGCGGCTGCTCGGGGGCCGACGCCCGCGGCCATGCAGACCTCGTGTTCCGCTTCCCCACCGACTCCCACGCCTACGAGCGCCTGCCGCACGAGGTGGAGGTCCTCGACCACCTGGCCACGCGGGTGGACGTGGCGGTCCCCCGCTACACACACCGGCCGGCGAGCCTGGACGGCGGCGGGCTGCGTTTCGCCGGCTACCCCATGATCCGTGGGGACCGGCTCACCCCGGAGCTGCTCGCCGCCCTGTCGCCGACCGAGCGGACCTCGCTCGCCGCGCAGATCGGGGGACTGCTCTCGGCGCTGCACGTCCTGGACACCTCGTCGTCGCCGATCGGCCGCGTGCCGGCCGCGTACCAACCGGAGAACCTGGACTTCGCGCGGCAGGTCCTGGCGACCGACCTGCCGGAGGTGTTCACGGAGGACGAGCTGTGCACGGCGCGCGAGATCTGCCACGAGGTGGCCGCGCTGCTGGCCGACCGCGCGGGGCCCGGGAGGCCGGTGGTGTTCCTGCACAACGATCTCGCCCCGCGGCACCTGTACTGGCAGCGCGAGACGGTGGCGGCGCCGGGGCGGCTCGGGGTGATCGACTTCACCGACATGTGCCTCGGCGACCCGGCCGCGGACTTCGCGGGGCTGTACGACTACGGACCGGCGTTCGTCGACGAGGTGCTGGCCCACTACGTCGGCCGGATCCACCCCCGGCCGGGCGAGGCCGACCTGCTCGACCGCGCCTGGACGTACCGGCGACTCGAGGCGCTGTTCCTCGTCGCCGCCCACCTGCGCTACGGCGTCCAGACGTGGCCGCAGGCGCGGGCGATGTTCGACCACAGCCGGTCGCCGCGCCGCCCGCGCGCCTGAGCCCGGCCGGCCGGACCCGGTCCGGTCAGGGCGCGGGGATGAGCCACTCGGCGGGGATGCCCGCCGCGCGACCGGCCTCGTAGAGTGAGAGCACCGGCAGCGTCACCGACGCGCCGGCGATGGAGCCGGGGTTGATCTCGCCGGAGCCGGCGGTGGACTGCATGAGCGCCGAGGCCAAGCGCATCGAGACGTCGTACAACGATCCGAGCATGGGGTTCACTCCTCTACTGGCGGAAGGGCTTTCACCCCCACAGAGTACCCGTGTACGCCCCGTGCGCTACCCCGTCGCGGCGCGACGCTGGCGCGCGAACTCGCTCAGCACCACGCCCGCGGCGACGGAGGCGTTGAGGCTCTCCACGTCCGAGGCGATGGGGATCGAGAGGATCGAGTCGCAGTTCTCGCGCACGAGCCGCGACAGGCCCTTGCCCTCGGAGCCCACCACCACGACGGTGGGACCGGTGCCGTCGTAGTCGTCCAGCGAGACATCGCCGCCGGCGTCCAGGCCGACGAGCTGCACGCCCGACCTGGCCCACTCGAGCAGCGTGCGGTTGAGGTTCGTCGCCCGCGCCACGGGCAGCCGGGCGGCCGCGCCGGCGGAGGTGCGCCACGCGACGGCCGTGATCGAGGCGCTACGCCGCTCGGGGATGAGCACCCCGTGGCCGCCGAAGGCCGCGGTCGAGCGAATCACCGCCCCGAGGTTGCGCGGGTCGGTGATGTTGTCCAGCGCCACGAGCAGCGCGGGCCGCGCGGAGCCGAGCGCGCTCTCCAGCATGTCGGTGGGATCGGCGTACTCGTACGGCGGCACCTGCAGGCCCATCCCCTGGTGCATGCCGTTGGACGTCATGCGGTCGAGGTCGTGCCGCGGCACCTCGAGGATCGAGATCCCGTGGTCGGCGGCGAAGCGCACGGCCTCGGTGAGGCGCTCGTCGTTCTCCGCCCCCACGGCCACGTAGAGCGCGGTGGCGGGCACGCCGGCGCGCAGGCACTCGACGACCGGGTTGCGGCCCACCACGAGCTCGGGTCCCTCGGCCTGCTTCTGCGCGTGCCGGCGGCGCTGCTGTGCGCCCTCGGCCTTGCGGCTGGCGACCTTGGCGCGCCGGTGCGCGGGGTGGTAGGTCCGGTCCTCGGCCTTCGGGGTGGCGCCCCGGGCCTCGAGGCCGCGGCGCCGCTGGCCGCCCGAGCCGACGACCTGCCCCTTCTTGGTGCCGGACTTGCGGATCGCGCCGCGCCGGTTCGAGTTGCCCGCCATGTCGGTCAGTCCTCTCGGTGGGCGAGCGACCACTTCTGGCCGTCCGCGGTGTCGGCCACCTCGATACCCGCCGCGACCAGGCGGTCGCGGATGGCGTCGGCGGTGGCGAAGTCCTTGGCCGCGCGGGCGGCACTACGGGCGTCGAGTTCGGCCCGCACGAGTGCGTCGAGCGCGGTCATCGCCGCGTCGTCCCCGCCGCCGTCCGCCGCCCAGTGCGGATCGAGCGGGTCCACGCCCAGCACGGCGGTCATCGCACGGACGGCCGACGCCGCGGCCAGCGCCGCGTCGTGATCGCCCGCCGAGAGCGCGGTGTTGCCGGCCCGCACGATGCCGTGGATCTCCGCCAGGGCGGCCGGCACGCCGAGGTCGTCGTCCATCGCGGCGGCGAACCCGTCGGTCCACTCCCCGACCGGCACGCCGTCGGGGCCCACCGCCTCGGCGACGCGCCGCACGAACGCCTCGATCCGCCGGTACCCGGCGGCCGCCTCCTGCAGCGCCTCGGGCGAGTACTCGAGCATCGAGCGGTAGTGCGCGCTACCGAGGTAGTAACGCAGCTCCACGGCGCGGACCTGCGCGAGCACGTTGGGCACGCTGAGTACGTTGCCGAGCGACTTGCTCATCTTCTCGCCGCTCATGGTGACCCAGCCGTTGTGCATCCAGTAGCGGGCGAACCCGTCGCCGGCGGCGTGCGACTGGGCCATCTCGTTCTCGTGGTGCGGGAACTGCAGGTCCAGGCCGCCGGCGTGGATGTCGAAGGTCCCGCCGAGGTACCAGGTGGCCATGGCCGAGCACTCGAGGTGCCAGCCGGGCCGGCCGTCGCCCCACGGGGTGGGCCAGCTGGGCTCGCCGGGCTTGGCGGCCTTCCACAGTGCGAAATCGCGGGCGTCGCGCTTGCCGCGCGAGACGCCCTCGCCCTGGTCCACCTCCTCGAGCCGGTGCCCGGACAGGCTGCCGTAGTCACCCTCCGGGGAGGCCGACCACGCGCCCACATCGAAGTACACCGAACCCTCGGCGGCGTAGGCGAAACCGTTCCCGACGAGCCGCTCCATGTAGTCGATCATCTGCGTGACGTGCCCGGTCGCGCGCGGCTCGGTGGACGGCGGCAGCACGCCCAGCACGTCGTAGGCGCGGGTGAACTCGCGCTCGTGCGTGGCCACCCACTCCCACCAGGGACGGCCGTGCTCGGCGGCCTTGGTGAGGATCTTGTCGTCGATGTCCGTGACGTTGCGGACAAAGGCCACGTCGTAGCCCGTGGCCACGAGCCAGCGGCGCAGCACGTCAAAGGCCACGCCGGAGCGCAGGTGGCCGATGTGCGGCACCGATTGCGGGGTCGCTCCACACAGGTAGACGGACGCGTGGCCCTCGCGGACGGGGGTGAACTCCCGGAGGCTTCGGGTGGCGGTGTCGTACAGATGGAGCGTCACGGGGCCCGAGTCTACCGGCCCGGCCCCCCGGCCAGCGCGGCCCGACCCGGCCCGTCAGCCCCGGTAGACCAGCGCCGTCGCCACGGCGGACACGCCCTCGCCGCGCCCGGTGAACCCCATGCCGTCGGTGGTGGTGGCGCTCACCGAGACCGGGGCGCCGATGATCGCCGAGAGGGTCTGCTCCGCCTCGACCCGGCGGGGCCCCATCTTGGGCCGGTTGCCGACCATCTGCACGGCGGCGTTGCCGATCGTCCAACCGTGCTCGGCGAGCGCCGCGCAGGCCTCGCGGAGCAGGCGCTCGCCGGAGACGTCGTCGTACTCCTTGCGCCCCGTGCCGACCAGGGTCCCGAGGTCACCGAGCCCGGCCGCGGAGAGCAGCGCGTCGACGAGGGCGTGGGCCACCACGTCGCCGTCGGAATGCCCCTCGCAGCCGTCGGTGTCGGGGAAGTGCAGGCACGCCATCATGCACGGCTTGCCCTCCTCGACCTGGTGGGCGTCGGTGCCGATCCCCACGCGGGGGATGACGGGCTGGCTCATCGGGGCTCCTTGGTCGTGGTCCGGGTCGAGAGCTCGGCGACGGCGCGCTCGCGGTCGGCGGCGGTGGTGATCTTGAAGGCCAACGCGTCGCCGGGGACGGTGGCCACGCGCACGCCGATCCGCTCGACGAGCCCGGCGTCGTCGGTGGCCACGTCGCCGCCCGCGTCGTAGGCGGCGAGCAGGGTCGCGGGGTCGAAGCCCTGCGGGGTCTGGACGGCACGCAGCGCGGCGCGATCCGGGGTGCCGGTGACGTAGCCCTCGCCGTCGACCTCCTTGACGGTGTCCACGACCGGCAGTACGGGGACCACCGCGCGCTCCCCGGCGCGGACCGCGTCCACCACGCGCCGGATCGGTCCGGCGGGGGTGAGGCAGCGCGCTGCGTCGTGGACGAGCAGGGCGGCGTAGGCGCCACCGTCTCCCCTCCCCCCGGCGCGGCCCAGCGCGGCGAGGCCGTTGCGGACGGAGTCGGTGCGCTCGGCTCCGCCGGTGGTGACGACGACGAGGTGGTCGTCGCCACCCAGCGGCCGCAGTAGCCGCTCGGCCTCGTCCACGCGGTCGTCGGGGACCACGGCCACCACGTCGTCGACCACCCCCGAGGCGAGCAGGCCGGCCACGGCCCGCTCGAGCATCGTCCGCCCCTCGAGGGCGACGAAGGCCTTGGGCATCCCCGCGCCGAGGCGCGTGCCGGACCCGGCGGCGGGAACGACGGCGGCCACCCGGCCCCTGGGGGCGGGGTGGCCGCCGATGTCGTGACGCGTCACTCGGCCGCGGACCGTCAGGCCGGCGCGGCGGAGGCCAGGACCTCGTCGAGCAGCTGGTCAGCGTGGGCCTCGTCGGCACGCTCTGCGAGCGCGAGCTCTCCCACGAGCACCTGACGGGCCTTGGCCAGCATGCGCTTCTCACCCGCGGAGAGGCCGCGGTCGAGGTCGCGGCGCCACAGGTCACGGACGACCTCCGCGACCTTGTTGACGTCGCCCGAGGCCAGCTTCTCGCCGTTGGCCTTGTAGCGGCGCGACCAGTTGGTGGGCTCCTCCACGTGGGCGGTCCGGAGAACCTCGAAGACCTTGTCCAGGCCCGCCTCGTCGACCACGTCGCGCACGCCGACGTACTCGGCGTTCTCGGCCGGGACCCGGACCGTGAGATCGCCCTGCGAGACCTTGAGGACGAGGTATTCCTTCTCGGTGCCCTTGACCGTCCGCATCTCGATCGCCTGGATGACCGCAGCGCCGTGGTGCGGGTAGACGACGGTGTCGCCGACCTTGAACTCCATGAGTGGCTTTCCCCTTTCGACTCGGCCCATCTTAGCACGCCCTCAGTTCAGCGGCTTTCCGTTTATGCAGGTCAGCACCGTGCGCGAGGTCGTGGCAGGTGAGGACGGGCGCAACCGGGGAACAGACGGGTGGTTCCGGCGTCGCCCTCGGGCACCGGGGACGCACCCTCGTGGACTAGGATGAGACCGGCCTGAGAACGATCATCCCCGAGGAGCCTGACGTGACTTCACCCAACACCGGCCTGCGCCGCAGCGCGCTCGTCGTCCTGGCCGTGGGCGCCGCCCTCGGTGTGTCCGCCTGCGGCGGCGGTCAGATCTCGCAGACGGCGAACCAGGTCGCGGCCGTCGACGGCGGCTACGGCACCGTCGGGGACGTCCACGTCAACAACTTCCGGGTCGAGCTCCCCGAGAACGGCGGCGAGGCCAAGGTCGGCTTCGCCGTCGCCTTCACCGGCTCCGGTTTCGGTGAGCCCCTCTCCATCGAGCGCGTCGAGGTCGACGGCCAGCAGGTCCAGATCGAGGGCGACGAGCCGCTCGAGCGCGGCTGCACCTTCATCGCCTCCCTCGAGGACGAGGCCCCGGAGGTCCCCGAGGACGAGTCCTTCTGCGTCACCCACGGCTCGGCGACCCTGCCGTCGGCGGACGACCTCGTGGTGAGCAACTCGGTGCCCGCCACCCTGACCTTCTCCAACGGCGACGAGCTCGAGATCCCGGTGGGCGTCGTGGCCGGGACTCCCGAGTCCGGCGAGTACACCCGCCCGGCCGAGACCGCGGCGCCGGCCGAGGGGCACTGACACGTCCCCCTTCGCCGGGCGCGGCGCCGACGGCCCGGGGCAGGCCGAGATGCGCGCCGTCCTGCGGCGCCTCGCGCCGGGGACGCCGCTGCGCGACGCGCTCGACCGCATCCGCCGCAGCGGGACCGGCGGCCTTCTCGTCCTCGGCAACGACCCGCGGGTCGACGCCATCTGCGACGGCGGCATGGCGCTCGACGTCGGGTTCACCCCGGCGCGACTGCGCGAGCTGAGCAAGATGGACGGGGCCGTGGTCCTGTCCACGGACGGCCGGCGGATCCAGCGCGCCAACGTCCACCTGGTCCCCGACCCGACGCTGCCGGCCGTCGAGACGGGAACGCGCCACCGCGCGGCCGAGCGGACCGCGCTGCACACCGGGGTCCCGACGGTGGCCGTCTCGGCGTCCATGACGTCGGTGACCGTGTACGCGGGCGGCCTGGCCCACATGCTCGCCGACCCCGTGGTGCTCCTCGCGCGGGCGGACCAGGCCGTGGCCACCATGGAGCGGCACGGTGCCCGCACCGACCTCGCCCGCGCCCGCCTCGATCGCGCGGAGATCGGCGGCTACGCCTCGGTCCGCGACGTCGTGACGCTCGCCCAGCGCCTGCTGCGGCTGGAGCGGATGGGCGCCGAGCTGGCCGAGCTCGCGGAGGAGATGGGCGAGCACGGCCGGCAGACCGCGCTGCAGCTCGAGGAGCTCCTCGCGGACACCCCGGACGAGCTCCGCGGGCTGGTCGCCGACCACCTCGTCGTCGCCCCGCCCGCCCAGCCGGGCGCGCAGCCGGGCACCGAGCCCGGAGCCCACCCAGCCCCCACCCCCGCGGAGGTGTCGGCCGCGCTCGAGCGGCTCGCGGCGCTCGCCGACGCCGACCTTCTCGTCCCCGGGCCCGTCGCCCGGGTCCTGGGGCTGCCGGCCGAGCCGGAGGACCTCGACGAGCACGTGGTGGCACGCGGGCACCGACTGCTCGCGCACATCCCCCGCCTGCGGCCCGCGCAGGTCGCCACGCTCGTGGAACGCTTCGGTTCCGTGCCGGCGTTGCTGGCCGCGGACCAGTCCGACTTCGCCGACGTCGAGGGCGTGGGCGCCCTGTGGTCGCGGCACGTCAGCCAGTGGCTCACCGGGCTCGGGAGCGGGGGCGGGCGGGCCGGACGCTAGACGAACCGGGTCCGGCACCCGCGGGCGTCAGTCGCCCTCGACCACGTTGAAGGTGGCGGCGGGACTGAAGACGTCCCCGACCAGCGCGTATACCTGGTACGAGCCCACCTCGACGGGCGTGCGGTCGGCCTCCTCGCAGGCGTTGACCGCGGACCGGCGGCCCGACCAGTCGATCTGGCGCTGTCCCGGCTCCCGCGGCTGCAGCTCCACCACGTCCTCGCCGCGCGGCGTCGTGCAGTCGATGCTCGACCACACCTTGGCGTTGGTGTCCAGGCGGAACACCTCGAACAGCAGCGGGTCCTTGGCCAGGTCGCGCTCGCACGTCGTGTCGGAGGTGTTGACGACGTTGACGAAGAAGCGGACCTCCTCGCCGGCGGGCACGTTGGGCTCGGCGGGCCACACCTCGAGCCGCAGGTCCTCGTCTGCGCACCGGCCGCGCGAGGCGCCGCCGTCGCGGGGCTTGGTCTCCTCGGTGGTCGTGGTCTCCGAGGTGGTGGTCTCGGCGGCGGCCGGGTCGGCCCCGCCGCCCGCCGCGTCCTGGGTGTCCGTGCCGCCGTCGCGGGAGGCCAGGACGAGGGCCAGCACCACGGCGATCACGGCGACGACGGCCGCGACGGCGGCCGCCGCGCGTCGACGCACGTAGACCTCGCGGGGAAGGGGGCCCTGGGGTTCGTACACGGGGCCAACTCTAGGGCCGGCCCCGTCTCCACCGGCCCCGCGGCGCGGCGTGTCCCCCAGACTCGCCGGTCAGCAGACCGCGACCATCTCCTCGCCGGGGCCGTGCGGGGTGTCCTCGACGTCGCCCACCACGCTGCGCAGGTACGCGCGGCCGTCGGAGAGCTTGTAGGTGACGCCCACGATCGCGAGCTTCCCGGCCTTGATCCGGTCGTGGATGATCTTGGAGCGCTGGTCGAGCAGTTCGCCGGTCTCCAGGACGTGGCGCGCCTCGTAGTCGTCGATGTTCTTGAGGCCCTCGCGACGGCCGTTGAGGATCGACGGCGACACCTTCTCGACGATCTCCCGGAGGAAGCCCGGCGGGATCTCGCCCGTGCGGAGTGCGTCGACGGCCGCCCCGACCGCGCCGCAGCTGTCGTGTCCCAGCACCACGATGAGCGGCGTCTCCAGGACGAGCGCGGCGTACTCGATCGAACCGAGCACGGCGGTGTCGATGATGTGGCCGGCGGTGCGGATGACGAAGAGGTCGCCGAGCCCCTGGTCAAAGATGATCTCGGCCGCGACCCGCGAGTCCGAGCAGCCGAACAGCACCGCCTTGGGGTGCTGCGCCGCGACGAGCTTCTCCCGTCGCTCGGTGTTCTGGCTGGGATGACGCATGTTCCCGGACACGAAGCGACGGTTGCCCTCGCGCAGGGAGGCCCAGGCCTTCTTGGGGTCGGTATGAGGCATACCTCGTATTGTGCACCCGTGGTCGATGTCGATGCTCTCCTGGGTTGGTACGCCGGGGCCGGGCGCGCGCTACCGTGGCGCTCCGAGGGCACCACAGCATGGGAGATCCTGCTCTGCGAGGTGATGAGCCAGCAGACACCCGTGGCCCGGGTCGAACCCGTGTGGCAGGCGTGGCTCAAGCGGTGGCCCGGGCCGGCCGAGCTGGCTGCCGCCCCGACGGCGGAGGTCATCCGGATGTGGGGCAAGCTCGGCTACCCCCGGCGCGCGCTCCGGCTCCAGGAGTGCGCGCGGGTCGTCGTCGAGATCCACGGCGGCGAGGTCCCCGCCGACGTCGACGCCCTGCTCGCCCTGCCGGGCGTCGGCGACTACACCGCGCGGGCCGTGGCCTGCTTCGCCCACGGCGAGCCCGTGCCCGTCGTGGACACCAACGTGCGGCGCGTCGTGGCGCGCGCCGTGCGCGGAATCGCCGAGGCCGGCCCCCCGTCCTCCCGCCGCGACCTCGACTCCGTCGCCGCGCTGCTCCCCGACGACCGCGCGCGGGCCGTGGACTTCTCCGTGGCGCTCATGGAGCTCGGGGCGCTGGTGTGCACGGCCCGGGTGCCGCGGTGCCACGAGTGTCCCCTCACCGCGTCCTGCGCCTGGGTGGCCGCCGGCAGGCCCGCGTGGGACGGGCCACGACGCCGAGCCCAGACGTACGCCGGCACCGACCGGCAGGTGCGCGGCCTGCTTCTCGACGTGCTGCGCGACGGCGACGGCACCGCCACCCGAGCCCGACTCGACGCGGTGTGGCCCGACGACGTCCAGCGCGACCGCGCCCTGGCGTCGTTGGTGGTCGACGGGCTCGTGGTGCGCGTCGGCGACCGATACAGCTTGCCCGGGTGAGGTGGGTACCGGGTGAGGCGACGGCCGGGCGGATCAGTCCTCGTCGGGCGCCGCCGACACCACCGACGGCACCGAACACACCCGGATCATCTGCGTCCCGGAGTCCCGCGAGACGAGCGGGCCGCGGCCCGGCGGCAGCGGGTTCGGCTTGAGCTTGCCCACGATGGTGTCCTCGTCGGTCGAGCCGGACATCACCAGCATGTCCACCGACAGTTCGCGGAGCTTGGCGATGGTGCCGCTGAACATCGCCCGGCTCACTCCGCCCATCCGTTGGGTCAGGACCATGTGCAGCCCCACGGCCCGGGCCTCCGGGAGGAACTGGTGCAGATCGGAGAGCGGGTCGGCGCCGGCCGTGGGGGCGACCAGGTCGTGGTCGCCCACCACGACATAGATCTCCGGACCTGTCCACCACGAGCGGGTGGCCAACTGTTCCGCCGTCACATCGTCGCCCGGCAACCGGCTCTGGAAGTACGGAATGAGTGCCGGCGCGGACTTGGCGGACGAGATGTATCCGGCCAGATGGTCCTGAGGTACCACCCCGAGCAGCGAGCGCCGGTAGTCCACCAGCAGGCTCTTCGCCTCCTCCGGCGTCGTGGTGGCCACGATCGACTCGACGATGTTGCGCAGGCTCGGCCCAGCGGGACAGGACCTCTCCACCGGGAATGCGAGGTGGTGCCAGTCGCGGCCTGCGGACGAACGCTTCCGTTGTCACCGTCGTTGAGCCCTCAACTCGATCACCGAACGGGGTCGGCGCGGGGGGAACCGCCCCAGACCGTCCAGGACGTCACGACGGTACCGTGTCCCGGGGAACGATGGACCACGCTGTCACGCAACGGAAAAGCGGGGGTTGACGTTAGTGACTGCTCAGACCACGGAGCCGACCGGGAGTGCGGCGTTGTGTCGCGTCTCCGTGGTCGGCGGAGACACCCAGATCGACCTCGGACTCCCCGCGGACATTCTGGTGGGAGCACTCGTGCCCGGCCTCGTCGCGCTGGTCGAGTCACGGGCCACGGAACGCCCGGAGCTCGAGCCGGAGCCGGAGGACCGGACGTGGCGCGACGACGTGATCGACGCGGTGGCCACACTCCGTCGCGACGACAATTCGTGGTCCCCGATCTCGGCCCGCCGCACCGGGTACGTCGTGTTCCTCCTCGGCTTCCTTGCGACCGTCGCGACGCTATGGAAGTAGCGCGCCGGCGGCGCCTCGGTGGTCTCGCCGCTCGCGGTGGCGCTCATCGGGGCGGGTCTGCCGCTGACGGCGGTGCTGTCCTCTCTGGTGTAAGCCGACAGGACCAGCGCCCGGGTCCTCGGCACGTGCGGGATCCTCGCAGTGGCCGGCGGGGCCGGCCCGGCTGTGCACGGAACCCCCGGTGCCGCACATCTGCTGCTGAACGCGAAGGGACCCGCTCGACCCACGACTGCGCCAAATGGCGACGATCGACGCCGACGCGGACGCCGTGGATCCCGCGGCGACGTCGATGGTCGAGATCGCCGACCGGATCCGGAAGGAATGAGGCCCGTGAACGCTCCCGGCCCCGGCAGCCCGTCCGGCCCTGACGACACCGGCTCCGGCTCCGGTCGTCCCGCCTGGCTCGTGCCCGCGGCGCTCGTCGTGGTGCTGATCCTGGTGGTCGGCGGCTACTACCTCCTCAGCCGCGATTCGTCCGACTCCTCCGACACCGCGGCCGACGGGGGCGACCCGGGCGGTTCCGCGACGACGGAGTGCATCACCATCGAGGAGTCGTCCTCCTTCTCGCGGCGCGGCCGCGGCGGCGGGGGCGGCTCGCCCGAGCCGGTCGAGGTGGACTGCTCCTCGCCCGAGGCCCAGTTCACGGTCCTCGGCGAGCGCCCCGACCAGAGCGGGACCCCCGACGACGAGCGCGAGGTCCTGTGCACCGACTTCCCCGGCGCCACCTCCGAGCTGCAGGCCGAGGGCGTTGACGGCCCGGTGATGTGCCTCGGCCCCGTCGGGGTGGACACCGCGTCCTCGATCAACACCATCGCCCCCGGTGAGTGCCTGGTGCGCGACGGCGACGATCCCGAGGACGTGGACGGCAGCGACGACAACCCGCGCCGCGCCCACTGCGCCGAGCCCGGCGCGATGCGCGTCCTGGCCGTGCTCCGCGGCGGCGCCCGGGACCTCACGAACCGCTTCATCGACAAGATCGAGGACTGCGAGGACGCCGGCGTGCCCCAGGCCACCGAGGCCTTCTCCTGGGGGCTGGACGAGCAGGAGGACTTCGACCACGAGAAGGCCGTGTGCCTCGAACCCGCGCAGGCAGCCCCGTGACCACCCCGCCCCCCTTGCCCGGTGACGCCGGGGGCACGGACGGCCAGGCCCGGCCGGGTCGCCCTGGCGGATCCCGCATCGCTGCGCTCGGTGTGGCCGCCGTGGTGGTCCTGGGCGGGATCGTGGTGGGCGGGGTGGCCGCCGTGAACGCCGTCCGGGGTTCCGGGGCGCCGGAGGTCGGTGACTGCCTCGAGGCCGCGGAGGAGTCCGACGGCGCCGTCTCCACCGGCCGCCGCGCGCGGCGCGTCGCCGACGGCCCCGGCGAGCCCCGCGTGGTGGGGTGCGACGACGACGCCGCCGTGCACGTGGTCCTTGGAGAGCGCCCCGCCGACGCCGACCCGACGGCCTGCCTCGGGGTCGACGGCGCCACCGCCACGGTCGCCTCGACCGAACCCCACGTCCGGACCCTGTGCGTGGGCCCCGTCGGAGTGGACTCCGCACTCTCGGTCAACACCGTGGTCCCCGGCGACTGCGTGGTGGTCGACGGCGACTCGGCGCGGCGCGCCGAGTGCACAGACCCCGGGGCCGCTCGCGTCGTGGGTGTGGTCGAGGACGGCTCCGTGGTCCCCGACGTCTTCTCGGGCGCGCTGGCCGCGTGCGTGGACGCCGGATACGACGACGCCGAGTCCCTCTACACCTGGAGTATCGACCGCGACATCCCCGTCTCCCGGCTGTCCTGGGGCCGGGGACTGTGCCTCGCGGGGACGGGAGAGACGCGATGAGCGGATCCAACTGGGACGCGTTCGGCCCCGCTGCGGACGACGACCCGCGGGAGGCCCTGCCCGACCGGGGTCAGACCACCGGTCAGCCGACCCGGGACTGGGACTTCCTGCGCGGCGACGACTCCGGGCCCACCACCGAGGCGATGACCGCCCAGCTCGAGGAGTTCCTCGAGGTGGCCAAGGACGCCCAGTCGGCGGTGGCCGCGGTCACCGCGGACGCGTGGGGCCGGGTCCACCTTGTCCACGTGACCGTGAACTCCGCAGGGGTGGTGATCTCCACCGAGTTCGACGCCGATGCGCTGCGGCGCAGCTCGCTCGCCTCGCTCGCGACCGCGGTCACCGAGGCGGCCCAGGCCGCTGCCGCGGCGGCGCGGACCGCGGTGCGGTCCAGCTGAGTCCACTGCTCCCGGGGCTCGACTAGCTCGAGGACGCCGTACCCGTCTCGCCCGGAGCCCCCGAAACGCCGCCTCCGGCGGCGAGCAGTTCGCTCAGGACCACGGCGGGGTCGCAGCCGCTCCCCCCGTCTCCGCGATGTCCGCGGCCTCGGGAGGCGCCGGCGGATCGGCGGGGGGAACCTCGTCGTCGTCGCCTGTCAAGGGCTCCACCTCCACAGGTGGCCAGGGCACCTCCGGTGACACCGGCTCCGGCGACCCGGGCACCTCCGACGGCGCCGACCCGACACCCGGCGGCGAGTCCGTCACGCCCGACACCGGGGAAGCTACCAATTCGGGAGACGCCGGTGACGCGACCACGGACGCCGGCGAGGCAACGCCCGGCGAAGCGACCGGTGACTCCGACGTGGTCGCCGCCGACAGCGGAGCCGATGCCGCGCAGACGCCCGACGGGCTGCCGGCGGTCGACCAGCACAGGGACACGGCACCGTAGAAGGAGAGATCAAGTTTACCTTTGACGAGCCCGATATCAGACCACGTGCAGTCGCAATAGAATTCGTAGGAACTGACTCCGACGGTAATATAGAGTTCGAACCCGACCGAGCGCTGAAGTTCATCAATACCGACGTCCAGGACTATAAGAGAAACTATGGGACAGGATAAATGATCTACAGCTTTCCAAGCTCCGACCAACAGCGAATGGACCTTTCTCGAGCGGTGTGGACGGATCCGAATGCCACCAGAAAAGGCCCCTTCGAGGGGTACTCCATTCTCAACTATCACGCTAATTCCGTAGTGTCCACGGTGAGCTCCCTTTACCGAGCTGGGGAATCTAGCATCAATGCGAACCTTAAGATCAAGACACGAGAGGAGGCTAGCGAAGCATTTCAGGATATTTGGCGAAACAACATCGGGACCGTGCCAGAATTCCCGTTTGCTGAAATATTCGTCTACGCCTACGGCGATGCGGTACTTACTGCACATTACTTGACCGGTAGCGACGCGCTCAAGTGGGACGTGGACGCTATCGACATCTCCGTGATTCGCGAAAAGCTGCGCCCGGCCTCAATCAATCCGCCTGAAGCGCGTACCGAATAAGCGCGATCATAACTAGGGCCTCCTCGATGCAGAAATAGCAGATGGCGACTCAGCACTAGTTTCTGCCTAGTTTAGACATCGCCAGATGCGTTCGCCATGAAGGCTCACCGATTCGACGAGGCAACGAACAAATTGCCGGGAGAGCAGGGAGGAATCGAGGGGACGATGCCGATCACGCTGACCGTCGATGTCGAGACCACCGCTGCGCTCGTCGACAAGCTCACCAACGACCAATACTTTCTTGCCGAAGAACCTGCTGACGACGCAGCCATGATCCTCTTCTACGAAGCAAATACCATCAAGATGCTTGTGGCGGCATACGGCCCTGAACGAAGCGATATTCGCGGGGACATACACCCTAGAACTGCCCGAATTCTGCGTGGCGTCGTCCAAAACACTTGGCTCGACAACCAAGACGACCAACCGGGCGAACCCCTTGCCGCGATCATCCAGTGCGATCTCGAGGCGAGGACTGCGACCGTGACCTACCACCTCGGCGACGAAGCCGAGGCCTGGCGCTTCAACGATCACAACTCCATGGAGCTACGCGCCGCGCTGACCCCCTGACCCGACCCCCACTGAGAGAACTCGGCTATGCCCGCACCCCAGACGACTGACCCGACAGCACTGCTCGGCCGGTGGGAATTGACCGGCTTTTCTGAACAGGACGCCGGACACCGCTCGGGCAGCTACGCGATCATCTTTCGCGACCGTTCGCTCTACATCCCCGAATCCTTCTCCTCCGCCGGAGGCGAAACGCTCGAGATCACCAACTCCGCCGGCGAGATCCACTTCTCGATGCGGGGCGGCGCCAAGGTCCCCTGGACCTCCGCCGAGAAGGAGCAGGGCGTCCTGATCGACTCGATCGAGGACCAGGACGGACGCATCGTCAGCAGCGTGGCCCCATACCTCCGCATGGAGCGACTGGTGGATGGCACCTGGGTGAGCAAGTACTCCGACAGTGACCTCGACATGGACAACGTGATGTTCACCGACGGACCTGACCTGGTGTTGATGATGACCACGCTCGTCGACGAGCTCTACGTGACCAAATACTTCTACCGCTTCTCGCGTGCCTCACCGGCATGTACCCAGGGCCAGATCCCGCCCCACGATCGATAAGCGTAGGCTTGCCTTATGGCCGTCGTGAAGATCAACGCCCTCAACGTTCCGCCGCAGGCCGGCGCCGAGCTCGAGCGCCGGTTCTCCGAGCGCGCGCACACCGTCGAGAACTCCCCGGGGTTCCTCGGGTTCCAGCTGCTGCGCCCGACCGGCGGGGAGACCCGCTACTTCGTGGTGACCACCTGGGAGGACGACGCGTCGTTCGAGGCGTGGCGCGACGGCGACGCCCGCGCGGCCCACGCAGGTCAGCACGGCAAGCCTGTCGCCGGCGGCGCGAGCCTGCTGGAGTTCGACGTGGTCATGGACGTCAAGCCCGCCGGCTGACCAGACCTGACGTGACCTGACCGGACCCCGCATCGCTGCCCGCCCATGGACCGGATCGCCGAACTGCCGTTCGCACCGGCCTTCGGCACCCTGTTCCTGATCGTGATGCTGCGGGCCAACGCCACGTATTGGCTGGGCCGGGGCGCGCTGACCGGAGCTCGGCTCAGCGACAGGCTGACCCGTCGCCTCGACGGGCCCACCATGAAGCGCGCCCAGCGGCTCTATGCTCGCTTCGGCGTGGTCGCAGTGCCGCTGTCGTTCCTGACGTTCGGCATCCAGACCGCGATCAATTTCAGCGCAGGCTTCACCGTCATGCCGCTACGTCGCTACCTGCCGGCGGTGACCGTGGGGTGTGTTCTCTGGGCGCTGCTCTACTCCACCGCCGGCGTGGTCGGCTGGGCGGCGATCGCGACCCTCTGGGACCGGATCGCCGCCTGACCTGGTCAGCTCGCCTCAGTTCAGGGCAGTGGGCCCACCACGGGTGCCAGGTCCTCCGCGAACCGGTCGTCGGCGAGTTCCGCGACATCGACCGACTCGATCTGACCGTCCTCGGTAAACACGTCGGCGAGTTCCTGTTCTCGCGCGATCGTGTCGGCCAGCGCCACCGGCCGGCGGGTACTGCGGCTCTGCGACAGCTGCGCCGCCTCCGGCGTCAGATCCACGGCCTCGCCGTAGAACCGCGCCCACTCCTCCGGGTTCTCCGCGGTCCACGTCCCCGCCTCCGCGAGACGCACGAGGAAGTCCGCGATCGCCGTCTGCCGACGCGGATCGGCGAGCGCGTCATGCGAGGCGAGACCGAACCAGAACCCGTTCGAGGCCTCGGCCGCGGTTGTCAGGGTCCGCGTCTCGGAGGTCGTCTGCGCGATCGCCGTGTACGGGTCCCAGATCGCCCACGCGTCGGCGTCGCCGCGCGCGAAGGCCGACCCCGCCTCGGCGGGCTGGAGGAAGACCAGCTCTACCGACTCCGGGTCCACCCCCGCCTTCCGCAGCTGCAGCAGCAGGTGGCCGTGGGCGGAGGTGCCCTTGGCGACCAGCACCTTGCGGCCCGCGAGATCGGCGACCGACCCGACGTCGGAGTCCGGGCGGACCAGGATCTGGTCCCCCTCCCCGCCGTTGGCGTACGCGGAGACGATCGACACCCGGGCACCGGCGGCCGCCCCGAACACCGGCGGGGTGTTACCGGTCACCGCCACGTCGATCTGGCCCGCGTTGAGGGCCTCGACCTGCGGCGGCCCCGAGGTGAACGTGGAGAACTCGATCTCGTACGGCAGGTCCTCGAGCTGCCCGGCGGCGGTGAGGATCGCCTCGGTGCCGCCCTTCTGGTCCCCCACCTTGAGCACGAGGTCCGAGAGGTCGGCGAGGTCCACGCGCTCAGGCTCGGGCGCCGCGGCCTCGGATTCCCGGGTCGCGCACCCCGACACCAGCAGCAGGGCGGCCGTGATCAGGGCGAACACCCCGACGAGGAGGCCGGAACGGCCCCGGGTCCCGGAGATGACGGTCATATCGAGTAGTCCTCTTCTGTGTGCTCGACGCCCAGTGCGTCGAGGAGTGAACGGCGGTGGTGAGCAGTGGCTCCCCGTCCGCGCGGGTCGTCGATCGTCTCGGTGTGCGCGACCGACCCGCCGTCCAGGACGTGGACCCTGTCGGCCAGGGCGACGGCCTCGTCGACGTCGTGCGTCACCAGCAGAACGCCGAACCCGTGGTGCTCCCACAACCGCAGCAACAATCTGTGCATGGTGCGGCGGGTCAACGCGTCGAGTGCGCCGAAGGGCTCGTCGAGGAGCAGGAGTTCCGGCTCGGCGACGAGGGCGCGGGCCAGCGACGTCCGCTGCGCCTGCCCGCCGGACAGCTGCCCGGGGTAGGCGTCCCCGCGGCCGCCGAGCCCGACCTCGTCGAGGATGCGCGACACCCTGGAGGCCTTCTCGCCCCGGTCCACCGTCACGCGGTTGAGCCCGTGCAGGACGTTCGCCGCGACGGTCCGCCAGGGCAGCAGCCGTGCGTCCTGGAAGACAACCGACGGGGCGCCGTCGATGAGCACCTGCCCGTCGTAGTCGCGGTCCAGGCCGGCGAGGATGCGCAGCGCCGTGGACTTTCCGCTCCCGCTTCGCCCGAGCAGGGCGACGATGTCCCCGCGGGGGATCTCCAGGTCCAGCCCGTCGAGGACGGTGGTGTCCCCGAAGCTCTTGGTGAGGCCCCGCAGGGCCCCCGCGGGCGCGAGTGTCGTGGTCATGTTCGTGCTCCTGGGTCTGGAGGGTCAGCGGTAGTGGCGCAACGCGCGGGCCTCGGCGACGCGGACGAGTGCGTCCGTGAGGATTCCGAGCAGTGCGTAGACGACGAGGCCGACGATGATCACGTCGATCCGGAAGTAGTCGCGGGCGTTCATGATGAGGTAGCCCAGGCCCGTGGTGGCGTTGAGCTGCTCGGCGACGATGAGGGTGAGCCAGGCGATGGCCAGCGACTGCCGGACCCCCACCAGGACCTGCGGGGCGATCGACGGCAGGATCACCTCGGTGAGTCGCTGCCGCCGCGAGAACCCGAACACCGTGGCCATGTCCCGCAGCTTCGGGTCGATCTGACGCAGGCCCGAGGCGGTGTTGAGGTAGATCGGGAAGACCACGCCGAGGGCGATGAGCAGTATCTTGGGCGCCTCCCCGATGCCGAACCAGAGGATGAACAGCGGGATCAGCCCGAGGTGGGGCAGTGCGCGCAACATCTGCAGCGGCGGGTCGAGGATCGCGTCCGCGTAGCGGGACGTCCCCACGATCACGCCCAGGACGAGGCCCGCGACCGCCCCCAGGGCGAACCCCTGCGCGACCCGGACGCTCGAGACCGCCAGCGCGTCCACCAGCTCGCCCGACCGCAGGAGTTCGATCGCGGATTCCGCGATGAGCTGCGGCGCCGGCAGGATCCGCTCGGGAAGGATCCCGGTGGCGCCGGCGATCTGCCAGACCACGATCAGCAGGATCGGGCTCAGCCACCGCAGCCAGGTGAGAACGCGGTTCCGTTGTCGTCGTCGCTGCCGTGGTCCGACCCCGCGCGGCGGGGACCCGTTCGTGCTCGGGTCAGGCCGGGTGCTCGTGGATGTGTCGGCGCGCGATTCTGCGCCCGTGGTGTCCGCCGGGGACTCGAACGGGGCGGGCGACGGTGCCGCGGCGGACTGCAGACGTAGGCTCGTGGTCACGATCGGTCTCCTCTCCGGCGGGTCAGCCGCCGACTCGGGCGGGCTCTCGGGTGTGTGGGGTCGGGCGGGCCGACGCGGCGGCCGGGCCAGCGATGCCTGAGCCGGCGAACGGCACCGCTCCGCCGCGCTGGCCGGAACCGCCGGTGGCGTGCGGCGGGGTCCACAGGCCGCGCCGCTCGAGCTCCGGGAGCACGCCCTCACCGAAGGTGAAGGCCTCTTCGAGGTGGGGGTACCCGGAGAGCACGAAGTGGCTCAGGCCCAGCTGCGCGTACTCGGCGATCCGGTCCGCCACCTCCTCGTGCGATCCCACGAGCGCCGTACCCGCGCCACCGCGGACCAGTCCGACGCCGGCCCAGAGGTTCGGCGCGATCTCCAGCGAATCGGCCCGACCCCCGTGGAGTTCGAGCATCCGGCGCTGCCCCTCCGACTCACTGGCACGCAGGGACGCCTGCACGCGCTCGACGTCTGCCGGATCGATGCCCCGCAGGAGTCGTTCGGCCTCGGCCCAGGCCTGCTCCGAGGTGTCACGTGAGATCACGTGGAGTCGGATGCCGAAGGACGGCTTCCGGCCGTTCGCGGCGGCGGCCACCCGGACGCGGTCGAGTTTCTCCGAGACGTCGGCCGGGGGCTCGCCCCAGGTCAGGTAGGTGTCCGCGTGACGGGCGGCCACCCGGATCCCGGCCGGGGAGGAGCCACCGAAGAAGATCGACGGCACTGTGTCGGGGCGACGCCCCAGGACCGCGTCGACGACGGCGAGGTGATCACCCGTGAACGACAGTGGCTCCGACGAGGACCACAGCCCGCGCACGATCTCCAGGAACTCATCGGCCCGGGCGTAACGGCCTTCCTTGTCGAGGAAATCCCCATAGGCACGCTGTTCGCGGGACTCTCCACCGGTGACCACGTTGAGCAGCAGTCGACCGTGGGTCTGCCACTGGAAGGTGGTCGTCATCTGAGCGGCCAGGGTGGGGCTCATCAGACCGGGCCGCAACGCCACGAGGAACTTGATGCGCTCACTGGACTCGGCGAGCAACGCCGTTGTCAGCAGTGCGTCCTCACACCACGCGCCGGTCGGCGTGAGCAGTGACTCGAACCCGTTGTACTCGGCGGCTGCCACGATCTGCCGCAGGTACGGCAGGGTGGCGGGCCGGTCGCCCGACATGAAGGTGCCGTGGCCCCCTGCCACCAGGTTTCGCGAATCGCCGTACGTGGGTAGGAACCAGTGAAAGTGCAGCTCCTCGTTCACAGCGGTGGGGTCGGTCGGCTGGCTGACCACGGATGCCTCCTCGGGGTGGGCCCAGTATCGGACCGCCCCATCGTGGAACCGGCCGGCTGCGATAGCCCAGCGTTACCGTCACCGCGGATGAAACCCTTAACAACACCAGACAGATCTGTCTATTTTCTGTGATACTGTCATCGGCATGCCCTCCCAGTTTCCCGTGGCCGACCTGCGCCTCTCCGCCAACAGCCCAGCTCGGGTCATGCGGGCGATCCGGTTCCGGGGGCCCATATCCCGACCCGAGATCGCAGCGACGACCGGGCTGTCCGTGGCGACCGTCGGACGCGCGACCTCCGCACTGACAGCCGCTGGAGTCATCCGGGAACGTCCCGAACTCATGCACGACGGTTCGGTTGGACGCCCGAGCGTCCCGGTGGAGATCGACCCGTCCGGCCCGGTGGCCGTCGCCGTGCACATCGGCTTACATCGCAGCGTGGTGGCGGTGTGCGACCTCGCGTGCCGCATCCTGTCCGAGCACGCGATCGACACTCCGGGCCGTGAACCGGCTCAGATCGCCGACGAGCTGACCGCGGTTGCGTTCCGACTGCTGGATGGCCACCGCGAGCGCCGGCTGGCCCGGGGCGGAATCGCCACCGCCGCCCGGATCGCCGGCGGGGGGCGGATTGACCACGACCTGCTCGGATGGGAGGGCGTGCCCATCACCGACCTGTTCGCCGACCGGATCGGCGTGCCGTTCTCGGTGGCCCCCCACGTCGAGGCCATGGCCGCGACCGAACTCCTGGTGGGGCACGAGACCCACGAGGGCACCACTCTGGTGGTCTACGGGCGCGAGCATCTGGGATCCGCGCTCGTGATCGACGGTGCCGTCCACCAACCGCGGTCGGGCTCCCCCGATCTGACGCATCTGCCGGTCGGGCCCACCGAGCTGCTCGACGACCGCGGCGGCGGGCTGTTGGACGTGGTCGGCGACTCCGGGGTGGTCCGGGCCGCGGGCCGCCGCGGGATAACGGTCGGATCGGTGGCCGAACTCGCCACGCGCGCGCGCAAAGACGCGGTGGCGGAAGCGATCCTCGTCGAGCGCGCCACGGTCCTGGGCCGGCTGGTGAACCTGTTGTCCTCCATCACCCGGCCTGATGCCGTCGTCCTGTGCGGTCAGGCCTTCACCGACCACCCGCGATACCTGTCGGCCCTGATCAAGGCGACCCGGGAGGCCCGACCTGTAGGAGGCGTGCCGGATCTGCGAGTCTCGACGGCAGGAGGGCGCATCCAGCAGTTCGCCGCCATGGCTGTCGCACTGGACGCGATCTCCGCGGATCCCACGGCAACGCTCGCGGCTCGGGAACTCTCGGCATCGTGAGGCGCAGCCTCTGACCACCGTAGTGGCCTACTGTCCGCTGACGCACTTTCCCGCACCGTGAACAGAAGTCTCGACATCCGTAGCGGGAGGGTCGCAGACTTCCGACATGCCTGAACACCAGTCGTCGTCCACCACTCACCCGTCCGTCTCCCCGGAAATCCACCGGCGCGCGATGCGAACGCATCCCGCCGGCGTCACGATAGTCACTCTGGACGGTTCGGACGGACCCGTCGGCTTCACCGCGTCGTCCCCCTCGAGCCTGTCCGCCGAGCCCGCTCTGATCAGTTTCAATGTGGGGATTTCCTCGTCGAGCCTGGCGGCCGTCCTGGAGGCCCGCACCGCTGTCGTGCATCTGCTCGGCGAAGGGGATGAGCACCTCGCGCTCCGCTTTGCCGGGCCGTCGCATCTGCGGTTCGCCGACACCGCGCTGTGGACCCGTGCCGAAACCGGTGAACCACTACTTCATGGCGGACGGGTCCGCCTTCGGGTCGCCCTGGACCGTCTTGTGCCCGCCGGCGATCACGTCCTGGTGATCGCGCGCTTGCTCGACGCCTGGTTCGACGACGAGCCCGCCGATCCCCTGGTGATCCTCGACGGCGGCTTCCGTTCGGTATCGAGCTCCGCCCACTAACCGGGCGCCACCAGCAGCTCGGTGAGACCGACCCCGCCGGAGCACTCGTCCTCGGTCAGCCCCTCCTCCGCCGGGCTCAGACCGTCGCAGCACAGCGCCAGCGTCGTGGAATCGTTCGGTTCGAGTCTCTTCGGTGAACGACCCGACCATTCCCTTTGTGGATCACGTCAGACGCCCCGGAGCGCTGTCCCTCGTCCGGCGCGTGCCCGTGCGTGGGCCGCGGGGCTGGCGGCGGAGGCTGGGGGCGGCCGGGGATCGCGGTCGCAGTAAGGGAGAGAGCCGAGAGCGGCGCTGAAATGGGGACGCCCCCCGCCGGCGAGGCGGGGGGCGTCCTTTGCGCTCGACTCGTGTCCGGTCAGCTCGTGGCGGGAGCGGCACCCCCGCCGCCGGCGGGCCCGGTCGAGGGGCCGCCTCCGAAGCCGCCCGAGGACGGCGGGAGCGAATCGCCCGGGCCGGCCTCGCCGGTCGGCGCGACGCTCGCCGTGATCTCCTCGCCCTCACGGGACTCGCGCTCGGACTCCGGGCGCGGCGAGCTGCGGAACGTGAACTTGGCGTCCTCGGTCTGGTCGGACTCGCCGTCCCAGCCCTCGACGTCCACGGTGACGAGCTCGCCGACCGCGACCTCGCCGAAGAGGATCTTCTCCGACAGGGCGTCCTCGATCTCGCGCTGGATGGTGCGGCGCAGCGGCCGCGCACCCAGAACGGGGTCGAACCCGCGCTTGGCGAGCAGGTTCTTGGCCAGGGCCGTGACCTCGATGTCCATGTCCTTGGCGGCGAGCGCCGACCGGACGCGGCCCACCATCAGGTCGACCATCTGGACGATCTGCTCCTGCGTGAGCTGGTGGAACACCACGATCTCGTCGATGCGGTTGAGGAACTCCGGCCGGAAGTGCTTCTTGAGCTCGTCGTTGACCTTCTGCTTCATCCGCTCGTACTGGCCCTCGGCGTCCTGCTCGCCGATGCCCGAGAAGCCCATGCCCACGGCTTTGGAGATGTCCTTGGTGCCGAGGTTCGAGGTGAAGATCAGGACGGTGTTCTTGAAGTCGACCATGCGCCCCTGGCCGTCGGTGAGGCGACCGTCCTCGAGCACCTGGAGCAGCGTGTTGTAGATCTCCGAGTGGGCCTTCTCGATCTCGTCGAACAGGACCACCGAGAACGGCTTGCGCCGCACCTTCTCCGTGAGCTGGCCGCCCTCCTCGTAGCCGACGTACCCGGGGGGCGCGCCGAAGAGCCGCGAGGCGGTGAAGCGGTCGTGGAACTCGCCCATGTCGATCTGGATGAGGGCGTCGTCCTCGCCGAACAGGAAGTTGGCGAGCGCCTTGGAGAGCTCGGTCTTACCCACGCCGGACGGGCCGGCGAAGATGAACGAGCCCGACGGACGCTTGGGATCCTTGAGCCCGGCGCGCGTGCGGCGGATCGCCCGGGAGACGGCCTTGATGGCGTCCTCCTGGCCGATGATCCGCTTGTGCAGCTCGTCCTCCATGCGGAGCAGACGCGTGGTCTCCTCCTCGGTGAGCTTGAAGACGGGGATGCCGGTCCAGTTGCCCAGGACCTCGGCGATCTGCTCCTCGTCGACCACGGCGGCGACGTCCATGTCGCCCGCGCGCCACTGCTTCTCGCGCTCGGAGCGCTCGGCGATGAGCTTCTTCTCCGTATCCCGCAGGCCCGCGGCCTTCTCGAAGTCCTGCGCGTCGATCGCGGACTCCTTCTCGCGCCGGGCGTCGGCGATCTTCTCATCGAACTCACGCAGGTCCGGCGGGGCCGTCATCCGCTTGATGCGCATGCGGGCGCCGGCCTCGTCGATGAGGTCGATGGCCTTGTCCGGCAGGAAGCGGTCGTTGATGTATCGGTCCGCGAGCTGCGCGGCGGCCGCCAGCGCGGCGTCGGTGATGGTGACGCGGTGGTGCGCCTCGTAGCGGTCCCGCAGGCCCTTGAGGATCTCGATGGACAGCTCGACGCTCGGCTCGGGGACCTGCACCGGCTGGAAGCGGCGCTCGAGGGCGGCGTCCTTCTCGATGTGCTTGCGGTACTCCTCGAGCGTGGTGGCGCCGATGGTCTGCAGCTCGCCGCGCGCCAGCTTGGGCTTGAGGATCGACGCGGCGTCGATCGCCCCCTCGGCGGCACCCGCGCCGACGAGCGTGTGGATCTCGTCGATGAACAGGATGATGTCGCCGCGCTGGTTGATCTCCTTGAGCACCTTCTTGAGGCGCTCCTCGAAGTCGCCACGGTAGCGCGAGCCGGCAACGAGCGAACCGAGATCCAGCGAGTAGAGCTGCTTGTCCTTGAGCGTCTCCGGCACCTCGCCGTTGACGATCGCCTGGGCCAGCCCCTCGACGACGGCGGTCTTGCCCACGCCGGGCTCACCGATGAGGACCGGGTTGTTCTTGGTGCGTCGCGAGAGCACCTGCATGATGCGCTCGACCTCCTTGGCGCGGCCCACGACCGGGTCGAGCTTGCCCTCCATGGCGGCCTGCGTGAGGTTGCGGCCGAACTGGTCGAGCACGGTCGACGACGACGGCGTACCCGACTCGCGACCGCCCCCACCGGACGGCGCGCCCGCGGCCTCGGCCTCCTTGCCCTGGTACCCCGAGAGGAGCTGGATGACCTGCTGGCGCACGCGGGTGAGGTCCGCTCCCAGCTTGACCAGCACCTGGGCGGCCACACCCTCACCCTCGCGGATGAGGCCCAGCAGGATGTGCTCGGTACCGATGTAGTTGTGGCCCAGCTGCAGCGCCTCACGCAGGCTGAGCTCGAGGACCTTCTTGGCCCGGGGTGTGAAGGGGATGTGTCCGCTCGGTGCCTGCTGGCCCTGGCCGATGATCTCCTCGACCTGGCTCCGCACGGCCTCGAGCGAGATCCCGAGGGACTCGAGCGCCTTGGCGGCCACGCCCTCGCCCTCGTGGATGAGGCCCAGCAGGATGTGCTCGGTGCCGATGTAGTTGTGGTTGAGCATCCGGGCCTCTTCCTGGGCCAGGACAACGACGCGACGCGCGCGGTCGGTAAACCGTTCGAACATCGTGCTACCTCACATTCCTCGGGTTTTCCCCACTGTAGTGGCCCGCTCGGACGCCCGGCACCGCCGGAGTCCACCACGGACCGTCACCATGGTTCAACGCGGCAGGTGGCGTGGACATTGCCGATCCGTGTACGCCGACAGCGAACGCCGCCGGACGCGCTGGATAGTGTGGCGCCATGCGGCCGCCCTTCGACCTCGAGCGCCTGGGCCGCGACCTGCCCTTCGCCGCGGCGCTACCGGCGCTGCTCGAGGCGGTCGTCGGCTCGGGCACGGCGGTCGTCCAGGCCCCACCAGGGACGGGTAAGACCACCCTCGTCCCGCCCGCCCTCGCCGTCGGGCTCGCCGAGGGCACCCGGGGTGCCCGGCCGGGCCGGGTCGTCGTCACCCAACCCCGCCGCGTCGCGGCCCGCTCCGCCGCGCGGCGGCTCGCCCACCTCACCGACACCCGGGTGGGCGGGGCGGTGGGCCACACGGTGCGGGGCGACCGTCGCGTCGGCGCGGGCACGGTCGTGGAGTTCGTGACGCCCGGCGTCCTCGTGCGCCGGCTGCTCGCCGACCCGGATCTGCCCGGGGTGGGCGCGGTGGTGCTCGACGAGGTGCACGAGCGGCACCTCGAGTCCGACCTGGCGTTCGCGCTGCTCTGCGAGCTGCGGCAGCTGCGCGATGACCTGCCGGTGGTGGCGATGTCGGCGACGGTCGAGGCGGGCCGGTTCGCGCGGCTGCTGGGCGGGGACGGGGGTGCCGACGACGAGGCGGCCCCGGTCGTCGACGTGCCGTCGGTCCTGAACCCGCTCGACGTGCGCTACGCGCCTCCGCCGGTACCCCGGCTCGACGCCCGCGGGGTGACGGAGGGCCTGCTCGACCACGTGGCCGCCGTGACCGCCGCCGAGGTGGCCGCGACGGGGGCCGACGCGCTGGTCTTCCTTCCCGGTGCCCGCGAGATCGACCGGGTGGTCCGGGCGGTGACGGCGAGGCTGGGCGACGCCGCCGAGGTCCTGCCCCTGCACGGCTCGCTGGACGCCGCGGCCCAGGACCGGGCGGTGGCCGGGCGCCCGGGCGGCCACGGCCCGCCCCGGATCGTCGTGTCCACCGATCTCGCGGAGTCCTCCCTCACCGTGCCGGGTGTGCGGCTCGTCGTGGACGCTTGCCTCACCCGCGAACCTCGCCTGGACACCGTGCGCGACATGACGGGCCTGGTGACGGTGTCGGCCTCCCGCGACTCCTGCGTCCAGCGGGCCGGCCGCGCCGCCCGGCTCGGCCCGGGCGTGGCGATCCGCTGCGTCGGCGAGGACGAGTATGCCCGGCTCCCCGCCCACCGCACGCCGGCCGTCGCGACGTCGGACCTCACCTCCTTCGCCCTCGACGTCGCGTGCTGGGGCTCGCCGCGTGGCGAGGGACTGGCGCTGCCCGACCCGCCGCCCGGCGCCGCCCTCGCCCGGGCGGAGGCCACGCTGCGGGCGATCGGCGCGGTGGACGACGCCGGCGCCGCCACCGACCGCGGCCGGGAGCTCGCGCGCGTGCCGGCGGACCCGCGCCTCGCCCGCGCCCTGCTCGACGGCGCCGCGGCGGTGGGCGCGCGCACCGCGGCCGAGGTGGTGGCGCTGCTCGCGGCCGACCGTCGCTCTCCCGACGGCGACCTGGTGGCGGACCTCCGGGCGCTGCGGTCCGGTCGGGCGCCCGACGCGGACGGCTGGCGCCGCGAGGCGCGCCGGCTCGAGGAGCTCGCCGGGTCGGGCGGCCCGCCGGACGGCGCCGCAGAGGCCGACGTGGACGAATCGGTGGGCCTCGTCGTCGCCCTCGCCCACCCCGACCGGATCGCGCGACGCCGCGGCGAGCAGTACACCTTCGTCTCGGGAACCGGGGCCGTGCTCGCCCCCGACTCGGCGCTGCGGGGACGCGAGTGGCTGGCGGTGGCCGAGGTGGGCCGCGCCGGAGGGCGCGCCGCGGGCCGGGCCGGGGCGGTGATCCGGGCCGCCGCGCCGATCACGCGCGAGGCCGCCGAGGACGCCGCCGCCGCGCTGCGGGAAGAGGTCGTCGACGCCACGATGGACCGCTCCGACGGCACCGTGCGCGCCCGCCGGGTCCGCCGACTCGGCCGCATCGAACTCTCGTCCACGCCCGAGCGGCCGGACCGCGGCGCCGTCGGGATCGCCGTCGCCGAACGACTCACCGCTGACGGCATCGGCGCCCTCGTGCCCGACGACGAGACTCTCCGCCTGTACCGACGCCTGGCGTTCGCGCACCGCATGCTGGGTGCGCCGTGGCCGGACGTCTCCGGCGCCGCGCTCGCGGCCCGGCTCGAGGAGTGGCTGGCCCCGGACCTCGACGACCTCGCCGCGGGCGGGCGCGCGGCCGGCCGCGACCTGCGCCCCGCGCTGCGCCGCCTGCTCCCCTGGCCCGAGGCGTCCCGGCTCGACGAGCTGGTGCCCGACCGTCTCGAGGTGCCCAGCGGGTCGTCATACCGGGTCGACTACCCGGAGCCGGGCACCGACGACGCCCCCGTCCTGGCCGCCAAACTGCAGGAATGCTTCGGCTGGACCGCCTCGCCCGCGGTCTGCGACGGCCGCGCGCCCGTCACCGTGCACCTGCTCTCCCCCTCCGGACGACCCCTCGCGGTGACCGGCGACCTGGAGTTCTTCTGGCGCGAGGCCTACCCGGGCGTGCGCGCGGAGATGCGGGGGCGCTACCCCAAGCATCCGTGGCCCGAGGATCCGATGACCGCCGAACCGACGCGCCGGACCAGCCCGCGGCGCTGACCGCCGGGCTCCGGCGGCCGCGTAGGTGGAGTGACCGCGACACGCCGCCTAGACTGTGACCTAGGACACACTGGGTCCGGTCCCTGTCCGGGCTCCCCGATGCATGCGCGCCGCCGCCGAAGGGGTGATCTCCATGGCCGCGTACACCGCCCCGCCGCCCCACCTCGCCGAGTTGCCCGGCAGGCCCCCGGTCCACGGCAAGGTGATTCCGCAGCGGCGCAACCTCCTCGGGGCGGCGCTCGCGCTCGGCGGCCTGGCACTCGCGCTGGCCAGCATCTTCCTCCCCTGGCTCACCACGGACACGGCAGCCACGGGATCGCTCACCGCGATGGAGATCACCCAGAAGATCGACGTGCGTAGTGTCGCACCGGTCCTCTTCATCGGACTCGTGGTGATCGCGCTGCTCGTCACCGTGACCGCACTGACCCGGCTCGGGATCCTGGCGACGGCCGCGGCGGCCGTCTCGCTGGTGGTGCTGGCCTCCCACGTAGCCTTTGTCGCGATTCTCCACACGTCGTCGGGCTCCCCCGACCCCACCCTGTCGGGCCTGCCCGCGGACGCGACCGTGGCCCACGGACCGTACGTGGCCGGACTCGGCTTCCTCCTCGCCCTTGCAGGCGCCACCTGGGCTGCACTGTCGGCGGAGGACGCCACGGAGACGACCGTGTCGCCCACGTGGAGCCGGTCGAAGTACGTGGAACGACGAAGAGGCGTCGGAGGCATGACCCCGCCACAACCGGTGTGACGGATGTGGCCAGTGTGACGCTCAGTCGCGCGGCAACGGCTTGACCAGCGGGAAGAGGATCGTCTCGCGGATGCCGAGCCCGGTGAGCGCCATGAGCAGGCGGTCGATGCCCATCCCGAGCCCGGTGGTGGGCGGCATGCCCTGCTCCATCGCGGCGAGGAAGTCCTCGTCGAGGACCATCGCCTCGTCGTCGCCGGCCGCGGCGAGGCGGGCCTGGTCCTCGAAGCGCTGGCGCTGGACCACCGGATCGACGAGCTCGGAGTATCCGGTGGCCAACTCGAATCCACGGACGTAGAGGTCCCACTTCTCGGTGACGCCGCGGTCGGTGCGGTGGTCACGCGTGAGCGGAGAGGTCTCCACGGGGAAGTCGCGGACGAACACGGGCCCCTCGAGCTGGTCGCCGCACAGGTGCTCCCACAGCTCCTCGACGAGCTTGCCGTGGAGCCAGCCCTTGCCCTCCGGCACCTCGAGGCCGACCTTCCCGGCCAGCTCGGTGAGCTCGTCAACGGTGGAGTCCACGGTGACCGTGTCGCCGCCGTCGGCGGCCAGCACCGGGTGCTTGGCGGCGAGCGCCTCGTTGAGCGAGGGGTACATGCGCATCTCGCGCCACTGACCGCCGAGGTCGTATGCGGTGCCGTCCGCCAGGGTCACGGTGGTGGAGCCGAAGACTTCCTCCGCGACCTCCTGGATGACCTCGCGGATCATCGTCGCGGAGGTGTCGTAGTCGCCGTACGCCTGGTACGTCTCGAGCATCGCGAACTCGGGGCTGTGCGAGGAGTCCACGCCCTCGTTGCGGAAGTTGCGGTTGATCTCGAAGACGCGCTCGAGGCCGCCCACCACGCAACGCTTGAGGTACAGCTCGGGGGCGATGCGCAGGTAGAGGTCCAGGTCGAGTGCGTTGGAGTGGGTGACGAAGGGCCGGGCCGCGGCGCCGCCGTGGAGCGTCTGCAGCATGGGCGTCTCCACCTCGAGGAAGCCGCGCCGCTCGAGCGCGTGGCGCAGCGCGCGCACCACTTTGATCCGCAGCACCGCGTTGCGACGGGCCTGCTCGCGCATCACCAGGTCGGTGTAGCGCTGGCGGACGCGGGTGTCCTCGCTCATCTCCTTGTGCGCGACCGGCAGCGGCCGCAGCGCCTTGGCGGCGAGCACCCACGAATCGGCCATCACGGACAGCTCACCGCGCTTGGAGCGCACGACCCGGCCGGTGACGGAGACGTGGTCGCCGAGGTCCACGTCCTGCTTCCACGCCTCGAGCCGGTCCTCGCCGACGTTCGCCAGCGAGAGCATGGCCTGCAGCTGCGGCGCGAACGCGCTGGGCTCGCCCTCGGCCGCGGGGACGGAGAGGTCGGCGGCGGGGTCCACGCCGTCCTGGAGCCGGACGAAGCACAGCTTGCCGGTATTCCGCACGAACAGGACGCGACCGGCGACGGACACCTCGACGTCGGTCTCCTCCCCCGGCTCGAGGTCGGCGAACCGCGGGTCGGCGACGATCTCGGCGAGCCCGTGCGTGCGCGGCACCTCGACCGGGTACGCCTGCCCGCCGGCGTCGAGCAGGCGCTGCCGCTTGTCGCGGCGGATGCGGAGCTGCTCGGGGGTGTCGTCGGCGGGGTCGACGGGGACGGTCTCGGGCGCGGAGGAGGTCGAGTCGGTCACGATTGCCCAGGATAGTCGGTGGTCAGTCCGACCCGCCCGGCACCATGTCGAGCACGTGGAGGTCCAGCCGGTCGGACAGCGCCTCGATCGCCGCGGCCGCGCGGATACTGTTGCCGTGGTCGTCGAGTCGTGGGGCGAAGGCGGCGATCCCGAAGCGCCCCGGCGCCACCGCGAACAGACAGCCCGACACGCCGCTCTTGGCCGGCAACCCCACCTGGTACACCCAGTCGCCAGCCGCGTCGTACATGCCGCAGGTGAACATCACGCTTTGGCATAGCGCACCGCCTTTCTGCCCAGCACCCGCTCCCCGGTCGCCGGGTGCCGGCCGGCGTCGGCGAGCACCGCCGCCATGAGCGCCAGGTCGCGCACGTCCACGCGGATCGCGCACTGCCGGCCGTAGCCGCGGACCACCTCGTGCGGCTCGTCGGCGAGCACTTGCTCCTCGGCGAGCAGATGCGCCAGCGCGAGGTTGCGGTGCGCGTCGTCGGCCTCGGCGTCCGCGACCTCCTCGTCCACCTCGACGTCCCGCCCGACCAGCGTCGAGAACAACTGCCGGATCTTCTCGAAGCGGGTGTCTTCGTCGTCGTCGGGTTGTCCCACCAGGGAGTGGGCGACGAGCGCACCGGCGTTGATGAGCGCGTTGGCCGCGCGACCCGTGCCCGCCTCAAGGGAGATCTCGTTGAACGCCTCGCCGCTCGGCTCCACGCCGATCCGCTCCGCGACCTCGTCCACGCCCTTCTGGTCCAGCGCGAGGGCGTAGACGAAGGGCTTGGTGGCGGACTGGAGGCAGAAGTCGACGGCGTCGTCGCCAGCCGAGACCACGGTGCCGTCGAGGTGACAGACCGCGAGGGCCAACGGCTCGCCGTCGTCGTCCCCGCAGGCCTCGCGGAGGATCTCCTCGAGCAGGTCGTCCGTGATGTCGCTCATGCCACGACGGTAGCGGCGCCGGGACCGACCGGCAGCCGGACTCAGTGCGCGGAGATCGCCGACCGCTCGCGCACCAGGTGCTCGGCGTCGGTGAGCAGGCCGAGTGCACCGGCGGCGCGGAGGGCGTCGTGGCCGCCGTCGACCGCGCGGACGCCGGCGACGCCGCGGGTGTGGAGCTCCCAGGCGAACAGCTCGGCGTCGAGGCCGTCGTCGCTCACCAGGACCACCTGGCGGCCGGCGGTCGCGGCGGCCAGCGGTGCGGGTGAGTGGGGGTCGAGGAGGTCCACGACGGGACGGGCCTCGACCGCGACGGCGCCGGGGAGGACGCCCTGCCGCTCGCGCTGGGCCCGGGACCGGATGTCGACGACGAGGGCACCGGTCTCCACAGCCATCCGGTAGCCGGCGGCGTCGAGAATCGCGTCGGCGGAGGTGGCGAATGCTGCGGTCATGGGAGCAACAATAGACAGACTGGTCTATCTACCGCAAGGGGTGGGGCAGAATACTGGCGCCGAGACTATTGTTGATTCATCACACATAAACCGTTATCAGGGAGTCCCCGCCATGAGCACCGCCGCACCCGCCGACACCGCGCCCGCGCGTCAGCCCGTCGTCTTCGTGGGCCACGGCGCCCCCACCAACGCCCTCGAGGACAACCGCTGGACCCGCGAGTGGGCCGCACTCGGCGCCTCGCTCCCCGAACGCCCGCGCGCGGTGCTCGCCGTGTCCGCGCACTGGTACATCAACGCGACCGCCGTGACCGCCATGCACCGGCCGCGCACGATCCACGACTTCTACGGCTTCCCCCGCGAGCTCGCCGAGTTCGAGTACCCCGCGCTCGGCGCCCCCGAGCTCGCGGCCGAGGTGGCCGAGTTCGTCAAACCCACCTGGGTGGGCGCCGACCAGGACTCATGGGGCTTCGACCACGGCACCTGGTCCGTCCTCACCCACGTCTTCCCCGACGCCGACGTGCCCGTCGCCCAACTCTCCGTGGACGCGAGCAAGCCCGCCGAGTACCACCACGAGTTGGGCACGAAGCTGGCCGCGCTCCGCGACTCCGGCGTGCTGGTGCTGGCCAGCGGGAACGTGGTGCACAACCTGCGCATGGTGAACCCGGCGGTCGGCGAGACCGGCGCCGACTGGGCCCACCGCTTCGACGACCACGCCGAGGAACTCCTGGGGTCGCGCCCCGAGGACGCGCCGGCGCTGCTCGAGCACCCCGACGCCGCGCGAGCCGTGCCCACCGCCGACCACTTCCTGCCCCTGCTCTACACCGCCGGCATGGCCGCGGCCTCCGGCGAGCGGCTCGAGTCGTTCACCAAGGACTACGTGTGGAACTCGCTGTCCATGACGAGCTACCGGGCGGCCTGAGGCGCCAGACGCCACTCAGGCGTTGCGCTCGAACACCAGCCGCAGGCCCTCGAGGGCCAGTTCGTGCTCGATGTCGGTGACGGTGCGCGACTCGGAGGCCACGACGTCCGCCCGCTTGCCGGTGAGCACGACGGACGCGTCGGCCAGGCCGTCGACCTCGGCGCGCAGCCGGTCGACCAGCGCGTCGATCTGGCCGGCGAAGCCGATGACGATCCCGGCCTGCAGCGCGGCCACGGTGTTCTTGCCCAGAGCCCCGCGCGGGCGGACGACCTCGATCTTGCGCAGCGCCGCGGCCCGCTCGGCCAGGGCGTCCACGGAGATGTCGATGCCCGGCGCGATGGCGCCGCCGAGGAGCTCGCCGCGCGCGGAGATCGCGTCGACGGTGGTGGCGGTGTCGACGTCGACGACGATGACGGCGCCGTCGAACAGCGCGTGGGCGGCCAGCGCGTTGACCACCCGGTCGGAGCCGACCTCGCGCGGGTTGTCCACGAGCAGCGGCACGCCGGTCTTGACTCCGGGCGCCACCACCACGGCGGGGACCTCCGGCCAGTAGTCGGCGGCCATGCGCCGGAGCTCGCCGGTCACGGAGGGCACCACGGACATCGCGGCGATGCCGGTGAGCCGCTGCGCGCACTCCCCCAGCAGGCCGCGGATCGTCAAAGCCAGCTCATCGGAGGTCACCGCGGGCGAGGTGCACACGCTCCAGGTCCGCTCGAGCGGGCCGTCATCGGCCGGGAAGACGCCGAGCCGGATGTGGGTGTTGCCGACGTCGACGGTGAGGAGCACGGGTCCGGGCCTCGTCTCTGGGTGGCGGGTCAGACGCCGGCCGGCTCGGGCACGCGCGGGTTCTTGAGCCCCGAGCCCTCGGGCACGTTCGCCGGGTCGTCGCCGAGCGTCATCTGCCGGTTGCGCTCGTCCACGAACACCACGCGGGGCTTGTACTCCCGCGCCTCGGCGTCCTCCATCTGGGCGTAGGCGATGATGATCACCAGGTCGCCCGGGTGCACGAGGTGAGCGGCGGCGCCGTTGATGGAGATCACGCCGGAACCGCGCTCGCCGGTGATGGCGTACGTGGTGAGGCGGGCGCCGTTATTGATGTCGACGATGTCGATCTGCTGGCCCTCGAGCAGGTCGGCGGCGTCCATGAGGTCGGCGTCGATCGTGCACGAGCCCACGTAGTGCAGGTCGGCCTGCGTGACGGTGGCGCGGTGGATCTTGGAGTGGAGCATGGTGCGCATCATGAGAGGTCTCCCTGCAAATCGGCGGCCATCTCGGCCTGCTGGGCGGCGACGGTGGCCTCGGCGGCGGCGAGGAAGCCGGTGCCGATCGCCACGCCGACGTTGTCGATGAGTCGGGTGGAGCCGACCCGGGCGGCCACGAGGAGCCGTCCGGGCCCCTCCTCGGGGGCCGGACCCAGGTCCGGGGCGGCGAGCTCGAGGTACTCGATCTCGATGTCGGGGGCGGTGTCGAGGACCGCCCGGGCGGCATCGAGGACGGCCTGGCGGCCGCCCGCGGCGGCGTGGGCGCCGGCGACGAGCGCCGCCGACAGGGTGGTGGCGAGCTCCCGCTCGACGTCGCCGAGGTGGCGGTTGCGCGAGCTCATGGCGAGCCCGTCGTGCTCGCGCACGGTGGGCACGCCCACCACGCGCACGTCCATGTCGAGGTCGGCGACCATCTGCTTGACCAGCACGAGCTGCTGGTAGTCCTTCTCTCCGAAGAACGCCTGGTGGGGGGCCACGATGTGGAACAGCTTGGCCACCACGGTGAGCATTCCGGCGAAGTGCCCGGGCCGCATCGCTCCCTCGAGGTGGTCGCCGGTCGGACCGGGCTGGATGGTGGTGCGCGGACCCTCCGGGTACATCGCCGCGGCGTTGGGGGCAAAGACCAGTTCGACGCCGGCGTCGGCGAGCATCGCCACGTCCTCGTCGAGGGTGCGCGGGTAGGACTCCAGGTCGGCGGCGGCGTTGAACTGCAGCGGGTTGACGAAGATCGAGACCACCACGACCGCGCCCGGCGTCCGCCGCGCGGCCTCGACCAGGGCGAGGTGGCCCTCGTGCAGTGCGCCCATGGTGGGCACGAACACGACCTGCTTGCCCACCGTGCGCAGGGACTCGGTGACCGCGTGCAGCGAGGTCGGCTCGTGGTGGATCGTCAGCTCGCCGCGCGCGTAGCCGGACCGGGGGTCGCCGGGGACCGCGGTGCGGACGGGGTACGTGGTGGCGGTCATCGCAGCTGCTCCGTCAGGTCGGGGGCCAACAGGTCGGTGACGTCGCGGCCGGCGTCGCAGCGCCGCGCGGTGCGCAGGGCGAGGGCCCGGTAGCCGGCGGCCAGCCCGCCGTCGACGTCCTCGAGGGCGTCGAGGTGGCGGGCGACGGTGACGGCGTCGCCGCGCATGACCGGCCCGGTGAGCGCGGCGTCGCCGAAGGCGAGGACATTGTCGAGCGCGGCGTGCAGGAGCGGGGCGAGGGTGCGGCGGGCGAGCGCCTCGGCATCGCCGCCGAGCATCCCGTCGGGGTCGGCCTCGACTGCGCCGCCGGCCGAGACGGCGAAGGACGCCGCGAGCGCCTCGGCGGCGTCGCCCACCAAGGTGACGAGGTGGTTGGCGCCGTGCGCGAGCGCGGCGTGGTAGAGCGCGCGGTGCGACTCGGCGACGGTGACGGGCAGGCCGCCGGTCTCCATGACCAGCATCTGCCCGACGACGAGGCCCACCTCGTCCGGGGAGGTGAGCGCCCAGGAGCAGCCCTCCATGCGCTCGATGTCGGAGTCGCCGCCGGTGAAGGTCATCGCCGGGTGCGCCGCCACCACGACGGCGCCGGCGTCGGCCGCGGGGCGGAGCACATCCGCACCGACGGCGCCGGCGACATGCACCACGATATGGCCGGGACGGAAGGCGTCCGCGGCGACGAGCTCGGCCACGACGCCGGGCAACGCGGCGTCGGGGACGGCGAGGACGAGCAACTCGCACGCGGCGGCGACACCGACGGCGTCGAGCACGCGGGCCTCTGGCAGGCGACGGGAGGCCAGCTCGCGCGAACGCTCCGAGCGGGCGACGAGCGCGGACACGACGTGGCCGCGCTTCTCGAGTGCGGCACCGACGGCGGTGCCGACACGTCCGGCGGACACCAGGCCCACGGACAGACGGGCAGGGGGTGTACCGGTGACGCCGAATTCGGACATCATGAGGTGCTCCAGTGATCGATCCGTTCCAGGCCCACTCCTCGGTGGGTCCCGGACATCTCGGGGTAGAGCGTAATCGCCTGAGGGCCGCCTCAGGTCATCGAGTGGGCGACATCACACCTGGGAGAAGCGTCAGCCCTCCGACCGCCGGCGGCGGCCACCGGACTGGCCGTCCGAGTCTCCGCCGAGGCGCGCCATGAGCTCGGCGACCGAAAGGCCTGTGCCCTCGCCGTGGCGGCTGGCGAGCGGGGTCTCGGACTGCTCGGGCTCGGGTGCCGGCGTGGGCTTCTCCGCCGCGGGCTCCGGCTGCTCGGGCTCGGGTGCCGGCGTGGGCTTCTCCGCCGCGGGCTCCGGCTTCGGCTCCGGCTTCGGCTCAGGCTCCGGCTTCGGCTCGGGGGACTCGGGCTTCGCGGGCTCCTCGACCTTGGGCTGCGGCCGGGTCGCGGGGCGGACGGCCGGGCCCCGGCGGGGCTCGGACACAGGCGACAGCTTCTCGGTGCGCTCGGTGCTCGGGGTCGCGTCGCGGCCCACGCCCGAGGTGGCGGGCTGGGGCCGCGTCGGCTCGGGGGCGCGGCGGCGGGGCTCGACGCGCTCGGACGGCACGGTCGGCAGCGACTGGGCTCCGGCGCCGAGCTCGCCGGCGGGACCGAGGCCACCCACGGCGTAGCGGTCCTCCGGCATCTGCACGCCGAGCTGGCCGAGCTGCTCGCGGAGGGCGGCGATCTCCTGCCGCAGGGCGAGGATCGAGTCCGAGGTCTCGGCCCGGACGCTGTCGCGCAGGTCCTTCTCCACGACGAGCTCGTGCTCGCGCCGAGCGGAGATCTCCCGCTCCAGCTGCAGCTCGTACACGGTGTGCAGGTCCCGGACACGGGACGCCTCGGCGGCGGCCTGACGCCTGTACCGGCCCACGAGGAACGCGCCGATGAACGCGGCCCACAGCGCGGCCAGCGTCCCGATACGCATCCAGACCGGGTTGTCCGAGAAGATCATGACGACGGTCGCGACGAGCGCCAGGACCAGCAGGACGACGAGGGCGATCTGGGCGACCCCGCGGTCCTCGCCGCGCGCGGGACGAGAGGAACGGGGCTTGTCGATGGCGCCGTCGGAACTCATGCCCCGCATGCTACTCGGAGAATCAGCAGTCACACCGGTAACCACCGCGTGTTCGTCCGGAACGGAGTGCCCTGGTCGGCACCCGGCGACCTCAGATGGTGGCCGCCAGGCCGTCGGCCTCGTCGTCCTCCGGCGGGGTCGTGCACGAGGACTCCAGGAAGAGCCCGGCCGCCAGGAGCAGCGCCCCGCACACCAGCGCGGCCACCGACGGCGGCAGCTCGGACCGCGCCGCGGCCAACTCGCCGAGTCGCGGCAGGAAGTAGAGAACGAGGCCCACTCCGAACCCGGCCGCAACCGCGCCGAGTACCGCCGACGCCTGGCCGAGCGCCACCGCCCGGGCGATGGTCACCGGGTGGAGCTGGCTGCGGTCCTGGCCGACCCGGCCCCCGGAGATCGCCGCCCGGATCCGCACCGCCCACACCGCGTTGACCGCCGCCAGGGCCAGCAGCGTCACCCATGACCAGCCCGCGGACGGCATCGCGCCGAGAAACGCGTCCGTGAGAACGTACGCCGCCACGGCCGCGACCAGCGCCACCAGCACGAGGGTGGAGACGGCGATCCGGGTCATGAGGTGACGGGAGGGTCGGCGGGGTCGGGAGGGCCGTCGGGGGTGGGCGGGCCCACGAGCGGCGCGTCGAGTCGGCGCACCGCCGCGACGTCGCCCGGGTCCAGCGCGGCGAGGAGGTCGGCCACCGGGCGGCCGGCGAGGACCGCGCCCGGTTCGATCTCGGCCCACGGGACGAGGACGAAGGCGCGCTCGGCGGCGCGGGGGTGCGGCAGCGTCAGCTCGGGGTCGGTGGAGGTCACCTCGTCGTCGTCGATCCGCGCCGTCACCACGTCCACGTCGAGGGTTCGGGGCCCCCACCGCACCTCGCGGGTGCGGCCGGCCCCGCGCTCGCGCGCGAAACCCCACTCGAGGACGTCGCGCGGGGTGCCGGGATGGTCGACGACGAGGACGGCGTTGAGGAAGTCGTCCTGCTCGACCCCGCCCCACGGCGGCGTGGCATACACCGACGAGCAGGACACGAGAATCCTGTCGGCGGCCGCGGCGGCGACGACCCCACGCAGCAGGCCGAGCGCGTCGCCCTGGTTGCCGCCGATCGACAGCACGACGCGGCAGGTCACGCCGGCCCCCTGGTCGGCATGCGGCCGCCCTGTCCGCGGCCGCCCTTGCGGGAGCGGCGGGCGACGACGGCGACGTCGGCGAACTCGGCCGGGATCGGCGCCTGCGGCTTGTGCACCGTCACCTCCACGGCGTGGGCGTCCGGGGCGAGGTCCATGACGCCGTCGGCGATGCGGGCGGCGACGGTCTCGATGAGGTCGCAGGGCTCGCCGGCCACCACGTCGCGGGCGAACAGCGCGAGCGCGCCGTAGTCCACGGTGTCGGCGAGGTCGTCGGACGCGGCCGCCGCGGAGAAGTCGGTCCACAGGACGAGGTCCACGAGGAAGTCCTGGCCGTCGCGGCGCTCGTGGTCAAAGACGCCGTGGTGGCCGCGGACGCGCAGGCCCCTCAGCTCGATGCGGTCGGCCATCGACTCCCCTCCCCGTCCGAGCCACCGCCGGTGCCGCCGTCGGCCCAGGCGGCGGCCACGCGCACCGCGTCCGCGCTCGGCCCCACGTCGTGGACTCGCACGCCCCAGGCGCCGGCCGCGGCGGACAGCGTCGTGATGGCCGCCGTCGCCGGGTCGCGGCCGGTCACCGCACGCGGCTCCCCCGCGGGGTCGGCGAGCAGGGTGCCGAGGAAGCGCTTGCGGGAGGCCGCCACGAGGACGGGCCGGCCCAGGTCGAGGATCCGGTCGAGGCCGTGGAGCAGCGCCCAGTTGTCGCGGCCGTCCTTGGCGAAGCCCAAGCCGGGGTCCAGGACGATCGCCTCCTCGGCCACGCCGGCGGCGAGCGCCGCATCGGCCCGCCGGGCGAGGTGTTCGCGGACGGCGCCCACCACATCGACGCCGTAGTCGGCGCGGCCGCCGGCGCCGCCGGCGAACCGGTCGTCGGATACCCAGTGCATGAGGATCCACGGGCAGCCCGCCTCGGCCACGACCCGCGCCATGTCCGAGTCGGCGAGGCCGCCGGAGACGTCGTTGACGATGTGCGCCCCGGCCGCCAGCGCGGCCTCGGCCACCGGTGCGCGCATGGTGTCCACGCTGACGGTGACGCCGGCGTCGACGAGGCCCCGCACCACGGGGACGACCCGCTTGGCCTCGGTGACGGCGTCGACGCGGGTCGCGCCGGGTCGGGTCGACTCGCCGCCCACGTCGACGACGTCGGCGCCCTCGTCCGAGAGCCGTCGACCGTGCGCGACGGCGGCGTCCACGTCGAGGTACCGGCCGCCGTCGGAGAAGGAGTCGGCGGTCACGTTGACCACGCCCATCACCGCGCAGCGGCCGGGGCGGGGCAGCCGGCTCACGTCCCGCGCAGGAGGCCGAGCGCCTCCGCCCTGGTCGAGGCGTTGCTGCGCATGATCCCGCGCACCGCCGAGGTGGTGGTGACCGAGCCGGGCTTGCGGATGCCGCGCATCGCCATGCACAGGTGCTCGCACTCGATCACCACGAGCACGCCCGACGGGTGGAGGCGGTCGACGATCGCGTCCGCCACCTGGCTGGTGAGCCGCTCCTGGACCTGCGGCCGCTTGGCGTAGAGGTCCACGAGCCGCGCGAGCTTACTCAGGCCCGTCACCGTCCCGGATCTGCCGGGGATGTAGCCGATGTGTGCCACGCCGTGGAAGGGCACGAGGTGGTGCTCGCACGTCGAGTAGATGGGGATGTCGCGAACCAGGACGAGCTCCCGGTGGTCCTCGTCGAAGGTGCGGGACAGCACCTCGGAGGGGTCGGTGTAGAGGCCGGCGAACATCTCGCGGTACGCCCGCGCCACGCGCGCCGGGGTGTCCTGCAGTCCCTCGCGGTCGGGGTTCTCCCCCACAGCCAGGAGCAGTTCGCGGACCGCCGCCTCGGCGCGGGGGGCGTCGAAGGTGCGGCCCGAGGGCACCGCCACGGCGTCGGCGGACGGCGGGTGATCGAGTGTGGTCAAGGGAACCTCTTCTCGCGGTGGGACGGCGACAGGGTCAGGAGTCGCGCTCCCACGGGGGGCGCCAGTTCTCGTCGCGGTCCTCACGGCGGTGGGAGCCGGTGCGCCGGCCCGTCCCGTCCACCGCAGACCAGGCCCGGGTGGGGCCCGTGTCCGCCGGGGCGTCGTCCGGGCGGTTATCCGGGCGTCCGTCGGGGCGGTCGCCGTCTGTGCGGCCCTCGGGGTCCCCGGACGGGCGGTCCGGGGCGGCGGGTAGGCGGGTGGTCTCCGAGCTGCTCGGCCCGTCCGCCGGAGCCGGTGTCGGGGAGGGGGCCGGGGAGGGGGCCGGGGCAGGTGCGGGCCCGCCGCCGTACGGCGCGGACTCGCGCGGCGGCCAACCCGGTGCGGACCAGCCGGGGGGCGGCGGGGTGCCGTACTGCGGCATGCCCGTCGTCTCGCCGTTGCGGCGCGGGGCGCCCGACGCGGCACCGGGTCCGGCTCCGACGCCGGCCGGGCCGCGATCGCCGTCCGCCGGACCCCCGTCGCCGCCCTCGGTGTCCCGCGTGCGCGAGTCGGGCAGGATCGGCTTGGCGAACGGGTCGGTGATGGGCGGCGGCCAGGGCTCGCCGCGCTCCTTGGCCAGCTCACCCGGGGTCTTGATGGGCGGGCGGGTCGAGGGGATGCGGCCGCCGAAGTCGTCGAACTCCGTGATCCGCGGCCGCTTGGTGACGTCCGCGAACAGCCGCTCCAGGTCGGGCTGCCGGAGCGTCTCCTTCTCCAGCAGCTCGCCGGCCACGGCGTCGAGGATGTCGCGGTTGGTCTCGAGGACCCGCCACGCCTCGGTGTGCGCGGCGTCGATGATCCGCCGGATCTCGTCGTCGATCAGCTTGGAGACCTCGGGTGAGTACTCGGCTCCGGCCCCGCCACCGCGGCCGAGGAACGGGTCGCCGCCCTCGTCGCCGTACTTGACCGCCCCGAGTTTGGCACTCATCCCGTACTCGGTGACCATCGCCCGCGCGATGCGGGTGGCCTGCTCGATGTCCGAACTCGCGCCCGAGGTGGGCTCGCCGAACACGTACTCCTCTGCGGCGCGGCCGCCCATCGCCATGACGATCCGGGCGATCATGTCGGCGCGGGTCATCAACGTCTTGTCGTCCTCGGGCACGACGAGCGCGTGGCCGCCGGTGCGCCCGCGGGCGAGGATCGTCACCTTGTGGACCGGCTCGAGGTCTTCCATCGCCCACGCGGCCAGGGCGTGGCCGGACTCGTGGTAGGCGGTGACCTTCTTCTCGTGCTCGCTGATCACGCGGTGCTTGCGGCGCGGGCCGCCCACCACGCGGTCGGTGGCCTCCTCGAGGATGTCGATCGAGATCTCGTCCCGGCCGAGGCGGGCCGCCAGCAGGGCGCCCTCGTTGAGAACGTTGGCCAGGTCCGCGCCGGACATGCCGATGGTGCGGCGGGCCAGGGAGGTCATGTCCACATCCGCGGCGAGCGGCTTGCCCTGGGAGTGCACGCCGAGGATCGCCTCGCGGCCCTTGAGGTCCGGGTTGGTCACCGGCACCTGGCGGTCGAAGCGCCCCGGGCGCAGCAGCGCCGGGTCGAGCACGTCCGGCCGGTTGGTGGCGGCGATGAGGATGACGGTCGAACGGTCGTCGAAGCCGTCCATCTCCACGAGGAGTTGGTTGAGGGTCTGCTCGCGCTCGTCGTGGCCGCCGCCCATGCCCGAGCCGCGGTGCCGGCCCACGGCGTCGATCTCGTCGACGAACACGATGCACGGCGCGTTCTGCTTGGCCTTCTCGAACAGGTCGCGCACTCGCGAGGCGCCCACGCCAACGAACATCTCCACGAAGTCCGAGCCGGAGATCGAGTAGAACGGCACCCCGGCCTCGCCGGCGACGGCGCGCGCGAGCAGCGTCTTTCCGGTGCCGGGAGGCCCGTAGAGCAGCACGCCCCGCGGGATCTTGGCGCCGAGCCGCTCGTAGCGGGACGGGTTCTGGAGGAAGTCCTTGATCTCGTTGAGCTCCTCGACCGCCTCGTCCTCGCCGGCCACGTCCGCGAACGTGGTCTGCGGCATGTCCTTGGTGAACTCCACCGCGCGCGACTTGCCCACGCCGAACAGCCCGCCACGTCCGCCCTGCATGCGGGACATGAAGTAGAACAGCAGCGCGAACAGGATGAGCATCGGCAGCAGGAACGACGCCATCTGCATGAGGAAGCCCTGCTGCGTGACCGTGGTGTCGTACTTCTCCGGCGCGGACGCCGCCACGCGGTCGAAGATCTGGTCCGCCGCCCGTTCGGGGTACTTGGCGACGATCTTGTCCGCCTCGTCCGCGCCCGCCTCGGGCGTGATGGGCTCCTTGAGCGTGAGCCGAAGCTGCTGCTCGCGGTCCTCGATCTGCGCCTCGGCGACGTTCTTTGCGTCGACCTGGGCGAGCGCCACCGAGGTGTCCACCTCGGCGTATCCGCGGTTGTCGTCCGAGAAGAACGAGAACGCGACGATCGCCAGGATGATGACACCGGCGATCGCGACGTTGCGGTAGACGGTGTTGCTCTTGCGTTCCATTCGGCCCTCGTGTGCGATGGGCGGCCAGCCGGTCGGCGGACCCGTGCAGGTGACCGACGTGCCCGCCGGTGTCGCCCCAGGTTACCCGCGCGGTCGGACAGGGGTCCGCACTGATCGCCGAGGGCGGACACCCGCGGATATCATCGTGACCGTGACCACCGTGCCGCCCACCGCCATCGAGACCGCCGAGGCGGTGCGCTCGGGGGCCCGGTCGGCCAGCGAGACCGCCGACTCCGCCCTCGCCCGCATCGCCGACCTCGACCGCAGCCTGCACGCCTTCACCACCGTCCTACGTGCCGACGCCCGCGGCGCCGCCGCCCGGGTGGACGCGATGACCGTCGACTCCCGCGCAGCGCTACCGCTGGCCGGGGTGCCGATCGCGGTCATGTCCACTGTCACCCTCGAGAACCCGGTGATCAGGCCTCTGATCGAGGCCGGGGCGGTGCCTGTGGGGATCACGGCCGCGCCCGAGCTGTGCACGTGGGGAATGACCGACTCCGACGCGCACGGCGTCACCCGCAACCCGCGCGACATCACACTGACGCCGGGCGGCTCTTCCGGCGGGTCGGCCGCCGCCGTGGCGTCAGGGATGGTGCCGCTCGCCGTGGGCGACGACGGCATGGGCTCGCTCCGGATCCCGGCCGCCGCGTGCGGGCTCGTGACGATCAAGCCCGGCGCCGGAGTGGTGCCCACCGACCTTCCGCCGAGTAACTGGGGCGGGCTCGCCGAGTCCGGCCCGCTGGCCACGACCGTCGCCGACACCGCGCTGGCCCTGTCCCTCATGGCCGGCCGGCCCGGCCTGGCCGAGGTGGGCGGGGCCCCCGAGGGCCTGCGGGTGGGGGTGTCGACGACGAGCCCGATCAGGCTCGGAACCGATATCGTCCCCGTGCGCGAGCCGTGGAAGCGGGCCGCCCGCGAGGCCGCCGACCTGCTGCGGGCGGACGGTCTCGTCGTCGTCGACTCCTCCCTCCCCGCCCCCCGCGACCCGGTCCTCTATCTGGCGCGCTGGACCTCCGCCGTGGCCCGGGCGGCCGAGCACGCCAACCTGCCGCTCTCGGCGATGGAGCGGCGGACCCGGCACCACGCGCTGCTCGGGCGCACCGTGTTCCGCCGGGGCGGCGCGGGCGACGGCGACACCCGCTGGAACCGGGCGGCCGACGCCCTACGCGTCGAGGTCGAGAAGGCCATGGACGCCGAGGGGGTTGACGTGTGGCTCACCCCCGCCGTCGCGGACCTGCCACCCGAGGCCACCGACTGGCACCGTCGGTCGTGGGGGCGGTCGCTGTGGGCCTCGATGCGGTTCTCGCCGTTCACCCCGCTCGCCAACGTTCTGGGCTGGCCGGCGATGTCTGTGCCGTGTGGCGACACCCGCACGCACGCCGGGCGCGCGCTGCCCACCTCGGTGCAGCTCATCGGCCGGCCGGGATCGGAGGCGGAACTCCTCGCGCTGGCGGCCGTGCTCGAACGCGGCGCGCCCTGGCAGCGGACCGCCTGAACGGGGCACGCCCACGGCCCGGTTGCGCGCCGGCCATGGGGCCGACGACCATCGGGGCATGAGCTCGCAGCCGATCGACCCGCCCACCAGCACCCGCCACATCGTCCTGGCCCGCAGGCCGCACGGCCGCCCCGTGCCCGAGGACTTCCGGCTCGAGACGGTCGCGCTCCCCGAACTGCGGGACGGCCAGATCCTCGTGGCCAACTCCGTCATGTCGGTGGACCCGTACATGCGGGGCCGGATGAACGACGTGAAGTCCTACATCGATCCGTTCCGCCTGGACGAGCCGCTGGACGGCGGAGCCGTAGGCGAGGTGATCGCCTCCCGCAGCGGCGACGTGCCGGTGGGCGTCACGGTCCTGCACGGCCTGGGCTGGCGCGAACACGCGGTCCTTGACGGTCGTAGAGCCCAGGTCGTGGACGTCTCCCAGGTCTCCGAGTCCGCGTACCTGGGCGTGATGGGCATGCCCGGCCTCACGGCGTACGCGGGCCTCATGGCGGCCGGCGAGTTCTCGCCGGGTGACGCGGTGTTCGTCTCCGGCGCGGCCGGGGCGGTCGGCTCGCTGGTCGTGCAGATCGCTAAGGCCTCCGGGGCGTCGCGGGTGATCGGCAGCGCCGGCTCGGCCGAGAAGGTGGCCCGGGTGCTCGAGCTCGGAGCCGACGCCGCCTTCGACTACCACGACGGCGTCGGCGACCAGCTCGAGGCGGCCGCGCCCGACGGCATCGACCTGTACTTCGACAACGTGGGCGGCGAGCACCTCGAGGCCGCGATCGAGGCGATGAACGACGACGGGCACATCGCCCTGTGCGGTGCGATCAGCGCCTACAACGCCTCCGAGCCGCCGCCCGGGCCGCGCAACCTCTTCCGCGCGATCGGCAAGCGGCTCACGATGCGCGGGTTCATCGTGGGCAAGTATGCGGGCCTGAACGCGGAGTTCCGAGAGAAGATGACCGGCTGGCTGCGCGACGGCGAGGTGCGGTTCGACGAGACGTTCCGCGACGGCCTGGAGAACGCGCCGCAGGCGTTCATCGACCTGCTCGACGGCGCGAACACCGGGAAGATGGTCGTGCGGTTGTGATCCGCGGCCCGGCGACTCACCACCGGTAGGAAGTGCCTACGTAGCACAAGTGCTACCATTGCTCCATGAGCGTCGTCGGCCTTCGCGAACTCCGCCAGAACGCCTCAGAGATCCTGAGGCGGGTCGAACGCGGGGAGGACATCACCGTCACCGTCGCCGGTCGACCCAGCGCACGTCTCGTCCAGGCCGAAGACCGGCGCTGGCGGTCCTGGGGTGACATCGCCGCGTTGTTCGACGGGCCGGAGGACGAGGAATGGGCTCGCGATCGCGACGAGATCTCCCAGCAGATCCGCGATCCCTGGGCAGAGGAATGAAGGCCATCCTCGACACGAGTGTCGTCGTGGCCAGAGGAGTCGCCCCGGTGACCGCGGAACTGGCGATCAGTGCGGTGACGCTGGCCGAACTCCACTTCGGGGTCCTCGTGGCGCGGGACCCGGACGCGCGGGCCGAACGGCTCCGGCGGCTCCTGTTCGTCCGGAACGCCTTCGATGCGCTCCCCGTGGACGCCGACGTCGCGGCGAGCTACGGGCGCCTCGCCGCCGCGGTGGTCGAGGCGGGCCGACAGCCCAGGGCGAGGTCGATGGATCTGCTCATCGCCGCCACCGCTCACGCCCACGGCGCCACGCTGCTGACCAGGAACCCCAGGGACTTCGTCGGGCTGGACGGGCTGGTAGAGGTCGCCGAGGCGTGAGATCCACCGCTGTCAGGCGCTGTACCGCTCCACGATCCGCCGCTTGACCAGCTTGCCGGTGGGCGTCCGCGGCAACTCGTCGACGAGGTCCACGCCGCGCGGGATCTTGAAGTCGGCGACGGTGCCGCGCAGCGAGTCGAGGATCTCCTCGGCCAACCCGGGGTCGTCGGCGCGGTCCGCGGCCGGGACCACCACGGCGTGGACCCGCTCCCCCATCTCCACGTCGGGGAGTCCGATCACGGCCACGTCCTCGACCGCCGGGTGCAGCACGAGCGCGTTCTCGATCTCCTGCGGGTAGATGTTCACCCCGCCCGAGATGATGGTGAACGCCTTACGGTCGGTCAGGTACAGGAAGCGGTCCTCGTCGAGGTAGCCCACGTCGCCGAAGGTGGCCCAGGTGGGATGGTCGGGGTGGAAGACGGACGCCGTCTTCTCGGGGTCCCCGTGGTATTCGAAGGTGCCCTCGTCCTGCTGCCAGTAGATGGTGCCGATCTCGCCGGCGGGCAGTTCCTCGCCCGTCTCGTCGCAGATGTGCGCGATGCCCTTGAGCCCGTCGCGCCCCACCGACCCGGGCCGCTCGAGCGCCTCCTGGGAGTTGATAAAGGTGATGCCCATGCCCTCGGTGGCCGAGTAGTACTCGTGGATCACCGGCCCCCACCACTCGATCATCCGGCGCTTGACCTCGGGCGGGCACGGGGCCGCGGCGTGGATAGCGTGGGTGAGGGTCGACAGGTCGTACTTGCCGCGCGTGGCGTCGGGCAGCTTGAGCATCCGCACGAACATCGTGGGCACCCACTGCGAGTGCGTGACCCGGTACTCCTCGATGAGCCGCAGCGCCTCCTCGGGGTCGAAGCGGTCCATGAGGATCACCGTGCCTCCCACGGAGTTGACCACGCCGCAGAAGCGCAGCGGCGCCGCGTGATACAGCGGGGCGGGGCACAGGTAGACCGAGTCGGCGTCGAAGCCGTAGAGGAAGGAGAATACCGGCGTGTAGTGGTCGGGCACCTCGTCGATCTGCCCCTCCGGCGGGTCCACGCGCACACCCTTGGGTCGGCCGGTGGTGCCGGAGGAGTAGAGGAAGTCGTGGCCGCGGGGCTGGTCGGCGGGCGCGTCCGTGGGCTGCCCCTCGAGCATCGTGCGGTAGTCCTCGAAGCCCTCGATCGCCCCGCCGAACGCCACCCGGTGCTCGACGCCCGGCAACGCGTCCGGCGAGCGGTCCACGTGGTTGGCCACCGCCGCGGAGACGAACAGGGCGCGGGCGCCGCAGTCGTCGACGATGTACGTGGACTCCTCGGGCGTGAGGTGGTGGTTGACGGCCACGATGTACAGACCCGTCCGCAGTGCGCCCCAGTACAACTCCACCATCTCGAGCGTGTTGTCCGAGACCACCGCGATCGTGTCGCCGGGGCGCAGCCCCCAGTCGTCTGCCATGAGGTGCGCGAGCTGGGCGGAGCGGGCCTCGAGCTCGGCGTAGGTGATCCCCTCGCCCGTGGCGGGGCGGACGACGGCGGGCTTGTCGGGCGTGGTGGCGGCGAAGGTCCCCGGGAACATGCCAGCAGGCTACATATCAGATGTGGCGAATATCACTTTTTCCGGGAGGATCCGGGAGGGCCCGGCGCGCGCGGCAGGTCGGGGATCAGGAGTACATGCGCGGGTGCAGCCGCCCGATGTAGGGCAGGTCGCGGTAGCGCTCGGCGTAGTCGAGGCCGTAACCCACGACGAACTCGTTGGGGATGTCGAAGCCGATCTCGAGGATGTCCAGGTCGGCCTTGACCGCGTCGGGCTTGCGCAGCAGGGTGACGATCTCGAGCGAGCGCGGGTTGCGCGTGGAGAGGTTGCGCAGCAACCACGAGAGCGTGAGGCCGGAGTCGATGATGTCCTCGACGATGATCACGTCGCGGCCGGCGATGTCGCGGTCGAGGTCCTTGAGGATCCGCACCACGCCCGAGGAGCTGGTGGAGGTGCCGTACGAGCTCACCGCCATGAACTCCATCTGGCTGGGCACGGTGAGCGCGCGGGAGAAGTCGGAGACGAAGATCGCCGCCCCCTTGAGGACGCACACGAGCACGACCTCGTCCGCGGCATCCTTGTACCGCTCCCCGATCGCCGCGCCCATCTCCCGGATGCGCTCGCGGATCGCGTCCGCGTCGATGAGCACCTCGTCGATCTCGTCGGCGTACTTGTCCACGCTGGTCATCTACGTCCCCGCTTCGCTCGCCCGGTCGATCTGCAGCACCAGCTTTCCATGCGAGCGCCGGGCGACCAACCTGGTCGGCGAATCCGGGGCACCCGCGCGCTCCGAGCCACCGAGGCCCGCGCCGCCCACGGCCACCGGCCCCTGTCCGCGCCAGTCGGTGACGAGCGCGGCCACGGCCACCAGGTGGGCGTACGTCGGCGAGGGCACGCCGCCCGCCCGCAGCCAGTTCCGGAGGACCCTCGTGAGTACGGGCGTCGGCAGGGGCTCGAGCTCGCCGACGTCCAGCGCGGCCCCGTCCGCGACGGGCACCGCGGCGGCGCGGCGCTCGAGCTCGTCGTCGTCGCCCCGCAGCAACCCCGCCGTGCGGGCCAGCCCCTCGGCCACCCCGCCGCCCATCACCTCCTCGAGCAGCGGCAGGACCTCGCGCCGGATCCGCACCCGCGCGTAGGCGGGGTCGGCGTTGTGCGGGTCCTCCCACCACTCCAGGCCGAGGGCGCGGCAGGCGGCGCGGGTGTCGGCGGCGCGCACGCCGAGCAGCGGCCGACCCCACGGCGCGTCCCACGCCGCCATGCCGCGCAGGGACCGCGCGCCGGAGCCGCGGCCCAGTCCCAGCAGAACGGTCTCGGCCTGGTCGTCGAGGGTGTGGCCCAGCAGCACGGGTCGGCCGGCCCGCGCGGCGTCGAGCGCGGCGTACCGGGCGGCGCGGGCGTCGGCCTCGGGCCCGGAACCAGTGGGGGTGACGGTGACGACGAGGACCTGCGCCGTCGCCCCGATCCGGCGGGCCGCGCCGGCCGCGTCCTCTGCCACCCTCCGCGAGTCCTCCTGCAACCCGTGGTCCACCACGAGGGCGGTGACGCGGGCGAACTCGGCGGCCGCGGCTGCGGTGAGCGCGAGCGAGTCCGCGCCGCCGGACAGGGCCACGCACACGTCGTCGCCGACCCCGGGGTGCGCGCGGCGGAACGCGCGGACCGCGGCCCGCACCGGCCAGGCGGCGCCGGACCAGACCCTGTCGGCCCGGGCCCGGTCAGCGGCAGCCACAGTCCCTCAGCGCGGCGGCGATGCGGTCGAGCGCGGGGCGGGCGGCGGCCGGGTTGGTGCCGGAGGAGAGCAGCGCGAAGCTCATCGTGCGGCCGTCGGCGCTGGTCACTGTGCCGGCCAGGGCGCTGGTGTCGCTGAGCGTGCCGGTCTTGGCGCGCACCCAGCCCGCGCCAGAGGCGGACGGTCCGGAGTAGCGGTCGGCGAGGGTGCCGGAGGCCGCGGCGATCGGCAGAGCGTCGAGCAGGTCACGCATCTCGCGGGTGGCGTCGGGGCCCGCGGCGAGCCGCAGCACGTCGGTGAGCACGGCGGCGGACACGCGGTTTCCGGGGCTCATGCCCGAGCAGTCGTCCAGGTGCACCCCGGAGACGTCGATCCCGCGCTCGGCGAGGATCTCGAGCACGGCGGCGGTCCCGGCGGCGAAGTCGGCCCGCTTCTCGGGGCTGCGGTCGAGGGCCACCTCGCGACAGAGGGTCTCGGCGAGGACGTTGTCCGAGTGGAGGAGCATCGAGCGCAGCCGCTCGGTGAGCGGGGCGGACGGCACGCGGCCGAGTTCGCGGCCGGCCTGCACGGGGGCCTCGGCCAGACGGACGCGCTCCGGGCCCAGGTCGAGGGCTAGCGCGAGGGCGCGGCCGGCGGCGAGCATCGGCTCCGGCGAGCGCGGCGAGTACACGTCCGCCGGGTCGAGGCGGCCACCGTCGAGCATCCACGGCTGGACGGGCGCGATGTTCCCGGCGGCGATCTCCGCCGGCGACCAGCCGGGCCCCAGGGCGGGGCCGGTATAGGGGCCCGGGTCCACGACGATTCGGGCGGGCCGCAGGCCGGCGGAGCGGACGACCTCCGCGGCGCGCGGGATCGTGCCCGCGCCCGGGAACAGCGGGCCGGCCTCGGCGCCGCCGGACATCGTGGGGTCGCCGCCGGGGACCACGACAAGGGTGTCCGGCTCGGCGCCCTCGGCCAGGACGGTGTCCGCGCGGGCGTCCGCGGGGAGCCGGGAGAGCGCAGCGACGGCGGTGAGCAGCTTGACGGTCGAGGCGGGGACCCGGGCGTCCGTCGGGCGCCGCTCCCATAGCACCTGGCCGGTGGCGTCGTCGACGACGCGCGCAGTGAGGTCGCCGGCGGCCGGCACGTCGGCGAGCGGCCCGAGGATGCGGCCCAGGGCGGCCGGGTCGGGGGCTGGCGCGTCGGCGGTCGCCGCCTCGAGACCTGGAGCGGGGGCGGGGAGAGCGGGCGCGGCCTCGACGCCCGGCGGGTCACCGTCGACATCGGTGACCAGCGCGGCGGTCACCAGACCGGCAGCCAGGACCAGGACGACGACGAGGACCAGCCCCACCCGCCACAGCGGACCCCGACCGCGCCACACGCCCTTCGCGCTCACCGATCCCCTCCCCCGACTCCGCTCCGCCTCCCCCACGGTATCGGGCACTGTGGCCGCACCCACCCCCGGGCTCGGCGGCGGGCGACTAGAATCACCCCGGATCGCCCGGGTCCCGGGCCCCGGGGTGGCGAAACGTCGCCCTCACGCCCGTCGAGTCCGCCACCAGACCACCAGTGAGGTACGCCAGTGTCCGTCGAAGTGACCATCGAGATCCCCAAGGGCTCGCGCAACAAGTACGAGATCCACCACGAGACCGGAAAGATCTACCTCGACCGGTTCCTCTTCACCTCGATGGGCTACCCGGCCGACTACGGCTACATCGACCAGACGCTGGCCGACGACGGTGACCCGTGCGACGCGCTGGTCCTGCTCGACGAGTCGGTCTTCCCCGGTGTCATCGTCAAGTCCCGGCTCGTGGGCGTGTACACCATGTCCGACGAGGCGGGCGGAGACGACAAGCTGCTCTGCGTGCCGCACGGCGACCCGCGCTGGGACCACATCCAGGACATCGGCGACGTGCCGGAGTTCGAGCTCAAGGCCATCGAGCACTTTTTCCTGCGCTACAAGGACCTCGAGCCCGGCAAGTTCGTCGAGCCCGGCGAGTGGAAGGACAAGGCCCACGCCGAGAAGCTCGTCGTGGAGGGCGTCGAGAACTTCAAGAAGCACCCCGAGCAGAAGGCCGAGCCCTTCCGCGGCTGAGCCTTCCCGCCCCACGGCCCCCGTCCGGTTCCACCGGACGGGGGCTGTCTGCGTTGTGACAGGGCGGACGGCGCGGCGTGACGAGAGTCACAGTGTTTGCACACCGATGCAACTTTGCAGTGGTGTGCACGTTCCGTAGCGTGGACGACATGCGACCCGACTGCTTCACACCACGAGGGCTGCGGGAGACCAAGAAGGAGCAGACCCGCTCCGCTCTCTCCGACGCCGCGCTCGCGCTGGTGAGCACGCACGGCTACGAGGCCACCACCGTCGAGGCGATCGCACGCGCGGCCGGCGTCTCCGTGCGGACCTTCCACAACTACTTCCCCGGCAAGGCCGCAGCGCTCTCCCACCTGGCCACCGATCTCGTGCACGAGTACGGCGAGGTCCTCCGGGCCCAGCCCGACTCGGTGACCTGCGCGGCCGCGCTGCGCACCGCGTGGGGCGTGATGCTCGACCGCCACCGCGAGAACGTGGACGCGCTCCGGGCCCTCATCGACGCCCTGGAATCCAACCCCGACCTGCGCCGGTACCTGGAGGACCACCACCCGGACGCGCACGCCGCGAGCATCGCGGAGATCGCCCGTCGGCTCGGGATCGATCCCGCGACCTCGATCGCGCCCCGGATCGTCACCGAGATCGACTTCACCATCGCGGTCAACGTCAGCCGCGCCCTGGACACCCCGGAAGGCGCCGACCGCGACATGGACGAGCTCCTCGACGAGGCGTTCTCGGCACTCCCCCTCGTCGTCGCCGCCCCCTCCCCCGACTCCACGACCACCCCGCACACCTAGGAGCACCACCCACCCCATGGCTACCCTCCTCTACCGCATCGGCCGCGGCGCCTACCAGCGCTGGTACGTCGTCATCGCCGCCTGGCTCGGGCTGCTCGCGCTGGTCGCCGGGCTCGCCGCCGCGTTCTCGGCACCCGCCGCCAGCTCGTTCTCCATCCCCGGCATCCCCTCCGAGCGGGCGCAGACCCTGCTCACCGAGCGGTTCCCCGCCGCCAGCGACGGCGACCCGCAGACCGAGCCCACGTTCACCGTGGTGATCGCCACCGAGGACGCCTCGCCGCTCACCACGCCGGAGAACCAGGAGAAGGTCTCCGCGGTGCTCGACGAGGTCCGCGGCCTGCCCGGCCTGGCGAACCCCGAGACCGTCGGCACCGGCGGCCTGCCCCCCGAGGCGCTCGAGCAGGCCGCCGGCGCGGACCCGGAGGCCGCACCGTGGCTCACCGCCGTCCGCGCCCAGTCACAGGGCCTGATCCAGCAGTCCACCGCCGCCGGCGCCGATGAGGCCCGGGCGGAGAAGGACGCGGCCACCGTCTCGCCGCTGTCGCCCGACGAGTCGGTGTACAAGGTGCAGGCCGCTTACGACACGGAGACCACCCCGACCTCCGTCGACGTGAGCCCCGAGCAGCACGAGGCCCTCGCCGCCGTCGCACAGACCGGCCGGGACCTCGGCCTCGAGGTGGCCTACAACGGGCCCGCCGCCCAGGAGATGGGCGCGATCGGCTTCACGTCCGAGGCCATCGGCATCGCCGTGGCCCTCGTCGTCCTCGCCATCACCTTCGGCTCCATCGTCGCCGCCGGGCTACCCATCGTCACCGCCCTGGTCGGCGTCGGCATCGCCGTGCTGTCCGTCCACGCGCTGTCGGGGACCGTCGACGTCAACGAGATGACGCCGATCCTCGCCACCATGCTCGGCCTGGCCGTGGCGATCGACTACTCGCTGTTCATCGCCAGTCGCTACAAGCACGAGGCCCGACTCACCGACGACCGCGCCCACGCCGCCGGCCGCGCCGTGGGGACCGCGGGGTCCGCCGTCGTCTTCGCCGGCCTCACCGTCTTCATCGCCCTCGTCGCGCTGACGGTCGTCGGCATCCCCTTCCTCTCCGTCATGGCCCTGGCGGCCGCCGGCGCCGTCGTCGTCTCCGTCCTCATCGCACTGACCCTCTTGCCCGCCCTGCTCGGGCTGTTCAAGGGCCGCATGTTCGCCGGGCGTATCCCGCGGGTCACCGCGCCGGACCCCGAGGACGACGGCGTCCACACCGCCGGCGAGCGCTTCGCCAAGGCCATGCGGTCCAAGCCCTGGGTGGGCCTGGCCGCCGGAGTCGCGATGTTGGCCCTCCTCGCGATCCCCGCCGGCTCGATGCGCCTCGCGCTGCCCTCGGACACGACCATGGAGCAGGGCACCCCCGTCCGCGACGCCTCGGACCTGCTCGAGCGCGGCTTCGGCCCCGGCGCCAACGCGCCCCTGCTCGCCGTGGTCGATGCCGCGGGCCTCCCCTCCGACGAGCGCACTGAGGCGTTCCAGACCGCCGCCGCCGACTTCCGCGGCATGGAGGGCGTGGACAACGCCCAGGTCGTCATGACCAACGGCGACCCCGCCGACCCGGCGAGCGCCGACACCGCGCAGGTCCTCGTCACCCCCACCACCGGGCCCACCGACGAGGCCACCGAGGACCTCCTACACGCCATGCGCGACCACGCCGGCGCCTACACCGACGCCACGGGAGCCGACTACGGCGTCACCGGACTCACCTCCATCCAGGCCGACGTGTCCGAGCAGCTCTCCGACGCGCTCGTGCCCTACCTGGCGATCGTCGTGGGCCTGGCGTTCCTGCTGCTCATGCTGGTGTTCCGCTCGATCATCGTGCCACTCACCGCCGCGCTCGGATTCCTGTTGTCGATGCTCGCCACGCTCGGCGCGACCGTCGCGATCTTCCAGTGGGGCTGGTTCGGCCTCATGGAGGGGACGCCGATCATCAGCTTCCTGCCGATCATCCTCATCGGCCTGGTCTTCGGCCTCGCCATGGACTACCAGGTGTTCCTCGTGTCCCGCATGCGGGAGGCGTACAGCCGCGGCGAGTCCGCCACCGACGCGATTGTGCACGGCTACAAGTACGGCGCCCGGGTGGTGAGCGCGGCGGCCGTGATCATGATCAGCGTCTTTGGCGCCTTCATCTTTATGGACATGGCCTTTATCAAGACCATGGGCTTCGCGCTGGCCGCCGCCGTGTTCTTCGACGCCTTCGTCGTGCGGATGGTCGTGGTGCCCTCGCTCATGTACCTGCTCGGCGACAAGGCCTGGTGGCTGCCCCGGTGGCTCCACCGGATCCTGCCGCGGGTGGACATCGAGGGCGAGAAACTCGACGCCGGGGCACCGTCCGGAGGCTCCCCCGGCACCGACGACCCCGGCGCCCGCGAGCTCGCCCACGCCCGCTGACGGCTCAGCGGCCGGTGTACCTGGGCTCGCGCTTCTCCAGCATGGCGCCGACAGCCTCCATCATGTCGGCGGAGGCGAGGAAGCCGGCGTTCCACGTGGCGACGTAGCGGTTGGACTCGCGGATCGGCCCCTCGGTCGCACGGTCGAGCACCTCGCGCACGCCGCGCACCACGAGCGGCGGGTTGGCGGCGATCTCCGCGGCCGTGGCGTGGGCGGAGTCGAGCACGCCGGCGGCGTCGTCGGCGACATGGGTGACGAGGCCGTAGCGCAGAGCGGTCTCGGCGTCGATGTCGCGGCCCGTCAGCGCGAGCTCGCGGGTCAGACCCTGCCCGATGATGTACGGCAGCCGCCCGAGCGAGCCCATGTCGGCGACGATCCCCACCTTGACCTCGCGGATCGAGTAGGTGGAGTCGGCCGAGCCGTGGCGGACGTCGCACGCGGAGATGAGATCCACGGCGCCACCGATGCAGCGGCCCTGGACCGCGGCGACGGTGGGCGTGCGCGCGGCCGCCACCGAATCGATGGCCTGCCGCATGGTCTCCACGAAGTCGAGGATGTCCCGGTTCCGCGAGGCGTCCGGGTTCTTGTCCTGCGGAAGGAAGGCCAGGAACTGCGGCATCATGGCCGCCAGGTCGAGGCCGTAGGAGAAGTTGCGCCCCTGTCCGGCCACGACGATCGCCCGGATCTCCGGGTCGGCGTCGAGCTCGGCCATGACGCGCGGCATCTCGGACCAGAATTCGGGGCCCATGCCGTTGTTGGGACCCGGCCCGATCAGCGTCACCTGGGCGACGTGCGGATGCCGGGTCCCCTTCTCGATGCGGACGGAGGCGTACTCGCCGGGCGCGGCGGCGGTGGAGTCGGTCATGCGCTCAGCCTGCCAGACCGGCGGAGCGCGGTCCGAATTTCGGCACGCGCCGCACGGGTCGGGCCCCGCGTCCGCGCACCGGCTCAGGCGACGCTCTTGCGGTCCGGCATGACCAGCCACAGCACCAGGTAGATGAGGAACTGCGGGCCGGGCAGCAGGATCGACGCCACGAACAGCACGCGCACCAGGGCGGCGTCCAGCCCGAAGTAGTCGGCGAGGCCGCCGCAGACGCCGGCGATCATCCGGTCCTGGGACCGCGTCAGCTTCTTGGGGGCCCCTCCGGCGGGGTCGGTGTAGGCGGGATCGGAGTTCATGGCGCTCTCCTCGTCGTCGTCGCGGGAGCCTCGCGGGCTCCCTGGTCCTGGTCCCGGGACCTCTCCCCCGGCACCTCCCACTCTCCTATCCCGGGCGCCGCGGCACATCCGGGATCGACCCCGATCCGCACCCTGAGATCCGGCTCGGGGTCCGGGCTCCCGGGTAGACTGCGGGCCATGGGCACCGGGTCGGCGACGACGAAGCTGCAGATCAAGGACAATTCCACGGTCTTCTGTCACCCGGACCCCGCCGTGCTCGAGATGGTCGGCCCGCTCCCGGGGACCACCACCGACCCGGTCTCGGCCGACATCGCGCTGGCCGTGGTGACCATGCCCGACGAGGTGGAGGCGTTCATGACCGCGCACGCCGCCGCGCTCGCCGACGCCCGCGCGGTGTGGCTGATCTACCCCAAGGGCGGCACGGCCAAGGGGATCCCGGTGAGCCGGGACTCGATCTGGGCGCAGATGGGGTCGCACGGGTGGCGGCTCGTGTCCAACGTGTTCGAGATGGTCGGCCCGCTCCCGGGGACCACCACCGACCCGGTCTCGGCCGACATCGCGCTGGCCGTGGTGACCATG
>NZ_JBIQES010000008.1:121187-215265 GCF_045369825.1 Dietzia sp. 179-F 9C3 NHS
CAAGGGGATCCCGGTGAGCCGGGACTCGATCTGGGCGCAGATGGGGTCGCACGGGTGGCGGCTCGTGTCCAACGTGTCAGTCGACAAGGTGTGGTCGGCGCTGCGGGCGCGCCCGCTCAAGCCCGGCGAGTGACCGCGGCGCCGCCCGGTGCCGGGCCGCTCCGTGCTGCGCCGTTAGGTGTGGAACTCGCCGCAGTCCACGGTGAGCGTCTGCCCGGTGATCCCCGACGCGCGGTCGGAGAGAAGGAAGAGCACGGGGTCCGCGATCTCGTCCTCGGTCGGCAGGCGGCGTAGGTCCATCTTGGCGGCCGTGTGCTGGTAGACGTCCTCGAGCGTGCCGCCGTACTTGCCGGCGAGATGCTCGAAGTAGGCCTTGAGGGTGTCGCCGTAGATGTAGCCGGGGGCGACGGTGTTGACCCGGATGCCGCGCGGCCCGAGCTCGGTGGCCAGGGAGTGACCGAGCGCGACCAGGGCGGTCTTGGCGATCTTGTAGCCGGCGTAGCGCTCGCGCGAGTGGTGGATGACGGCCGAGGCCATCATCACGACCGAGCCGCCGGACCGCTCACCCGTGCCCGAGCCGCCTGCGCCCCCCGCCTCGAGCAGCGGCGTGAACTCCTGGGTGGCACGCAGGGCGCCGAGGACGGACAGGTCGATGCCGCGCGCGATCTGTTCGTGGTCGGTCTGCGCGAGCGGCTTCATGCTGGGCGTGGCAAAGGCGCTGTTGACCAGACCGTGGACCGCGTCGGTGTGCTCGGCGACCTTCTCCCGGAGTACCCGGACCGACGTGGCGTCGGAGGCGTCCACCGCCACGGAGTAGGCGCGGCCCCCGGCGGACCGGATGTCGTGGACCATGGCGTCGAGCCGGGAGGCGGTGCGAGCGGCGACGACGACGGTGGCCCCCTCCGCGGCGGCGCGCAGGGCGAGCCTGCGCCCGAAACCCGGTCCCGCGCCGACGATCACGATGGTCTTGCCCTCGAGGAGTCCGGTCCGCTGTTGCTGCGCCATGCCCCCATCCAACCAGCCCCGCCCCCCGGTCGGGCGCGCGTCAAGAGGATGTTCACCTGCGCGGGCTACGATCCCCCGGTGCCCACCATCCCGGACCAGTATCTTCGCAGTTCACAGGCCCCGCCGCCGCGCACGCTCCTCGACGTGCTCGAGGCGGCGGCGGACGCCCACCCGGACGCGCCGTGCCTCGACGACGGCACCCGCGTCCTGAGCTACGCCGAGGTCTGGCGGGAGATCCACACCGCCGCCGCCTGGATGCACGACCAGGGCGTCGGCGCGGGCGACGCGGTGGGCATCCACATGCCGTCCGGCGGCGTCGAGCTGTACCTGGCGATCCTGGCCACGCTGGCCGCCGGTGCCGCGTACGTGCCCGTGGACGTGGAGGACCCGGCCGAGCGTGCCGAGCTCGTCTTTGGCCAGGCCCGCGTCGCCGCGATCTACACGGCCGAGGGGATGCGGGTCACCGGCGCCTCCGGTCCGGTCGGGGACGACCGCCGCCGCGGTCCCGGACCCGACGACGACTGCTGGGTCATCTTCACGTCCGGCACCACAGGCCTGCCCAAGGGCGTGGCCGTGACGCACCGCAGCGCCGCCGCCTTCGTGGACGCCGAGTCGCGGATCTTCCTGCAGGACGCCCCGCTCGGCCCCGGCGACCGCGTCCTCGCCGGCCTGTCCGTGGCGTTCGACGCGAGCTGCGAGGAGATGTGGCTGGCCTGGGCCCACGGCGCGTGCCTGGTCCCGGCGCCGCGGTCGATCGTCAAGTCGGGTCTCGACCTGGGCCCCTGGCTGCAGAAACGCGGCATCACCGTCATCTCCACCGTGCCGACGCTGGCCTCGATGTGGCCGGACGCGATGCTCGCCGACGTGCGCCTGGTGATCCTCGGTGGCGAGGCCTGCCCGCCCGAGCTCGCCGCCCGCCTACAGTGGCCGGGCCGCGAGGTGTGGAACACGTACGGCCCCACCGAGGCCACCGTGGTCGCCTGCGCGGCCCCGCTGACGGGCGCTGGCGAGGTGAGCATCGGGCTGCCGTTGGACGGCTGGGACCTCGCCGTCGTCGACTCCTCCGGCCACCCCGTGGCCTATGGCGAGGCGGGTGAGCTGGTGATCGGCGGCGTGGGGCTGGCCCGCTACCTCGACCCCGCGAAGGACGCCGAGAAGTACGCGCCGATGCCGAGCCTCGGCTGGGAACGCGCGTATCGCTCGGGCGACGTGGTGCGGCTCGAGGCGGACGGCCTGTACTTCAACGGCCGCGTGGACGACCAGGTCAAGATCGGCGGCCGCCGCCTCGAGCTGGGCGAGGTCGACACCGCCGTGTCCGCCCTGCCCGGGGTGAGCGCGGGCGCCGCGGCGATCAAGAAAACCGATGCCGGGCAATCGGTGCTGGTGGCCTACCTCGTGGCCGAGGATCCGGAGACGTTCGACCTCGGCCACGCCGCCGGCATCCTGCGCGAACACCTGCCCGCCGGCGTCGTCCCGCGCCTGGCGCTGGTGGACGACCTGCCCACCCGCACCTCCGGCAAGGTGGACCGCGCCGCGCTGCCGTGGCCGCTCGCGCAGACCTCGGCGGCGGACTCCGACCTCGACGGCACGGAGGCGTGGGTGGCCGAACTGTGGTCCTCAGCGCTCGGGGCCGACGTCTCCGGCGTCGACGAGGACTTCTTCGCCCTCGGCGGCGGCTCGCTGGCCGCCGCGCACGTCGTGGTGGCCGTCCGCGAGCGCTTCCCCGCCGTCACCGTGGGCGACATCTACGACCGGCCCCGCCTCGGCGACTTCGCCGCCTACCTCGACGAGCTCGAGCCCGTGGCCTCCGTGGAGCCGCGCGAGGTCCGGCCCGTCGGCCGCGGTGCGCAACTGCTCCAGGTGGCCGCGACGATCCCGCTACTCACCGTGACCGGCCTGCAGTGGCTCACCTGGCTGGGCGTGGCCAACAATGTGGCCGCGTGGGCGGGCGTGCAGTGGGCGCGGCCCGTGTCGTGGTGGGTGCTGGCCGTGCTCGCGGTGCTACTCATCCTGCCCGCCGGCCGGATGGTGGTGACGGCGGGCCTGTGCCGCGCGCTCATGGCGGGCGTCCGGCCCGGGACGTACCCGCGGGCCGGGTCCGTGCACCTGCGGCTCTGGGCAGCCGAGCGGCTCGTCGAGACCTCCGGGGCGGTCTCCCTCGGCGGCGCCGGGTGGCTGGTGGCCTTCGCTCGGTTACTCGGCGCGCGGATCGGCCGCGGCGTGGACCTGCACACCCTGCCGCCGGTGACCGGCCTGCTCACCGTGGGCGCCCACGCCTCGATCGAGCCCGAGGTGGACCTCGCCGGCTACTGGATCGACGGCGACGTGGTGCACATCGGCGCCGTGGAGATCGGCGAGAACGCCGTGGTGGGCGCGCGCTCGACCCTGCTGCCGGGCGCGACCGTCGGCCGCGGGGCGCACGTCGAGATCGGCTCCGCTGTGGTGGGCTCGGTGAAGGCCGGCAAGCGCTACGCCGGCTCGCCCGCGCTCAAGCGGGGCAAGCGCGGGTCGAGCTGGCCGCGCGAACTGGCCCCGCACAGCCGCGCGTGGAGCGTCGTCTATCAGCTCTCCGCCGGGATCCTGGGCGCGCTGCCGCTGCTCGCCCTGGGCGCCGGCCTCGCCGTGGTGGCCTGGGGCACCCGCGACGCCGCCGGCTCCGCCGAGCTCGTCGTGCGCGCGGCACTGTGGTCGCTGCCCGGCGCGCTGCTCGCCCTGGCGCTCTTCGCGGCTGTCACCCTGGTGTCTATCCGGCTGCTCTCGCTCGGCCTGCGGGAGGGCTTCCACCCCGTCCACTCGCGCGTCGCGTGGCAGGGCTGGTGCTCGGAGCGGCTCATGGACGCCGCCCGCACCTGGCTCTACCCGCTGTACGCCTCGATGCTCACCCCGGCCTGGCTGCGGGCCCTGGGCGCGCGGATCGGCAAGGACGTCGAGGCCTCCACCGTGCTGCTCATCCCCTCGCTCACCACGGTCCGCGACGGCGCCTTCCTCGCCGACGACACCATGGTCGCCCCCTACGAACTGGGCTCCGGCTGGATGCGGCTCGAGCACGCGCAGATCGGCAAGCGCGCATTCCTCGGCAACTCCGGCATCGCCTCCGCCGGCCGCAAGGTGCCCAAGCACGGGCTCGTCGCCGTCCTGTCCTCCGCGCCGCAGAAAGCCAAGAAGGGCACCTCGTGGCTGGGCTCGCCGCCGCAGAAGCTGCCCCGGGCCGTCGCCACCTCCGACGGCGACGCGCGCACCTACCAGCCCCCGACCCGCCTCAAGGCCGCCCGCGGCGCCTGGGAGACCCTGCGCCTGGTGCCCGTGTGGCTCTCGTTCCTGTTGCTCGTGAGCGTGCTCGTCCTGATGCAGGGCGTGCACCAGAAGTGGGGCTTCGGCGTGGCCGCGGCGGCCTCCGGGCTGGCGCTCGCCTACGCGGGGCTGGTGGCGCTCATGCTCACCGTCCTGGCCAAATGGCTGTTGGTGGGCCGCATCCGGGCCGGCGAGCAGCCGCTGTGGTCGTCGTTCGTCTGGCGCAACGAGGTCGCCGACGCCTTCGTCGAACTGTTGGCCGCGCCTTGGATGGCCCGCCCCGCGACCGGCACTCCCGTGCTCACGTTCCTGCTCCGGATGCTGGGCTCGAAGATCGGCCGCGGCGTGTGGTGCGAGTCCTACTGGCTACCCGAGGCCGACCTCATCTCGTTGGGTGACGGCGCCACCGTCAACCGCGGCTGCGTGGTGCAGACGCACCTGTTCCACGACCGGATCATGCAGCTCGACCGCGTGGACCTCGAGGCCGGGGCGACCCTCGGTTGCCACTGCGTGGCGCTGCCCGCGTCCTCGATCGGCGCCGGCTCCACCGTGGGCCCGGCCTCGCTCGTCATGCGCGGAGACCGCATCCCCGCGGGTACGCGCTGGCAGGGCAACCCGATCGCGCCCTGGCGCGGCTGAGCCCACGTGCTCCACTGCGGCACGCAGCCTGTTCCAGCCCCGGGTTGCGCATCATGTGTGTCTCCCACCCCGGTGGTTGCGCATCCGTCCCGCGACGGAACGGATGCACAGCTGGCACTCGCGGCGGCGGAGAGGATGCACAACCCGGGGGCGGCGGTCCTCGAAGGTCGCCGGGCGCCGACTCACGGTCACGTGGTCTCCTGAAGCGGGGGAGCCCTCGTCCGAGAGTCTGCTCGCGGTCACCGAGGTGAACCGCCACGAGGACGGTCGTTTGACGCTGCCCAGCTCCGATTCCGACGCCACGGCGCGGGCCCTGCTCACCTCGACCTCGGCGCGCGAGATGGAGATCGCCCGCCACTTTCTCGACGACGCCTTCGTCGCGCTCACCGGGCGCGCCGACCGCTGGGAGGCGACCGCATGAACTCACGTACCTTCGCATCGACCTGGCCCGCAGCCTGCGACCCGGGTTACGCATCACGTGTGTCGCCCACACCGGGGGTTGCGCATCCGTCCTATTCCGGAACGGGTGCACAACCTGCGGGCGTAGCGACGGTGAGGATGCGCAACCCCCAGGGGGCCGGGGCTCAGCCGCCGGCGATCGCGCGCAGGGCCTCGAGGTGCGACTCGAACGCGCGGCGGCCGTCGCGGGTGAGCGAAAGCCACGTCCGCGGCCGCTTGCCCACATAGCCCTTCTTGACCTTGACGTACCCGGCCTTCTCCAACACGGAGACCTGCTTGGACAGGGTCGAGTCGGTGACCTCGATCGCGTCGCGGACGGTCGCGAATTCGGCCTCGTCGGCGCCGGCGAGGGCGGCGACGATCGATAAGCGCACGGGCGCGTGGATGGTCTCGTCGAGCCGGTGCCGGGCGTGCCCGCCGGAGGCGGCCGCGGAGGCGGCACCGTCCGCGGTGGCGCCGTCCCGGGCGGAGCCCGCGGGGGTGGAGGAACTCGTCGTCGTCATCGCGTCCCCCTCCCCTCTCACCGGCGGCCCCGCCGCGCGATGAGCCACGCGGCGACCAGGCCGGGCAGCGCCACCACGACCGCGCCGAGCACGTACCACCACCAGGTGAGGCCCAGCGTGGTGCGGACGACGTGGAGCCCGGTGACGACGACGACGATGAGCACGCCCGAGCCGCCGACCCCCCAGGTGTACGTCCGGCCCGCGCCCAGGGGGCTCGCCCCGCTGGCGCGGCGCTGCCACCAGATGAGGCCGAACAGGGCGAGGACGTAAGGGATCATCGCCCAGTTGGAGAGCATGATCGCGACGGTGCCGACGCCCATGACGACGGCGATCGCGGCGGCGAACCCGGCGTAGATCCGGACGTCGCGCTCGGTGGTGACGGGTCCGCGCCCCTCGGCCTCAGCGAGCAGGCGCGCGGCCTCGGCGCGATCGACGGTCCCGGCGTTGCCGGTGGTGGCGTTCTCGGTGCTCATGTCATTCCCTCCTCATCGCCGTCGCCGAGAGCCTTTCCCTCATGACGACAATTCCATCATAGGCATCTACTTTCCTAGTTGGCAAGTACTTCCCAGAATTGGCCCGCGCGGCCGCCGGCAGGCGAGCCCCGGCGCGGGCGCGGGAGAGCTGCGTCCGGACCGCGGTCCACTACACTCGCGCTGGTCATGGATATCAGGGCAGTCAAAAAGGACCTCGTCGCCAAGGTCGCGGCACCACGCAACCCCTCACGCGCGGACCCGGTCGACCCGTACCTGCCCACCGCCGGCAACCACGGCTACACCGTCTCGCGCTACGAGTTGGACCTCACCTACAAGATGAGCTCCAACAACCTGCGCGGCACGGCCGTCATCACCGCCACCGCCACCGAGCCGCTCAAGTCCATCCACCTGGACCTCTCGCCGCACCTGGACGTGTCCAAGGTGACGCTCGACCGGGGCCGCGTCGCCCGGTACACGCGGCCGCGGGGCAAGCTCACAGTGACGCCGACCGATCCCCTGCCGGTGGGCGCCGCGTTCTCGGTGACCGTCAAGTACGACGGCAACCCGCGCCCCATCCGGGGCAGCTGGGGGGAGGTGGGCTGGGAGGAGCTCGAGGACGGCGTGTTGGTGGCCAACCAACCCAACGGCGCGGCCAGCTGGTTCCCGTGCGACGACCACCCGGCGTCCAAGGCCCCGTTCCACATCCGGCTCACCACGGACTCGCCGTACCGCGCGGTGGTCACGGGCACGCTCGTGGGCAAGAAGCGCAGCGGCAGCATGACGACGTGGGAGTTCGACCTGCCCCAGCCCACGTCCACGTACCTGGTCACGGTAAACCTCGGCCGATACGAGCACCTGGAGGTCTCCGGCGGGGAGGTCCCGGTGCACGCCTACGTGCCGGCGGACCTCAAGCGCGGCTTCCGCGCGGCGTTCGGCAGGCAGCTCGAGATGCTCGAGGTGTTCTCCAGGCTCTTCGGCCCGTACCCGTACGACGCGTACAAGATCGTGGTCACCGACGACGAGCTGGAGATCCCCCTCGAGGCCATGGGGATGTCGACGTTCGGGCGCAACACGGTGGAGGCCGGCACGGACGACGAGCGGCTCATCGCTCACGAGCTGGCCCACCAGTGGTTCGGCAACGCGGTCACGGCCGCGGCGTGGAAGCACATCTGGCTGCACGAGGGGTTCGCCTGCTACGCCGAGTGGCTGTGGACGGAGTTCTCGGGCGGCGCCGACGCCGGCAGCCACGCCCTGCGCTACTACTCCAAGTTGCAGAACTCGCCGCAGGACATCCTGCTGTCCGACCCCGGCCCCAAGGACATGTTCGACGACCGCGTGTACAAGCGCGGCGCCCTGACCCTGCACGCGCTGCGGCTGACGATCGGCGACGACGCCTTCTTCCGCCTGCTCAAGAAGTGGGTCGCCACGTATTCCGGGAAGACCGCGACGACGGACGACTTCCTCCACCTGTCGGCCGACCACACCACCGTGGACCTGCGTCCGCTGTGGAACGCCTGGCTGTTCGCGCGCGAGTTGCCCCCCACCCTCGGCATGCCCGATGTCGACCCCGGCCGCGGCTGACCCGGCACCGGCCGGCCCGGTGGGCAGCGGGGCGACGACGACGAAGGGGTCCGCCGCCGGCATGCGGGCGCTGACCCTGGCGACGCTCTTCGCCGCCGCCTCGGGGTACGTTGTCATGCTCGTGGCCGGTCGCGCGCTCGGCCCGGTCGACTACCCGCTGTTCGCCACCTACTGGGGCGCGTTCTTCGCGCTCGGCGGCGTGGCCAACGGGCTCATGCAGGAGGGCACGCGGGCCGTCCGCGCGGCCCGGACCGCGGGCGCCGACCACGCCTCCGGCCAGGCCCCGCCGCCGGCGCCGGCCAACCGCCGGGTCCGGCTCCTGCCCGCCGGCCTCGTTCTGGGCCTGGTGCTCGCCGCCGGCGTCGCGGCGAGTTGGCCGGCGTGGCCGTCGCTCGGGCTTCCCACGTTCGCGGGGCTCGGGGTGGCGATCATGGCGGTCGGCATCTGCGGCTTCACTCTCCAGGCCGCCACCGCCGGCGCGCTGTCCGGGACCGAGCGCTGGGGGCTGTACGCGGTGCTGCTCACGGTGGACGCGGCGCTGCGGCTGGCGGTCGCGGGCGTGGCGTGGGCGGTCGGCGGGTCCGGGCTCGGCTTCGCCCTGGCCACCGTCGCGGGCACGGTCACGTGGGCGCTGCTCGTGGCGCTGATCCCGGCGGTCCGCGCGGCGCTGGCCTCGTCGCTCGATGTGGGGGCGCGCCGTTTCTGGCGCAACACCGGCACGGCGATGCTCGCCTCGGCCGGCACGTCCGCGCTGGTCACCGGCTTCCCCGTGTTCGTCACCGCCACCGTCCGCGCGTCGGACCCCACGCCGCTGGTGGGCGCGGTGATCCTCGCGATCACGCTCACCCGAGCCCCGCTGCTCGTGCCGCTGACGAGCTTCCAGAGCGCGATCATCGTGCACTTCGTGGAGCGCCGGGCCCGGGGGGTCCGTGCGCTCGCGGCGCCGCTGGCGGCCGTCACCGCGGTGGGCGTCGCGGGCGCCGGGGCGGCGTGGCTGGTCGGCCCGTGGCTCATCCGCGTGCTGTTCGGCGCGGAGTTCGTCCTTCCCGGCGCGGTGCTCGCCGCGCTCACCGCCGCGTCCGTGGGCACGGCCGCGCTCATGGTGACCGGCAACGCGGCGCTGGCCTTCGACCGGCACCTGCTCTACAACGCCGGCTGGTGGCTGGCGGTCGTGGCGGCGGCGGTGCTGCTCGTCGCCGTGCCGGCCCCGCTCGACGACCGCTCGGCGATCGCCCTGCTCGCCGGCCCCGGACTGGGGGTCGTCCTGCACGTCGGCGGGATACTGCGCGGAACGCGATGACCGGGGCCCGACTCCTCATCCGTAGAGGCACCGAGTTGCTCGCGGCGCTCGTCGTGGCCACGCTCGTGGGCGGGCTCACGCTCGCGGCGGTGGACCGGTTGTCGTTCGCCCAGCCCAGCTGGTTGCCGCGGGCGTTCGGCGCCACCCTCGCCGCCGGCTTCGTCGCGCTCGCCGGGTGGCTGCTGCTGCGCCGTGGCCGCGACGGCCGGGGAACCGACGAGCGCGGCCTGTGGCTCCTCGGCACCGCCGGCCCGGCGTTCCTCGCCGCGGGCCACCTCGGCCTGGTCCTCCACGGGACGCCGCACTACCTGTTCGGCCTCGGCGGCGACCAGCTCAACCGGGTCGCCTACGTCACCCGCTTCGCCGACTCGCCCGCCCTCGACGACGTCTTCTACGCCGACGCCGCCCCCTTCTACCCACCGCAGTGGTTCTGGGTGGGCGGCCGGCTGGCGGCGCTGGCGGGGGTTGACGGCTGGGAGTTCTACAAGCCGTACGCGATCGTCACCATGGCGATCGCGGGCGCGATCGCGTTCGTCGCCTGGCGCTGGCTCGTCCCCGCCCGGATCGCGGCCCTGCTGGGCCTGGCCACGTCCGTGGTGGGCGTCCACACCAACGCCTACGAGCCGTACTCGTGGATCCTCATCTGCCTGCTCCCGCAGGTCGTGGTGGCCACGCTGCTGCTGTGCGGCCGGGTCCGCTCGGGCCGCGACGGCGCGCCCGGTGAAGGGGTAGGTGCCGATCCCGGGCCGACCTGGCCGCTGGTCGTCACGATCAGCGTGTACCTCGGCTGGGCGGCACTGGGGTACACGCTCATCGCGGGCTTCGCGGCGCTGGTGGCGGGCCTCGTCGTCGTCGGCGCCGCCTGGCTCTCCCGGGCCGACCGCGGCGTGGCCGTGGCGCTGCTCGCCCACCTCGCCGCCGTGGCCGCGATCTCGGCCGCGCTCGCGCTGGTGTTCTGGCACCGCTTCCTCCTGGCCGTGCTCGGCGGCGCCGGCACCGAGCCGTCGGTGGCCTACGACTTCGCCCCGGAGTCCGCCACGCGCTGGCCACTGCCGATGTTCGAGCCGTCCGCGACCGGGGTGCTCAGCCTGCTCGGCCTGGTGTGGATCCTCGCCACGGTGTGGCCGCGCGGCGCCGGGCGCGTGGCCGGGTGGGGCGCGGAATCGGTGCGGCACCGGGTGGGACCGGCGGGGACGGTGCGTGACGACGACGAGGTCGCGTCCCTGCCCGCGGACCGTGCCCTGGTGATCGCCCGGGCGCTCGCGGTGCTGGTGGCCGCGTCGTTCGGGTGGTTCGTGCTGTCCGGGCTGCGGGCCGTCACCGGGAGCACGCTGCTGCCGTTCCGCATGATCCCGGTGGTCGGGCTCGCCCTCGCCCTGGCCGGCGTCCTGGGGGGCCTCGCGCTGGCCCGGTGGGCGGTGGCCACCACCCCGCGGCCGTCGCGCGGCCGAGTCCGCGCGGTGGCGGTGGTGCTGGCCGGACTGGCCGCCGTGCAGTCGGTGCAGCACGTGTCCGAGGAGGACGCCCAGTTCGCCGCCGTCGCCCGCGCGCAGTCGCCGGTGCCGCACGGGGTTCTGGGGGCGATCGACGCGATGACACCGGGCCGCGGGCCGTCCGACCTCGTCGTCGTCACCGCCGACCACACCCTCTACGCCTACCGTCCCTACTTCACCTTCCAGGCGCCCGCGCAGGCCTACGCGGCGCCGACGGGGCGGTACGAGGAGCGGCTCGACCAGCTCCGCAGGTGGGCCGCCGCGGCCGGGCCCGCCGAGCTGACCGCAGCCCTGGACTCGGGGCCGTTCCGCGCCCCGGACGTGTTCGTGCTCGACCGCGCCGACGGCGGGTGGCTCACCCTCCCGGTGCTGGTCAACGTGATGCCGCTCGAGCACAACAACGAGACCGAGCAGATCCGCTTCGCCCCGCGGCAGTTCGCCGACCCGACCCTCTTCGACGTCCGCGAGGTGGGCTCGCGCGTGGTGATCGTACGGCGGTAGGTGTCGGGTCATCCGTTCGCAGGACAGACAACGACCCGGGAGCCCCTTACGCTGAACGACCGACCACACAGAACACAGGCACACCGGGGGCGCCCATGGGTACAGGGAATCTCAGGCCGACCGTGGTGGGCGCGGCGCTCGCCGGTCTCGTCGTGACGGCGGGCTGCACCTCCATCATCTCCGGGCCCGACCCCACGGCCGCGGAGCGGACCGGGCCCCCGGCATGGTCCACGCACGCGAGCTCCCCGCCGGCGAGCCCCTCGCAGGCGAGCTCATCACCGGCGAGCTCCTCGCCGGCGTCCGAGACCTCGACGACGGCAGCGAACTCGAGGACGGCTGACTCCTCGGCACAGGCCGCGCCCGCACAGGCGGGGGCGAGCGGCCGGGAGGATTGCGGCAGCGTCGCGGGTCCCCTAGACAAGCCCCTGTGGACCGAGGGGGGCCTCAGCTGCGCGGACGGTGCGTCGCTCCTCGAGACCTTCCTCGCGTCACCAGGCGTGCGTGCCGGAGACAAGGGGGCCGAGATCGACGGGTTCAACTGCGGGATCATGGGCGCCGGAGAGGCACAGGAATACGGATACGTCATCCGCTGCGTGGCGTCGGACGGGCGGGGCGTATTCCAGTAACCGCCGCCCCGGCGAACACCCCCGGTTGACTCACCGCGGCGTTCACACGCATCGGAGTACCCCCGGAGCGGCGGACGCCGGACCCCGGCCTCCGGTTTGCCCAACATCAGCGAGGTGTCCGTCCAGTGACCCCCGTGCTGGTGTTGTGCCGATCCGGGCCGGTTCAGCTGGATCAGGCCTCGCGGAGTTCGTCCGGCGCGGGGAAGGGCACCACGATCGCGCGGCCCACGTCCTCGACCGCGTCGGTGAGCGCCGTGGTGAGTACGATCCGGTCGTCGTAGATGTGCGCGATGCGGACGACCGTCTCGCGCCCGCCCTCGTCGACCACGTAGCGGCCCATGAGAAAACGCAGGCCGATGCCGTCGAGCACCTGCTCGGCCTCGTGCCAGTCGTCCACCGGGTCGAGCGCGCGGCCCAGCCGGTCGACGGGTACGAGCAGCGGCTCGGCAACGGTCATGTCGATCCAGCCGACGAGTTCGCCGTCGTCACGTCGGTGCGGGATCCAGGTCTCGGGGATACCGGTCATGCCGGACATTCCACCCCCTCACGCCGGGTCAGGGTCCAGCCGACCGATCCGGGCCGCCGGTCAGAACCTGCGGAAAGTGTGCCCGAGCAGCTTCTTGCCGCCCTCGGCGAGCTTGCCGGCCTTCGCCGCGGTCGGGATGAGCGACAGCGCGTTGAGTCGCGACGTGACATGCAGGCGGGCGGCCCTCTCGGCGTTCTTCCATCCGCGGGCGGCAAAGGCGTCGGCCTCAGCGGCGAAGAAGCGGGCCTCCTCGTCGAACCGCCGGCCGTCGAGCGCGCGCACCGAGGAGTCGGAGGCGGAGTGGCGGCGGTAGAGGAACGCCAGCGTCGGGTCGTAGATCATGTGACCGCCGCCGGTGATCACGTCCACCAACAGGGCGAGGTCCTGCACCACGTCCAGGCCCTCGCGGAAGCCGATCCGCGTGACCCACTCCGAGCTCCACGCGAGCGACGGGAAGTAGGTCCAGTTGCCGTGCATGAGCGAGGTCATGAGCTTCTCGCCATGCAGGACGGTGCGGCCGTCGGCCTTGGGCGAGGTGAACGACTTGACCGAGTCGGACAAGCCGCGCACGGGCGCTCCGTGCTCGTCGATCACGCTGACGCCCACCTCCATGACGGCGGCGTCGGGGACGGCGGCGAAGCCGTCGGCGACCACCTGAAGGTAGTTGGGCAGCATGACGTCGTCGGCGCCCATCACCACGACGATCGGCGCGGTGACCATGTCGAGGCACTTGCGGTAGTTGCCGTTGGCGCCGAGGTTGGTCTCGTTCTTCTCATACGAGACCCGCTCGTCGCTCGCGGTGATCTCGCCCATGTACCGGGCGGGCTCCGGGTCCGGGTAGCCGTCGTCCACCACGACTAGGCGAAAGTCCCGGTAGCTCTGGGCGAGGACACTGTCCACGGCCTTCTTGAAGTGGTCGACGTCCCCGTAGTAGGGGAGCATTACGTCAATGGCCATCAGGGGAACCGCCGTCCTTGTCGTTGCCGCCGTGCACGTCCGATCGCATAGTATCGACCCGCGATGAGCGGTGAGGCGGTGCGGCGGTCAGGGGAACACGCGGCGGGTGGTCGGGACGACACCCGCAACCTCGACGTCTGGCTGGTCGTGCCGTGCTTCAACGAGGGCACCGTGATCGAGGAGGTCCTCGTCAGCGCGCGCGAGACGTTCCCCAACATCGTGGCGGTGGACGACGGTTCGGCGGACGACTCGGCCGCGGCCATCCACCGCGCGGGGGCGCACCTGGTGCAGCATCCGGTGAACCTCGGTCAGGGCGCGGCCATCCAGACCGGCGTCGAGTACGCCCGCGCCCAGCCCGGCGCCCGCTACTTCGTCACCTTCGACGCCGACGGACAGCACCAGGTCAAGGACGTGCAGGCGATGGTCGGCCGGCTGCGCAGCGAACCGATCGACATCGTGGTGGGCACGCGCTTCGGCCGCCCCCGCGGCGAGGACGACCAGGTGCCGCTGCTCAAGCGCATCGTGCTGCGCACCGTCGTCCTGCTCTCCCCCCGGACCCGGCGGCTCGGCCTGACCGACGCCCACAACGGGCTGCGCGCGTTCAACCGCCGCGTCGCCGAGGATCTCAACCTGCGGATGAACGGCATGAGCCACGCGAGCGAGTTCGTGGAGCTCATGGATTCCCGCGGCTGGCGGACCGCCGAGCAGCACGTCGACATCCTCTACACGGAGTACTCCATGTCCAAGGGACAGTCGCTGCTCAACGGGATCAACATTCTCTCCGATGGCTTCGTGGGACGGAGACTGCCCCGATGATCAAGGTCCTGCTCCTGCTGGCCGGCGCCGCGCTGGTCCTGTTCTTCCTGGCCAACCGCCGCAAGGCGCGTGCCAAGGCCGGCGTGAAGATCGGGTTCGTGCTGTTCGTGGTGTTCATGGTGTACGCCGTGGTCCGCCCCGACGACCTCACGGTGGTCGCCAACGCACTGGGCGTCCAGCGTGGCACCGACCTGGTGCTCTACGCGCTGGTCATGGGCTTCGCCTTTGTCACCGTCTCCACCTACGTGCGCTTCCGCGAGCAGGAGCTGCGGTACGCCCGGCTCGCCCGCGCGGTCGCCCTGCAGAACGCCGTCCGCCCCGACGACACGGCCTACCTCGCAGAGCCGGGCGGCCCCGACGAAGCTGCCGCCCCGCCCGCAGAGCCCGGCCCGCCGCGGCGGTGACCGACCCCCGGACGTCCGACGCCCCGGCACCCGACGCCGTGCGCGGCGAGGCCGCACGCCTGTCCCGCCGGCTGGCCGTCGCCCGCGAGCGCCTCGCCGCCGCACCCTCCCCGCGCGCGGCCGGTGCTCCCGCGCGGGTACCCACGCGCGCGAACGCACAAAGTGCGCGCGGGAGCGACGGAGCGGGTCCGGGGGCCCGGGTGGAGGGCGCCGACGACGAGGTGCGCGCCCTCCTGCACCCGGCCGGCGACCGGCTGGCCCGCCTCGCCGCGCTGGTGGAGGCGCTCGCCGGCGGGGAGCTGTCCGAGGAGGCGGCGGCCGAGGCGGCCCGCGCCGTGAGCGCCGACCAGCCCGTGCGGCGGCCGCGATGACCGGCGCGCTCCCCGAGAACCCGCCGCCGGGGCGGGTGCTCCGGCTACTCGAGCTGGCCGCGCAGCTCGTGTCCGCGCGCGACGCGCTCACCTCCGCGCGGGACGCGCTCGCGTCGTCGCCGACCCGCTCCCCCGCCCTCGCCGCGTTGGCCGACGCCCTCGACGGCGAGGCGCGCGGCCTCGCCGACCTGCTCTCCGGCATCTACCGGCTGGTCGAGCTGGCCGAGGACACGTGGGACGACCTCGACGGCCCCGACCCACTGCCCGCGGCGGAACGGGACGCGCTCGCCGACCGGCTGGGCAGGGCCGTGGCCAACGCGCTCGGCGACCTCACCCGACTCGCCGGAGCCGGCAGGAGCCAGGCCGGCGGCGCCGGGACGCTCGACACCCGCGCGACGGTCGCGGCGTGGGCGGACGCGTCGCCGGCCGAGGTATACGCGGGTGTCGAGCACATGAGCACGGCCGACCGGCGCCTGCTCGCGCTGGCCGAGCCCGAGGCGGTCGGCGGCACGTACGGCGTGCCGTGGGCGGTGCGCGCCCGCGCCAACGCGGTCTCGGTGCGCCGGGCCCTGCACCGCGAGCAGCTCGCGGGCACACCGTGGAGCCCGCGGATCGGCCGGCTCGAGACGATGCTACGGCGCGACGGCCGGCGCCGGCGGTCGTTCGTCGGGTTCTCGGCGCACCGGGGCGGCCGGATGATCGAGGTCGTGGGCGACGTCGGCCCCGGCACCGACGCGGTGGCGGTGTACGTCCCCGGCACGGGCACCAACTTAGACATGTCGCACGTCAACACTGACGTCGCCGTGGACCTCGTCGCAGCCGGCGGCGGTCGGCTGGCGGTACTGGCGTTCCTCGACGGCGAGTTCCCGCAGGACATCATGGCCGACGCGGGCCGCCCCCGGTTCGCCGAGGCGATGGCCCCGCGCCTCGTCCGCTTCTGCCGCGAGGTGGACCGCGTCCTGGAGATCGAGTGCCCCGGCGCCGAGCTCACCGTGGTGGGCCACTCCTACGGCGGGCGCATCGTGGGCACGGCCGAGCGGCTCGGGCTGCGGGCCGACCGGATCGTCTACGCCGAGTCCCCCGACCTCGGGGTGGGCGTGTCCGGACCGTCGGACTGGCGCCCGCCGGGGCCCGTCCGGCGCTATTCGCTCACCGCGCCCGCCGACCCGGTGGAACTGCTCCAGGTGCGGTTCGGCCTGCGTCACCGCTGGTCCACCTCCGACCTCGGTGAGGCCGCCGTCCGTCTCGACACCGGCTACTTCGCCGACGGCAGCCCGGTCTACGGCACCCGCGGACACGGCGGGGTCTTCGACACCGGCTGCGGCGCGTTCGAGGCGATGCTCGCCGTGATGCTCGGCGGTACGGTCCCGCTGTGGCGCGACCGCGAGATCCGCGCCCGCCACACCGCCGTCCGCCGGGGCGACGACGGGCGGGTCCTGCCGACCGTGTGGCGGCACGCCCGCGGGCTGTGGCTCCATCGCGCGGACGAGCCCTACGCCGACCCCGCGGTGACGTGGGAGGCGGACGTACGCCTCGTCGTCGTCCCCCCGACCCGCCGGGCCCTCGCGGCTCAGCCGCGGAAGTAGTCCACCGTCCGGGCCACGCCCTCGCGGATCGGCACGGCCGGCGCCCAGCCCAGGATCTCCGCGGCGCGGCCGGCGTCGAGCGCCGAGCGGGCCACGTCGCCCAGGCGGGCGGGGGCGTACTCGGGGTCGTCGGCGGCGCCCGCGGCCGCGGCGACGAGGGTGTGGAGCTCGCGGTCACTGGTCTCTACACCCGTACCGACGTTGAAGCGCAGGCCGGCCGCCTCCGGGACCGTGGCGGCGCGGACGAAGGCGTCCACCACGTCGTCCACGTACACGTAGTCGCGGGTGTTGCCGCCGTCGCCGAACACCCGCGTGGGCTCGCCGGCCAGCAGGCGCTGGGAGAAGATCGCCACCACGCCCGCCTCGCCGTGCGGGTCCTGGCGCGGGCCGTACACGTTGGCCGGGGCGACGGCCGCCCACTCGAGGCCGTACAGCTTGGCGTACATCTCCAGATAGATCTCACCGGCCACCTTGCCGGCGGCGTACGGGCTCATGGGGTCCACGGGCCGCGTCTCGGCGACGGGCAGCTCGGTGACGGGGCCGTAGATGGAGCCGCCGGAGGAGGTGAAGACGATCCGGCGGACCCCGGCCCGGCGCGCGGCCTCGGCCAGGCGGACGGTGCCCACCACGTTGACCTCGGCGTCGTGCACCGGATCCTCGACGGACAGGCGCACGTCGATCTGCGCCGCGAGGTGGAACACCACGTCCGGCCGCGCCCGCTCCACCACCTCCGTGATCGCCGGGTCGGCAATCGACAGCTCGTGAAAGACGAAGCGGTTGCCGGCCCCGCGGGCGGAATCGAGGTTGGCGGCGCGGCCGCGGGAGAGGTCATCGACCACCGTCACCTCGTGACCCTCCGCCAGCAGTCGGTCCACCAGCGTCGAGCCGATGAATCCGGCCCCGCCGGTCACGAGTGCGCGCATGTGCATCCCCTCCCGGTGTGCGGCGTCCCCGCCGCGCCGCCCCGGCGGGCGACCGTCACCAGAGTACGGCGCGGCCCGTCACCCGGTCCCGTACTCGACGCTCGCGCGGGTGAGCGGGGTGCGCTGCTCGGGCGGGAAGGGCGACGAGGCCCGGATCCGATCCAGTTCGGCGTCGGTGAACGCGGCCCGCACCGCGAAGATCCGGACGTGCGTGTCCGCGTACACCTTGACCAGCCCGGGCGTGTCGTCGAGCTCGAGCAGGTGCGGGTTGGGCTTCTGGAAGCCCCAGTAGTTGGGCGGGCTGATGTACACGTAGGTCACGCCCAGCTCGGCGAGCGCGGAGTCCACGCGCGGGTTGAGACCCGCCTGGTCCATCGTGTGGAAGAGGAACGAGGTGAGCGGGGCCGTGTCCAGTGGCGCGAGATAGTGACGCTCGGTGGAGGGCAGGCCGTGGGTGGCGTACATCCAGCCCGAGCCCTCGTCGGGGTTGGTGTAGACGAGGCCCGTATAGGCCTGCGGCTGCTCGGCCAGCCAGTCGAACGCCCGCAGGTCGTGGGCGCCCACCATCCGCGCCCACCGCTGGCTCGTGCCCGCGGCGACGGCGTACTCGGGCGAAGCCTGGATCACCCACGACCCGGTGGCGACCAGCGCGATCAGGGCGGTCATGAGCCGGGTCGCAGTGCCGCCCCGGCCGGCGCCGTCGGTGACCGGGGCGACCAGACGGCCGAGCCACCCGGCCACCAGTTGCGCGGTGGCGCCCACCCCCACGCCGACGACCGCCGCCACGACGATCGCGAGGATCACGCCGATGCGCCGCGGGTCGTTGTAGTAGACGCTGCCCGCTACCCGGAGCCACCCGCCGGTCCAGTTGCCGAACACGCTCATGGCGTTGACGCACACCACCAGCAGCCCGCCCCACAGCAGCACCGGCCACAGGACGACGCGCCGCAGCAGGACCAGCAGGCCGAGGGCCGCCAGGGAGAGGAGCACCCAGCGGATGCCCCAGTCCTGGACGTGCCGCACCTGCAGCGTGACCGCCTTGCCCCAGGTCTCGGCGCGGCCCAGGCCGATCTCGAACTCGAAGGACGCGATGTCGTCGGCGTCCCCGGACACGATGAGGACCTGCGGCAGCAGCGTCAGTCCCCCGGCGAGGGCGACCCCGGCGAGCACCGCGAGGTCGCGCAGTCGCGTCCGAACCGGCCGCCATAGTCCCTCGAAGAGCCACCAGAACAGGACGAACACCCCAGTGGTGACCATCGCCGACGGGTGCACGCCGCCGACCCCCACCAGGCTGAGCGCGGCCAGCGGCAGGAGCCGCCGCTCGGCGAGCGCGGCCACCGTGACGGCGGCGACGACGCCGGCGAGGCCGTTGGCGGCGGCCGACGGGGTGGCCGCCACCATGATCTCGACGAACGGCAGTCCCGGGAACAGCGGCGTGGCCATCGCGGCCACGGCGGCGGCGGTCGCCGATGCGGGCCGGGAGAAGCGGTCCCGCGTGAGGAGCCAGGCCAGGGCGGCCACGCCGAGCGGAAAGGAGAGGGCGAGCGTCCCGATCTGCACGAGGTTGTAGGTCTCCACCGCGCCGATCCCGCGCAGGCCCATGACGAGGGCGGCCACGGCGTGCCACGTGCTCGGGTAGTAGAGCGGCGCCGCGTTCTCCGGGTAGCGCAGCTCGCCGGCCCGGTCGGGGGCGGCCTGGCCCTCGTCGTGGATGAACCGGATGTAGTTGGCGTGCCAGTGCGCGTCCCAGCCCTGGAAGATGTCGGCGGTGCCTCCGGGGGTCGCGGACAGTTCGGTGATGACCATCTGGCCGATGAGCCACGCGCTCACCAGCACGGACGCGCCGGGCAGCAGCCACCACCAGCCGCGGTCGGTCCGGGAGCGGGCACCACGGTCAACGCGGTCGGCGCTGTCGGCGCGGCCTGCGCGCGCGGGGGCCGTGGTCGCCCGGGCCGACCTGCGGCGCCGGCGCCGCGTCCCCGCCACGGCGGCCAGGCTCGCGAGCCCCACGATCAGGGCCGTGACGGCGGTGGCCACGACGTACCCGGTCAGCGACCAGGGGACGCCGATGTGGCCGTAGACAAAGGTGGCGATGGTGACGACACCGTAGGTGGCGGGGATCGCCCCGACCGCCGCGAGACGGAACGGGAGCCCGGCGGCCAGGCCCACGACGAGGCCGGGAACCACCAGGAGGACGCCGAGCGTCACCATGACCATAGCGATGTCGATGTCCGGCCTCCCTCCGTCGCCTCCCGCCCGGCGGTTCTCCGCCCGGCCCGCCCATTATGGTGCACCCTCGGTCCGACACCTCAGCGCGGCACGAGCACCCCCACCGGTCCGCTGCCCACGCACAGTTCCGAGACCCCGTCGCCCGGTTCGAGGGTGACGCCCTCCCCCGAGCCCTCGACGCGGACGAACACCGTGCCCAGCCCCTGCCGGATGGGGACCCGCACCTCCTCGCCCTCGTCGAGGCGGACGGCCACGGTGCCGTCGGCGTCGGCCAGCAGGTTGAGCTGCAGCACCCAGTCGCGGCCGAGCAGGGGGCCGTCGAGCGGGATGCGCGTCCCGCCGGCCACCCGGTACCCGCAGTCCGGCTCGGGTCCCTGCCCGATGGTCCGCCCCGGGACGACGGCGGCCGAGTGGAGCGCGCCGTGGGCGTCGATCGTCACCGGGTCGGTGGTCCACGCGCCGATCGGCGGAAGCCCGTCGACGCCCGCGAGCACCGCCGAGAGCCGGTTGTCGGGGGCGGTGAGCGGCAGCAGCACCTCGGGCGGCACCTCGGCGTCGAGCATCGGCGCGGTTCGCTCGTGCAGCGCCGTAACCAGCGGCTCGAGGTAGTCGCGGGAGGGTTGCTCGGCCCAGGTGTCCCGGTAGGCGGCGGTGGAGAGTGACGACGACGAGGCCAGCACCACCACCAGCCCGGCCACCGCGGCCGGTTCCCATCGCGCCGCCCGCGAGCCGTTCCGCTGCGCCGGCGACCGGCGGGTCGCCGTCCACGCGAGCGCGAGCGCCGCGGCCAGCACCACCGCCACGTCCGAGTGGTAACGCAGCGTCTGGACGATCTCGGTGGCGGTGTCCGGGCCGCCGCGGCCGACCGCCACGAGCAGCGCCGAGACCAGCGGATACACCGCGGCGGCGGCCCAGATCGGCCCGGTCCGGCGGCGGGTGAGCAGGGACCAGGCGAGCACGGCCGCGCAGACGAACGCGCCCGCCGTGACGGCCGCCACGCCCGGGTCGGCCATCGGTGGGCCGGGGTGCCAGCGCTCCCACCGCCACGGGCCGCCCGCCAGGGTGGGGCCCACCGCGAGGCGGTACGAGTGGTCGATGAGTCCCCACAGGCCGGGCCGGTCGCCCTCGGAGTCGCTGGGTACGTCGCCACCGCCTGCCCGGCCCACGGCCAGGGCGAAAAGCACGGCCCACGCCGCCACGACCAGCGCCTGTGCCGCCCACAGCGCGCGTGTGGCGGGCCAGATCCCTCGGAGGTCGGCGCCGCGCACCCACTGTCGGCCCACCAGGACGGCGACGGCGACGACCGGCACGAGCACCGCCTTCTCCCCGAAGAACAGGCCCACCGCGGTGGCTGCCACCGCGCCCACGCCGTGCCGGGGCCGTCCCGTATCGGCGTACCGGAGCGTCGAGGCCACCGCCCACGCCATCGCCGCCGTGAGCGGGAGCGCGTTGAGCGCCGAGCTCCACCACGTGGCCGCCGGCAGGCCCAGCGGCAGCACCAGCGCCAGGACGAGCGGCGCGAGCAGGATCGGCCGGCCCCGCAGGAGCACCCACAGCATCCGGGCCAGCGCCACGCCCGCGAGGACCTGGAGCAGCGCGATCTGCAGCAGCGGAAGGCGGAAGTCCAGGGGCGCCGTGTGCGCGGCGAGCCAGGCCAGGAGCATGCCCCCGGGCATGAGGTGGCCGTCGTGGTCGGTGAGCAGCAGTCCCGGCGACGGCCAGGCGTGCCGGGCGGCCAGGCCGTGCAGGAGCAGGTCGTCCCAGTAGAACCAGCCCGCCGAGGCCACCCACGTCCGTAGCACCGTCGCGGCCAGCACCACCAGGGCGCACAGCCCCGCGAGCAGCCGCACGGGGGCGGCGGGGCTCGCGCCGGCGGCGGCTCCGGGGGTGTCGGCGTCCTCGGTGGTGGGCGGCATCGCCGCCAGGCTATCCCGCCCCGGTATGCACAACCTCAGCCAGGCATCGCTCGAGTAGACCCCAAGCTGAGGTTGTGCAAACCGGCGAGAGGGCGGGGAAGCCGTGTCCGACCGGATCGCTAGGGTGCGGACATGCCCTCACGATCCACACGGGCCACACGAGCCCCGCAGGCCGCGATTGCCGTCGTCGTGGCCCTCCTCGTGCTGGCCGGGATCGGACGCCTGGCGGGATCCGACGACGACGCGGGCGGCGTGACGGGCACGGCCCCGACGTCGTCCGCGGTCGCGCAGTCGCCACCCTCGTCGTCACCAGAGTCGACCCCGGCTCCCCCGCCGCCGCCTCCGCCCCCGGAGGAACCTCTCCCGCCTCCGACCCCGGAGGGGGTGCCGGCCGTCGATCCGCTGGTCGGCCAGGCGCGGGCCGCGCTGCCGCTGCTCGAGGTCAAGGGCCGCGCGCCGCGGACGGGATACGACCGCGACCTCTTCGGCCAGCGGTGGTCCGACGACGTCTCGGTGGAACTCGGGCGCAACGGATGCGACACGCGCAACGACATCCTCCGGCGTGATCTGCGGGAGGTGGTGACCAAGCCGGGGACGCGGGACTGCGTGGTGCTCTCGGGTGTGCTGGACGGGCCGTACACCGGGGAGCGGATCGACTTCGTGCGCGGGCGGAGCACCTCGAACCTCGTGCAGATCGACCACGTGGTGGCGATGGCCGACGCCTGGCAGAAGGGGGCCCAGCAGCTCAGCGAAGAGCGGCGCCGCGATTTCGCCAATGACCCGCTCAACCTGCTCGCCGTGGCCGGGCACAGCAACCAGCACAAGGGCGCCGGCGACGCGGCCACCTGGCTGCCGCCGCGCAAGGAGTTCCGCTGCGCCTACGTGGCGCGGCAGGTGCTCGTCAAGGATCGCTACGACCTGTGGGTGACGCCCGCCGAGCGCGACGCCATGGACCGGATCCTCGCCGGCTGCGGTTGAGCGGGGCCGGGACGGGTTCGCGGGCCCGGGGCGGGCCCGTGCGGCCGGGGTCAGAAGTCGAAGAAGCCCCCGCCGTCGCCACCGAACAGGCCGCCGTCGAAGAACCCTCCGCCGTCGCCGCCCCCGCCGTCGCCACCGAACAGGCCACCGTCGAAGAAACCCCCACCGTCGCCACCGGCATCGCCGCCGTCGCCGCCCATCAGGCCGCCGTCGAAGAACCCGCCGTCGTCGCCGCCCATGTCCCCCATATCGCCGCCCTCGCCCATGCCGGAGGCGAACTCCTCGCCGCCGTAGGCGACGCCGGACATCCCGGCGAACATCATGTTGAACAGCATCATCGAGCTCATCATCCACACGCCCGTGCGGAGCGCGGACGCCCACCACGGCTCGGAGTACCAGCCGGCGGGCACGGGTCGTCCGGCCACCATGCCGCCCGGGTAGTAGTGCGGATTCTGGTCACTGGGGTGGTCGGAGGCGCTGAGTTGGCGGCCCTCGAAGTCGACGGTCCGGTCCTCGGTCACGCGGCCGGCGCGGTCCTGCCCGTCGGTCTTGGGCAGCTCCGGCCCCGGGTCCATGTTCATCGCCAGTCGGGCGGCGCGCACGTAGTACAGGCCCTCGAGCGCGGTGTCCTTGGCCAGCCGCGCCTGCACGGGGGTACGGGCGTTCTCCAACTCGGTGGCGGCGGCGGTGTACCTCTCGGACGCGTCGGCCATGGCCTGTTTAGAGGCGTCGTCGGTGCCCTCGAGGTTGAGAACCTGGCCGCCGAGCCGCTCGATCCAGCGGGCCGCCTCGGCGCGGTGGTCCTCGATCGCGTGGGCCTGCTGCGCCTCGAGCTGCGTCTGCCCCCTGCTCTGGGAACGGGAGACGACGGCGACGGCCACCGCGAGCACGGCGGCGATGAGGAGGAATTCCACGGGCTGACCTTTCTCGGCACTGCCCTGTCGAGCCTACCGAGGTCCTACCCGGACGCGTCGGCCGCGGACCTCGTCGTGGTCCCGTCCCGTCGCCGCGCCCTCCCCCGCCGTCAGGGTCCGTGGCCGCGCCGCAGCGACACGACTGTCGACAGGGCCGTCGCGGCCGACGCCGCCCCGGACAGTAGGAACACCCCGCCCGGCCCCGCGGCCCCCGCCACCACGCCGGCCGCGAGCGGCATCGCCACCTGCGCGGCGCGGTTGCCGGTGATGCGCAGCGAGAGCGCCGCGGCGCGGTTCCCGGACGGCGCGGCGGCGGTCACCCAGTTCATGGTGACGGGCTGGTTGAGGCCCCACACCAGGCCGATCGCGGCCAGCGCGGCGCCCAGGACCAGCACGTGCCCGGACACGCCCAGGACGATCAGGGCCGGGGTCGCGACCGCCGGCGCCGCCAGCAGCACGGCGCGCTGTCCCCACCGCCGCAGAACCCACGGGGTGGCGGCGCGCGCGGCCATCGAGAGCACCGACCGCGTGGCCACGAGCAGCGTCACCACCAGCGGCGTCAGCCCGGCGTTCTCGCCAACCACTGGCAAGTAGGCGGTGATGAGGTCGATGCCGGAGACGACGACGAGGGAGGCGAACACCGCCGGGGCCATCCCGGGGCGGGCCAACAGGGTCGTCATCGGGGTGGGCCGGTCGGGCGCCGCGGTGCCCGCCTCGGGGAGGGCCCGTCGGGGCAGGCTCAGCGCGAACGGCAACGCGGCCGCGATCACGGCGGCCGTGACGAGCAGGGGCATCGCGGTCTCGACGGCGCCGCCGGGGCCCGCGCGCAGCAGCAGGCCCATCGCCGGGGTGCCGACGGACTGCCCCACGGAGACGGCGAGGGTGAACATGGCGAAGCCGTTGACGTGCCGGTCCCGCTCGAGCAGTTCCATGACGAAGCCCTGGGCACCGATGAGCGTCATGATCTGCCCCAGCCCGAGGACCGTGTTGGCGGCGGCGAGCAGCAGGAGTGACGGCGAGGCGGCAGCGCCCGCCACGGCGACGGCGGCGGTCGTGATCCCCACCACGAAGATCCCCTTGCTGCCCCGCCGGTCCACGAGCCGACCGAAGCGCAGCGCGAGAAACATCGGCACGACCGCGAACATCGCGGCCACGAGCCCGACGGAGGTGGCGTCGCCGCCCAGTGCGAGCACCCGGTAGGACACCGCGACCCGGATGGCGTCGAAGACGCCGTTGACCAGGACGACGGCCACGAAGAGCCGCCCGAGCGGAGGGATCACGGGCCCAGGCTAGTCACCGGCCTGGTCCCGGAGCCGGGCGCGGCGGGCGCGGGCCGTGCCCGTCAGCGTCCCCGATACTCGCCCGGGCGCTTCTCGCCGAACGCGGAGAGTGCCTCGCGGTGGTCCTCGGTGTGGTGGGCCAGGGCCTGCATCGCCGCCGACAGTTCGAGCAACGACTCCAGGGACTGGTGCTGGGACTCGCGCAGGAGCTTCTTGGCCATTCGCACCGAGTGCGGCGGGTTCTTGGCCACCCGACCGGCCAGGGCGCGCGCCGCCCCGAGCAGCTCCTCGGGCTCGACGACCTGGTTGACCAGCCCCCACTCCAGCGCGGTAGCGGCATCGACCCGGTCGCCGGTCAGCGCCATCTCCGCCGCCCGCGCCGGACCGATCGCCTTGGTCAGCAGCCACGCCCCGCCGTCACCGGGGATGATCCCCAGCTGCACGAAGCTCTCGGCGAACCACGCCCTCGTGGAGGCCACCCGCATGTCGCACATCATCGTCAGGTCACACCCCGCCCCCACCGCCGGGCCGTTGACCGCGGCGATCACCGGCACCTCGCAGTGGTACAGCGCCCGCGGGATCCGCTGGATCCCTCCCCGGTAGCCGTCCCGCACCTCGTACGGGCTGCCCCCGAACATCCCCGAGCGCTCGACCATGTCCTTGACGTTGCCCCCGGCCGAGAACGCCGACCCCGACCCCGTGAGCACCACCGCCCGCACGTCCGGATCCGCGTTGACCGCCGCCACCTGCGCCACCAACGCCTCGACGATCTCGGGTGCCGAGATCGGATTACGGATCTCCGGCAGGTTCAACGTCCACGTCTCCACGTGATCCGCACGCTCGACCACCAGCGGGGCGCCGGAGGTCTCGGTCTTCTCCTGAGGCTGGGTCACGGCGGGGTCCTCTCGTCGGGCGGTGATGGGCGTCGGCTGGCTCGGACGCTAGTGGACCGGGCGTGGGCCGGCACCACGAACGCGGACGGAGGGCACCTTGAACCCAGGACGCCCCCGCCCCGGTTGTTCCGGAGCGGGGGCGCTTCCCCTGCTGAGCCGCGTGTCGGAATCGAACCGACGACCTTTTCATTACGAGTGAAATGCTCTACCGACTGAGCTAACGCGGCACGCCCTTGTGGGGCAGGGCAACTATATACGACCCCCTGGGCGGCCCCGAAAACGCGGGGTGAGGGAGGGTGTGGCCCCTCCCACGCCCCGCGGCGTCTCAGCCCAGCGCCTGGCGGATCTCCCCCACCATGGCCGAGACGGCGAACTTGGGTTTGACGTTGACGTCGATCGCGGCGCGGCACCGCTGGATGGCCTCGATGGCCCGCAGGACCGCGGCCGGCGGGTAGTGGCCGCCGAGGCGGGCGGACTCGGAGACCTTGTCCGGGTGCACGGGCGGCACGTCGTGGGCGCCCAGGCCCGCCATGAGGGCGTCGCGGTAGAAGCCGGCCAGGTCCACCAACGCCAGGTCCAGGGAGTCGCGGGTGGAGCGGGTGCGGCGGGACTTCTGCGCCCGCTCGAGCTCCTTGACCGCACCCGAGGCGCCGCGGCCGGCGGCAGCCGTGCCCTTCCCGGTGCCGCCCGCGCCGAGGGCGGTGCGCAGCTCGTCCACCTCGCGCTCGTCGGACTCGGCGGTGCGGGCGGTGGCCTCCTGCTCGGCGGCGGCCACCAGTCGGTCGGCCAACGGGAACGCCCGGCCGGGGTTGTGCATGACCATCGGCAGCTCGAGCACGCCGTCACGCCGCTCCCGGGTCGCCTCGTCGGTGGCGAGCCACCGGGCCCGCCCGACGTGGCCCGACGACACCGACGCCGCCCACCGCGCGCGCTCCGGCTCGACCTGCCCCTCGGCGAGCAGAACCCGCTCCACGGCGGCGACACCCGGCTGGCGCAGCGCGACGTTCCGGGACCGCGACCGCAGGGTCACCATGATGTCCATCGGGTCCGTTGTGGGCGAGCACAGCAGGAAAACGGTGCGGCTGGGCGGCTCCTCGACCACCTTGAGCAGGGCGTTGCCCGACTGCTCCGTGAGTCGGTCCGCCTCCTGCACCACGACGATCTGCCAGCGGCCGGTGCCGGGCCGGCTGGCCGCGCGGTGGATGGTCTCCTTGACGTCCTTGAGCAGGATGTTGACGCCCTGCGGGGCGAGGTGGTGGACGTCGGCGTGCGTCCCGGCGAGCACCGTGTGGCAGGCGCGGCACTCGCCGCAGCCCACGATCTCCGGGTGCTCGCACTGCAGCGCGGCCGCGAAACACGTGGCGGCGACGCTGCGCCCGCTGCCGGGAGGCCCGGTGAACAGCCAGGCGTGGACCATCCGCGGGTCCGACCCCTCCCAGCCCTGGCCGGGAACCCGGGCTCGCGCCGCCAGTGCCGCGGCGGTCAGCTCCGCCACGGCTTCCTCCTGACCTGCGAGTCGTTCGAACACCTCGGGCATGGCACCACACTAGCCGTGGCCTACGACACCGCACCTCCCCGCGGCGGCGTCCGCGCACTACGCTGGGACCGATGGAGCGTTGGGTCAGGCTGTTGCGGTGGCTATGGACCACCCCGTGGCCCGTCTACGCCCTGACGATGTTGCAGGCCAACATCATCGGTGCCGTCTTCGTCTTCGCCTTCCTCCGCTTCGTCCTGCCGATAGACCGCTTCCTCGACCTCGACGACTTCCGGTTCATCAACCAGTACCTCTTCATCGGCTACCTGGTCCTGGCCTTTGTCGCCGGCACCCTCGCCTCGACGTGGCTCATCATGCCGGTGTTGCGCGCCGACCGGGTGGGCGGCGCGTTCGACGGCGCGGTGCGCAGCCGCGCGCTGCGGATCCCCTTCCACCAGTCGCTCCTGTCCGCCGTCATCTGGACCGTCGGCACCCTGGTGTTCGTGGCGGCCAACGTGGGCCACTCCCCGCGGCTCGCACTGATGGTGGCGGTGACGAGCATGCTCGGCGCCGGCACCACGTGCCTCATCTCGTACCTCCAGGCCGAGCGGATCATGCGGCCCATCACCGTGCGCGCGCTGGCCCAGGGTGTCCCCGAGGACCGGCGGGTGCCCGGCGTCCGGCGGCGCATCTTCCTGGGCTGGGGGTTGACGACGGTGATCCCGGTCGCCGGCACCCTGCTCATCATCACGGGCCAGTGGGCGGGGATGTTCGGCCCCGACGCCGGGCTCATCCTGGTGGCCCTGGCCGTGCTCTCCTCGGTGGCGATCATCGCCGGCGCGATCGGCATGAGTCTGGTCTCCGACTCGATCGCCGACCCGGTCCGCGAGATGCAGGCCGGGGTCAAGCGGGTCGAGAAGGGCGACCTCGAGGCGCGCGTGACGATCTACGACGGCTCCGAGATCGGCCGCCTGGGCCAGGGTTTCAACGAGATGGTGGCCGGCCTGCAGGAGCGCGAGGCCATCCAGGATCTCTTCGGCCGCTACGTCGGCGAGGACGTGGTCCTCCACGCCCTCGAGCGCGGCACGGAGCTGGGCGGGCAGGAGCGGGAGGTCGCCGTCCTCTTCGTGGACCTCACCGGCTCCACCGAGTTCGCCGCCGCCCACGAGCCCGCCGAGGTGGTGGCGATGCTCAACGAGTTCTTCCGCATCGCCGTCGACGCCGTGGACTCCAACGGCGGCTACATCAACAAGTTCCAGGGCGACGCCATCCTCGCCGTCTTCGGCGCGCCCGTCGAGGTGGAGAACCAGGCCGGCCGCGCCCTGCGCGCCGCCCGCGAGCTGCAGCACCGCGTCTCCGAGCTCACTCCGCTGTCCGCCGGCATCGGCGTCTCCTACGGCACCGTCATCGCCGGACACATCGGCCACGCCAAGCGCTTCGAGTACACGGTGATCGGCGACCCGGTCAACGAGGCCGCCCGGCTCACCACCCTGGCCAAGTCCGAGCAGGGGCGGGCCCTGGCCTCGGCCGCCGTGATCCGGCACGCCGACGCCCCCGAGGCCGCCCGCTGGGTCCTGGGCCGCAGCGTGGAGCTGCGCGGACGCGGCGTCATGACCCAGCTCGCGCGGCCCCTACGGCCCACGCTGGCAGACCGCTGGCAGGCCGGGTCCGTGCCGCTGCGGCCGGCCGCCGACGCCTGACGCCTCCGGGCGAGACAGGGTCGGGCCGAGGCGAGCCCGCTCAGCGGCGGGAGGCCGCCTTCCTGGCGGGCCGCTTGGCCGCGCGCTTGGCCGGGGCCTTCTTGGCGGGAGCCTTGGCGCGCCGCTCGGAGAGCAGCTCGGAGGCGCGGGCGTCGGTGAGGGTCTCCACGGTGTCGCCCTTGCGCAGGGAGGCGTTGGTCTCGCCGTCGGTCACGTACGGGCCGAAGCGGCCGTCCTTGACCAGCATCTGCTTGCCGGAAACCTCGTCCACACCCAATTCGCGCAAAGCCTTGGGGGCCGCCGCCTGGCGGCCGCGGCGCTTGGGCTCGGAGTAGATCTTGAGCGCCTGCTCGAGGGTGGTGGAGAAGACGGCGTCCTCGGACTCAAGAGTCCGCGAGTCGCTGCCCTTGCGCAAATACGGGCCGTAGCGACCGAGCTGCGCGGTGATCTCCTCGCCACTGGCGGGGTCCGTGCCCACCACGCGCGGCAGGGAGAGCAGCTTGAGCGCGTCCTCGAGCGTCACGGTGGCGGGGTCCATGGACTGCATGAGTGAGCCGGTGCGCGGCTTGGGGCCGGTCGGGCTGTCCGCGTCCTTCTTGGCCTTGCGCGTGACGGCGGCCTTGGCCTTGGTGGCGGCCTTCTTGGCCTCGGCCACGGCCGTGGCGTCGTCGCCCGCGGCGGCCACGGCGGCGTCACGCTCGGCGTCGATCCGCTTCTTCTCGGCGTCGGCCTCGGCGAGCACCTTCTGCGCCCATGCGGCCTTCTCGGCGTCGGTGGGCTCGGGCAGTTTCTCGGTGACGTAGGGGCCGAAGCGGCCGTCCTTGACCACGATCTCGTGGCCCGTCTCCGGGTCCGTGCCCAGCGGCCGCCCGTCCTGCGGGGTGGCGAAAAGCTTCTCGGCCACCTCGAGCGTGAGCTCGTCGGGGCTCATCCCCTCGGGCAGGTTGGCGCGCTGCGACTCCTGCTCGCCCCCCTCGCCGGCGACAATCCGCTCGAGGTACGGCCCGAACCGGCCGACGCGCACGTGGACCGGCCGCCCCTTCGCGTCGTCGAACACCTTGATCGAGTTGATGCTGCGGGCGTCGATCGCCTCGAGGTTCACGTCCACGAGATTCTTGAGCCCCAGCGCGTACGGGGAGTCGGCGCCGCGGGTGCCCTCGCCGGCGCCGAAGTAGAAGCGGCGCAGCCAGTCGTCGCGGTTCTCGCGCCCCTCGGCGATCGCGTCGAGCTCGTCCTCCATGAGGGAGGTGAAGTCGTAGTCCACGAGCGGGCCGAAGTTCTGCTCGAGCAGGCCCACCACGGCGAACGCCACCCAGCTGGGAACCAGGGCGTTGCCGCGCGAGTAGACGTAGCCGCGGTCCTGGATGGTGCGGATGATGCTCGCGTAGGTGGACGGGCGGCCGATGCCCATCTCCTCCATGGCCTTGACCAGGCTGGCTTCGGTGTAGCGGGCCGGCGGGCTCGTGGTGTGGCCGTCGGCGGTGAGCTCGGAGCCGGTGAGGACCTGGCCCTCGGTGAGGCGCGGGAGCCGCTTCTCGGCGTCGTCGGCGGTGGCGCCCTGCTCGGCTGTCTCGTCGACGGCCTCGACGTAGGCCTTGAGGAAGCCGGGGAACGTGATGGTGCGGCCCGAGGCGGCGAAGGTGGCCTCGCGGTGGCCGGAGGCGTTCTCGCCGGCCGAGCCGGTGATCCGCACACTCACGGTGGTGCCCTTGGCGTCGGCCATCTGGGAGGCGACGGTCCGCTGCCAGATCAGTTCGTAGAGGCGGTACTCCTCGGCATCGAGGACGCCGTGCAGCGAGCCGGGGGTGGCGAAGTTCTCGCCGGCGGGGCGGATCGCCTCGTGCGCCTCCTGCGAGTTCTTGACCTTGCGCGTGTACTGGCGCGGCGAGGGCGAGACGTACTCGCTGCCGTACAGCTCGGTGGCCTGGGCGCGGGCCGCCGCGATGCCGGACTCGCTCAGCGTGGTGGAGTCCGTACGCATGTAGGTGATGTAGCCGTTCTCGTACAGCCGTTGCGCGATCCGCATGGTGCGCTCGGAGGTGTACCGCAGCTTGCGGCCGGCCTCCTGCTGCAGCGTCGAGGTCATGAACGGCGCGTAGGGGCGGCGCGTGTAGGGCTTGGACTCCACGGAGTCGACGACGAAGTCGGCGCCCTCGAGGGCCGTGGCCAGCGCGGTGGCGGCCGACTCGCCGAGGACGAGGGAGCCGGCCGCCGCGGCGGTGTTCTTGAGCCGGCCGTCCTGGCCGAAGTCGCGGCCCTGGGCGACGCGGGTGCCGTCGACGGCGGAGAGGCGGGCCGAAAAGCTGCGGGGCTCGCCCGCGTCGCCGGCCGAACCGCCGCCCTGCGTGGCGAGCACGGCGGTGATGTCCCAGTAGTCGGCGGCGACAAAGGCCATGCGCTCGCGCTCGCGCTCCACGATGACGCGGGTGGCGACGGACTGGACCCGGCCCGCGGACAGGCGCGGCATGACCTTCTTCCACAGCACCGGCGAGACCTCGTAGCCGTACAGGCGGTCGAGGATGCGGCGGGTCTCCTGGGCGTCCACGAGGTCCGTGTCGAGCTCGCGGGTGTTCTCGGCGGCGGCGAGGATCGCGGGCTTGGTGATCTCGTGGAACACCATGCGCTTGACCGGGACCTTGGGCTTGAGCACCTCGAGCAGATGCCAGGCGATCGCTTCGCCCTCGCGGTCGGGGTCCGTCGCCAGGAGGAGCTGGTCGACCCCGGCGAGTTCCTTCTTGAGCTCGGCGACCTTCTTCTTCTTGTCCGCGCTCACCACATAGATGGGCTCGAAGTCGTCGTCCGGGTTCACCCCGAGGCGCGCCCACGGCTCCTTCTTGTACTTGGCGGGCACGTCGGCGGCACCCTTCGGCAGGTCGCGGATGTGGCCGACCGAGGCCTCCACCACGTAGTCCTTGCCCAGATAGGGCTGGATCTTGCGGGCCTTGGTGGCGGACTCGACGATCACCAGGCTCCGCAGTCCGCCCGAAGCCGCCTGCTTGCTCGCCACGTCACATGCTCCCAACCTGCACAGATTCCCTCGGCGGCAGGACACCGCCGGTCAGGGCGCCCACGTCGACAGGTGTCGACCACACGCCTCCCTATAGGAATTCATACCAGGCGACCCGGACAATCCCCGCGTCCCGATCTGCCCGACCTGGGGATCGGGGGCACCGCGGACCCCGACTGGCAAACGATAGACAGGTCGGTCTACTGTGGACGTCGGGAGTTCCGGCGACAAACTGGAACGTGTTACATTTTCGGGAAACCGCGCGGCCGAGGCGCCGCGCGCGACCGGCGTATCGTGGGTGGTCGGACATCGACCGCGGCACTCGCGCACATTCGAGACGAACTGGAGGTCACCAGCGGTGGGCAATGCGTCCAAGACCAAGCTGGACAAGGTGGTCATCCGCATCGCGGGGGACTCGGGCGACGGCATGCAGCTCGCCGGCGACCAGTTCACGTCCGAGGCCGCGGCCTTCGGCAACGACCTGGCCACGCAGCCGAACTTCCCCGCGGAGATCCGCGCCCCCCAGGGCACGATCCACGGCGTCTCGAGCTTCCAGATCCAGATCGCGGACTACGACATCCTCACGGCCGGCGACCGTCCGGACGTGCTCGTGGCCATGAACCCCGCGGCGCTCAAGGCCAACATCGAGGACCTGCCGACCGGCGGCATCCTCATCGTCAACTCCGACGAGTTCACCAAGCGCAACCTCGCCAAGGTCGGCTACGAGTCCAACCCCCTCGGCTCCCCCGCCTTCGAGGCGCACCAGGTGCACGAGGTGGCCATGGGCACGCTCACCATCGGCGCCGTGGAGAGTGTGGACATCGGCAAGAAGGACGCCGAGCGTTGCAAGAACATGTTCGCACTGGGCCTGCTCACGTGGATGTACGGCCGCACGGTGGACTCGATCGAGACCTTCCTGCGGCAGAAGTTCGCCAAGAAGCCGACGATCCTCGAGGCCAACGTCCTGGCCCTGCACGCCGGCTGGAACTACGGCGAGACCACAGAGGCCTTCGCCTCCGAGTACGAGATCCTGCCGGCTCAGCTGCCCGCCGGGCGCTACCGCCAGGTCACCGGCAACACCGCGCTGGCCTACGGCCTCGTCACCGCCGGCATCTCCGGCGACATGCCGGTCTTCCTGGGCACCTACCCCATCACCCCGGCCTCGGACATCCTGCACGAGCTGAGCAAGCTCAAGCAGTTCGACGTGACCACGTTCCAGGCCGAGGACGAGATCGCGGGCGTCGCGGCCGCACTCGGCGCCTCGTACGGCGGCGCCCTGGGTGTGACCTCCACGTCCGGCCCGGGTCTGGCCCTCAAGTCGGAGGCGATCGGCCTCGCCGTCATGACCGAGCTGCCGCTCGTCGTGATCGACGTACAGCGCGGCGGCCCCTCCACCGGCCTGCCCACCAAGACCGAGCAGTCGGACCTGCTGCAGGCTCTGTTCGGCCGCAACGGCGAGTCGCCGGTCGCGGTGGTGGCGCCGCAGTCGCCCGCCGACTGCTTCGAGATCGCCCGCGAGGCCGCCCGGATCGCCGTGGAGTACCGCACCCCCGTGCTCGTCCTCTCCGACGGCGCGATCGCCAACGGCTCCGAGCCGTGGCTGCTACCCGACGTGGCGGACCTGCCGGCGATCGACAAGAACCTCACCCCGGCCCGTGAGGAGGGTGACGACGACGCCGGCGCCGCCGACTACCTGCCGTACGCCCGCGACCCGCACACCCTCGCCCGCAACTGGGCGGTCCCGGGCGAGCCCGGCCTCGAGCACCGCATCGGTGGCCTCGAGAAGGCCAACGGCACCGGCAACATCTCGTACACTCCGGACAACCACGACCTCATGACCCGCACCCGCGCGCTGCGGATCGCGCTCATCGACGTGCCGGACCTCGAGGTCGACGACCCGTCGGGCGAGGCCGACGTGCTGGTCATCGGCTGGGGGTCCTCGTACGGCCCCATCGGCGAGGCCGTGCGCCGCGCCCGCGCCAACGGTCACCGCGTGGCCCGGGCGCACATCCGCCACCTCAACCCGCTGCCCCACAACATCGGCGAGGTGCTCGCGAACTACCGCCGGGTGCTCGTGCCCGAGATGAACCTCGGCCAGCTGGCGATGCTGCTCAAGGCGCGGTTCCCCGCCGAGATCCAGCCCATCACCAAGGTGCAGGGCATGGCGTTCCTCGCGGACGAGCTGCAGGAGGCGATCGAGGCCGAGTTCTCCGGTCGCCTGACCCACGCCGAACACGGCAAGTATCGGCAGGCGCTCGAGGGCGTCGTCACCACCACCGGTGAGCCCGCCGCGCCGACCCGCCGCATCGGCCACACCGCCACCGGCACCACCACCGGCACCCAGCGGACGCGTTGAGACGAGCCGAGGAGAGGATTCCCATGACGACCACCGAGAACGGACTCGTCGGCACGCCCCTGCCGCTCGACGCGCTGGCGGCGGTACCCAAGACGGACGAGCCGCAGAAGCCCAAGGACTACACCTCCGACCAGGAGGTGCGCTGGTGCCCGGGCTGTGGCGACTACGTCATCCTGGCCACCATCCGCGCCCTGCTGCCCAAGCTGGGCCTCAAGCGCGAGAACATCACGTTCATCTCCGGCATCGGCTGCTCGAGCCGGTTCCCGTACTACCTCGAGACCTACGGGATGCACTCGATCCACGGCCGCGCCCCGGCCATCGCCACGGGCCTGGCCACCACGCGCGAGGACCTGTCGGTGTGGGTGATCACCGGCGACGGCGACGCGATGTCGATCGGCGGTAACCACCTCATCCACACGCTGCGCCGCAACGTCAACCTCAACGTCCTGATGTTCAACAACCGGATCTACGGGCTGACCAAGGGCCAGTACTCGCCCACCTCGGAGACCGGCAAGGTCACCAAGTCGAGCCCGATGGGCTCGTTGGACCACCCGTTCAACACCCTGTCTCTGGCCATCGGCGCGCAGGGCACCTTCGTGGCCCGCGCCCTGGACTCGGACCGCAAGGGTCTGACCGAGGTGCTCGAGGCCGCCGCCCGCCACCGCGGCACCTCGTTCGTGGAGATCATGCAGGACTGCCCGATCTTCAACGACGGCAGCTTCGACCTGCTCCGCAAGGAGGACGCCGCCGACCACCTCATCCCGGTACGCCACGGCGAGAAGATCGTCTTCGGCGACTCCGGCCAGCACTGCGTGGTCCGCGACGGCTTCTCCCTGAAGGTCGCCGCGACCGCCGAGGTCGACGAGGCGGACATCATCGTCCACGACGCCCACTGCGAGGACCCGGCCTACGCCCAGGCGCTGGCCAGCCTGTCCAGCCAGGATCTGGAGTACACCGTCACCGGCATCATCCGGCAGGTCCACCGCGAGACCTACGACGACCTGGCCCGCGCCCAGGTCGCCTCCGCCAAGGAGACCGCCACCGCCGACCTGCAGGCCCTGCTCGACGGCGGCAACACCTGGACCGTCCCGGACTCCGAGTCGCGCCCCGTGCGCTGACCCGACCGCACGCGTCCCGCGGGGGCGGTCACCGGCTCAGATCGAGGCGGTGACCGTCCCCGCGGCGCGTCCGTGTCCGTCCCACGTGCGCTCCACCACGTCGACTCTCCCGTGTTCGTCGACGCGCACCGCCGTCGTCGACCTCGTGCCGTACCACCGGCCCACCCGCACGAAGCGCGAGGACAGTCGCCACTCCTGCCACAGCGGCACCCCGGTGCGCGGTAGGTGCCGCAACGGGGCGGGGCGGCGGTCGGCGAGCAGATCCAGCAGCGGCCCGGCCCAGTCGGGGCGGCCCGCGCCGCCGGCGCCGAGGAGTGCGCGGACGTCCTGCACGGCCCCGACGACCTTGGGCCACGGGGTGTCGAGCGCGGCGTTGGACAGGCCGTGCACGCCCCGGCCGAGGGGCATCGGGCCGCGGGTCGAGCGGTTGGAGGCCCACCACAGCGCGTCGGGGTCGCCGGCGAGGAGGTTGACGCCGCCGTAGCGGTCGAGCCCGTCCACGACCCGGTGCGCGAAGTCGGTCACCGCCCCCGGCCCGGTGAGCGCTGCGACGGGTAGCTCGCCGCGGGAGGCCGGGGCGTCAGGCACGTGGCCGGGCTCGCGCACGTTGGTGACGGCGCCGATCCGGCCGCCGGCGCCGAGCGCCATCCACGTCCCGCCGGCGGTGACGTCGCGGCCGGCGAGGAACCCCTCGGCGCCCTCGCGCTCCGCGGTCCACGCGTGGAGCGGTTCGGTGGGCCGGGTGAGGACTTCGTCGCGGTTGGCCACCACGACGAGGGGGTACCGCGGGTCGACCCGGCGCGCGACGACGAGCATGCACATGAGGTGAACACTCCCCCACGGCCGGGCGCGCCGCAACACGCGCCCACGGGGGCGCGTCTCCGCGGCCACTGGACCCTGCTGACATGACCCGACCGACGGGGTGCTCGACCTCACGCGCCGGGCCAGGCCCCCGGCGGCGCCCCGGGCGGGGCCTGCCCGATCGCCTCGGCGAGTCGCCGTCGCGCCCGCGCCGTGCCCACCCGCAGCGCCGGGCCCCCGCCCCGGACGCCGACGTAGGTGGTGCGCACGCCCGCCCGCGCGAGCGCCTCTGCCAGGGCCTCGCGGCGCGGGGCGTGGTGTTCGACGGCCGCGTCGAGCCTCAGGTCCACCGCCCCGCCCTCGGTCACCCGCCCGGCCGTGAGCACCCACGCGCGCAGCGCCCCCTCGGAGGGCGTCCAGCCCGCGGGGACCGCCGAGACCGCGCCACGCCGCCAGCGTCGCACCACGTCGACGAGCTCCGGGCTCCGGGCCGTGGCCACGGTGCTGCGTCCGTCGGCCCCGGCCGGGGACCGGGTCGGCTCGAGGCCGGCGGCGGCGAACAGCTCGGCGAGGGCGTCGGCCCGCCAGGTGTCGGCGACAACGACGGAGACCTGCGCGACGCCTCCGGCGAGCGTGGACTGCCCGTGGGCCGCCAGGACCCCCTCGAGGTGGGCGGGTTCGCCGACGGTCGCGTCCGCGGCGAAGAGCGAGAGCTGCTGCACGGGGCCGAGCCTACGGTGGCACCACGACAGGCGACGGGGTCGTCGACCGACGACGGGGCCCCTGCCGCGATGGCAGGGGCCCCGTCGGGGTCGACCGGGGTCCGGTCAGAGCGAGCGGACGGCCTGGGCCTGCGGGCCCTTCTGGCCTTCGCCGATCTCGAACTCGACGCGCTGGTTCTCCTCGAGCGTCTTGAAGCCGTTGCCCTCGATGGAGGAGTAGTGGACGAAGACGTCGGCAGAGCCGTCCTCGGGCTCGATGAACCCGTAGCCCTTCTCGGCGTTGAACCACTTCACGGTGCCCTGTGCCATGTGTATTGCGTTCCTTTGTCGTGCTGTCCGGTGCGGCACGCGAGACGTTCACCCGTGCCGGGCCGACCCCGTCTTCCCCGGGCGACCCGGATGTCCACAACGACGGCCGACACCAGTAGACCACGGTTCGGGCACGTCGGGGCCAGTCCGCCCAGTGCTTTTCCGGTGGCCGCGGCCCGGCGCCGCGCGGAGACGATGGATCCGGGGGTATCGCTCGCTGCGGAGGAAAGGTGGTGTTCATCCCTCGTTCGCGAGGAGGCCATCCGCTCGGGGGTCCCCCCGGGCGGGTCACGGGTCGCCTCTAGGGTCATAGGGGTGACGACCTTCGGACGCGAGCTGCTCGGGCACCTGCTCGAGCACGTTCCCCGCGACGCGTCCCCGCTCACCCACGCGGCGGACCTGCCCGCCCGCGAGGCCCGGTTCGCCGACTGGCCGGAGTGGGCGCACGCAGGGCTCGTCGCCGAGTGGCGCGACCGCGGCGTCGAGCGACCGTGGGAGCACCAGGTCGCCACGGCCGAGCACGCGTGGGCCGGCCGCCACGTCGTGGTGGCCACCGGCACGGCGTCCGGTAAGTCGCTCGGGTACCAGCTGCCCGCCCTGAGCGCGCTCTCCGCCAACCGGAACGCCTGCGTCCTGTATCTCTCCCCCACCAAGGCGCTCGGGCAGGACCAACTCGCGTCGGTGGTCTCGCTCGTGGACGCGGTCCCCGAGCTGGCCCACGTCGCGCCCGCCTCGTACGACGGCGACACCCCGACCGACGCCCGCCCATGGATCCGGGAGAACTCGCGCTGGATCGTCACCAACCCGGACATGCTCCACCTCTCGCTACTCGGCCGGGCCCGCCAGTGGACGCGGGTCCTGCGGGGGCTGCGCTTCGTCGTCGTCGACGAGTGCCACTCCTACCGCGGCGTCTTCGGTTCCAACGTGGCCCTCGTGCTGCGGCGCCTGGACCGGCTCGCCCGAGCCCTGGGGGCGTCGCCGACGTTCGTGCTCGCCTCCGCCACCACCTCCGACGCCGGGGCCGCCGCCACCACGCTCGTCGGCCGCCAGTGCGTCGAGGTGACCGACGACGCCTCCCCGCAGGGCGGGCGGACCGTCGCACTGTGGGAGCCGCCGCTCATGGAGGGCCTCACCGGTGAGCACGGCGCGCCCGTGCGGCGGCCCGCGCCGGTGGAGGCGTCCTCGCTCATGGCCGCACTCGTGGCCGAGGGCGCGCGGACCCTGACCTTCGTGCGCTCGCGCGCCGGCGCCGAGTCCACCGCGTTGCGGGCGCGCGAGCGGCTGGTCGAGGACCACGGCGCGCGGGGCGCCGAGCTCGCCGGGCGGATCGCCGCCTACCGCGCCGGCTACCTCGCCGAGGACCGCCGCGCGCTCGAGCGGGGCCTGGCCGAGGGCGAGCTCGTGGGCGTGGCGTCCACCTCCGCGCTCGAGCTGGGCGTGGACATCTCCGGACTCGACGCCGTGCTGAGCGCCGGATTCCCCGGGACCATCGCGTCGTTCTGGCAGCAGGCCGGCCGGGCCGGGCGGCGCGGCCAGGGCGCGCTGGTCGTGCTGGTGGCCCGCGACGACCCCCTGGACACCTACCTGGTGCACCACCCCGAGGCGCTGCTCGGCCGGCCCGTCGAGGCCACCGTCACCGACCCGCGCAACCCGGTCCTGCTCGCCGGGCAGCTGCGCTGCGCCCTGGCCGAGCGACCGATGAGCCACGCCGAGGCGGAGGTCTGGGGCGCGGTGCCGGTGCTCGAGGCGATGGCCGCCGACGGGCTCGTGCGCCGCCGGCCCGCCGGCTGGTACCCGGCCGCCGACGACCACGCCCCGCACGCCGAAGTGGACATCCGCGGCACCGGCGGGGCCGAGGTCGTGATCGTGGACGCCACCGACGGTCGCATGCTCGGCACGATCGACTCCGTGCGCGCCCGCTCGCAGGTGCATTCCGGGGCGCTCTACCTGCACCAGGGCGAGTCGTTCGTGGTGGACGAACTGGACCTCGACGACGGGCTCGCACTGTGCCACCCGGAGGTCCCCGAGTGGACCACCTCCGCGCGCGAGCAGGTGTCGATCGACCTGGTGGAGACACTCGAGTCGGTCGAGGCCGGTCCGGTCACCCTGTCGCTCACCGAGGTCGAGGTGACCACCCTCGTCACCGGGTACCAGCGGCGGCTACGCGGCGGCGAGATCCTCGACGTGACCCCTCTCGACCTGCCGCCCACGACGCTGGCCACACGCGCGGTCGTGTACACGCTCACCCCACAGCTGTTGCGGGCGGCCGGACTCGAGGAGGCCGACTGGCCGGGCGCGCTGCACGCGGCCGAACACGCGGCGATCGGGCTGCTTCCGCTGGTGGCCACGTGCGACCGCTGGGACATCGGCGGCGTCTCCACCGCGCTGCACGCCGACACCGGGCTGCCGACGGTGTTCGTCTACGACGGCTACGCCGGCGGCGCCGGGTTCGCCGAGCGCGGCTACCGCCGGGCCGCCACCTGGTTGGGTGCCACGCTCGAGGCGATCCGCGCGTGCGAGTGCGAGTCCGGGTGCCCCTCCTGTATCCAGTCGCCCAAGTGCGGCAACGGCAACGACCCGCTCTCCAAGCAGGGCGCGGTCGCGCTGCTCGCCGAGGTCGTGGGGCAACTGCGGGAGGTGTAGCGGTGGCGGGTCACCGCGGTGACGCCGTGTAGATCTCGATCCCCTCGGGCACGCCCTTGACCCTCTTCGTCCAGAAGGAACGCTTACGGCGGGGCTCGACGCGTGACCGGTCGAGGCGTTCCATGGCCGGCCCGCTGACGAGGATCTCGCCGGCACCCGCCCGCTCCGCGAGCCTGGCGGCGATGTTGACGTCCACGCCGAGGTAGTCGCCGCCGAGCGCCCGGGGGCGCCCGGTGTGGATCCCGACCCGGATCCGCGGCGTCCAGCCCCCGACCTCCACCTCCTCGAGCCCCGCGAGGCAGTCCAGGACCGCGTCGTAGGCGAGTTGAGGGTCCGGGAAGACAGCCATCATCCCATCGCCGAGCCGCTTGACGACGTGCCCGCGATGCCGACGGACGTGGGGTTCGGTGGCGGAGGAGACCGCCCTGAGCAGGCGGAGGGTCTCCTCGTCACCGGCCCGTAGGGCCCAGTCCGAGAAGCCGACGATGTCAGTGAACACGAGCGTGACCTCCGCGTCGCCGGATCCCCCTCCCGCGCGTTCCAGCAATGCCTGCCAGACCTGCAGCCCGCTCAGCGTCAGTTCGCGGGAGGCCGTGGGTTGCTCGTCGAACAGCACGCCGGCCACCCGGGCGACCGTTCCCGCACTGTCGCGTCCGGCGGCGGACAGCGGATCTCCGAACCCGGAGTCCCCGGGTAGCGCCCGTCGGACACGGCGGACCCCGTCGACCATCCTCGGACTGCGGTCGATCTCGCGCACCCGCGCGGTGATCCGGGCCACCGCATCGCGGACCTGGTGCCACCGAGGATTCGCGATGCACACACACTAATCACCGCGGACCGGAGTCCGGGCCCGTCGTGCTGCTGCCCCGGGCGCCCGCGCCGTGTCTTTGCGCCTGCGCGTTACCGCTCATACCGGTCCGGCGCGGGCGGTCGCGGTGGCCGCGCGGACGCCGACCGCGCCCAGCGCCACGCGGACCTCGGCGCGGACGACCACGTCGTCGGCGTCGATCGCGCACGAGACCACGCTCGCCCGGTTGGCCTCGGCTACGCGCGAGGCCACGGCGCAGGCCTCCTCCCCAAACAGCAGTGCGCGGGCGCCGGCGAGGGCTGCGAGATCGGCGGCCGCCTGTGCCGAGTGCGCCGCGACGGCCGCCCGCCCCACGAGCAGCACGGCCACGGTGAGCGCGAGAACGGTAGCGGCGGCGAACGCCGCCGTGACGGTCATGGACCCCTCGTCGTCGTCCACCGCCCGGCGCAGCCGACCCGCGCAGGTCACCCCTCCACTCACGGCACGAGACCCGGTTCGACCCGGGCGACGGCACGGGCGGACAGCTCCACTCCGGGCAGGCCCCGGGCGGGGGCGTACACCTCGGCCGCGACCCACTCGCCGCCGCCCGTGACACCCACGTGCGCCGACGGCGCGGCGGCCCGCCCGGCCGCGGCACCGGCGTCGATGCCGGACATCGCCGCGACCCGGGCGGCCTCGCGTGCGGCGCCGACGAGCTGGATCTGGGTGAGTGCCGCGGCGGCCCCGGCGGCGGCAACGGCCAGCACCACCACGAGCGAGGCGATCCCGAGAGCCGCCTCGACCGTCACGGAGCCATCGTCCCCCGCCATCGCCGCGCGGAGCCTGCGGAGCATCGTCACACCCTGGTGTTGAGCGCCCGCTCGATGATCCCGCCGAGCGCGTCGGGGATCGAGTCGCCGCTCACCACGGTGTAGAGCACCGCCCCGAAGGCCGCGGCGGCGATCGTCCCCACGGCGTACTCGACCGTGCTCATGCCCGCATCGCCCGTCAGGGCGCGCGCGAACCTCCTGGTGACCGCCTTGCGGACGCGGACGAGTCGGCGCGGAGTGCGCAGTGCCGTAATGGTCATGTCGGTTCTCCTCTACATTCACCGAGGCGGCGTGTCCGCCCCGGAGCACGGTGGCCGGGTGCCCGCTCACGGCAGGACTCCCGGCAGCATCCCGTCGGCCAGGCCGATCACGACGGGAACGACCCCCAGGCACACGAACGCCGGGAGGAAGCACAGGCCGAGCGGTCCGGCCACGAGAACCGCCGCCCGCTCGGCACGGGATACGGCCGCGGCGTCGGCCTCGGACCGCAGGCGCTGCGCTGCGTGGTCGAGCGCGGCCCGCACAGATCCACCACCGTCGGTCGCGCGCGCCAGGACCGACGCGATGGGCGCGATCTGCTCCGCCCCGGGCACCTCCGCCCAGGCCTCCGCGGCACCGGCTCCGAGCTGTACCCGGGCAGCCGCCGCCCGTAGCGGCGGCGCGGTGACGGCGTGGGTGGCCGCGAGAGCATCGGCGGTCGCCGACAGCGCGGCGTGCGTCGGCAATCCGGCGACCAGTGCGGCCGCGAGCAGGTCGAGCAGTCGGGCAAGCGCATCCGCCGGGGCGGCGTCGCCGCGGCGGGGGCCGAACCACGCCGCCACGGCGCGCAGCGCGACGGCACCACGCTGCGCACCAGCACCGCGCAGCGAGACGGCACCACGCAACGCCTCAGCCCCGCGGGGCGACGGCCCGACCCGGCGATCGGTGCCCGCCGCCCCGAGCTCACGGAGCCGCTCCTGTGCCGGCCCCGTCCAGGGCGCGACGAGCAGCGCGGCCGCGAGCAGCACCAGCCCTGCGTTCACGCCCGGGCCCCGTCCACGATCCGGTTGGTCCACATCAGTCCCGCCGCGAGGAAGCCGGCGCCGACCAGGCACAGCACCCCACCGAGCGGACCCGAGACCAACACTCCCACCGGGTCGGCGCCGAAGCCGGAGCCCATGAGCACACCGAAGCCGGGCAGGGCGGTGAGGATGACGGCCGTCGCGCGCGGGCCCGCGAGGGTGGCGTCGGCGCGGACGGACCGCTCCCGCCGGGCGGCCACGTCGGCACGCAACCCGTCCACCGCGGCGACCAACGGGACGCCGTGTCGGCTCGCGAGCAGCCACGCCCCGGCGAGATCCGCGGCCACGGGATCGCCCGCTCCCCGTAGCGACGCGGGGACGTCCCCGCCGAGGCGGGCGTGCGCGCAGGCGGCGCGCAGGACCGCCGCCACATCGGTCCCGCCCGCGGTGTCGCCCCCGGCCACGGCCGCCGCGCGGTCCATCGCCAGGTCGGGCCCGGCGCCGGCGCGCAGGGCCGAGGAGGCCTCGTCCAGGGCCCGCTCCCAGGCCGCGATCGCGCGCAACCGGTCACGGTGCGCCCGCGCGCGACCGCGCAGGTCGGCCACTGTGGCGGCGAGCAGTGCCGCTGCGCAGCCCTGCAGCAGCCCGGCGGCCACGAGCGCCACCACGCCGGCGAGGACCGGCGCCGCCACGGCGACGGGCACACGGTCGGTGAGCCCCCGCCAGGCCCCGTGACCACCGGCCGCGCGGCCGCCGGTCACCGCGCGCAGCCGGTCGTACGCGGCCCCATCGGGCCACACCAGGAGTGCGCCGGCGAGCGCGAGCAGCGTCAGCACGATGCCGCCCGGCCCGCGACGAGCGCGTCGAACCGCGCACGCCCGGGAACGGCACCGCCGTCGGCGCGCCACGCCGGATCCACCACGATGCCCTCGGCCTCGCGTCGCACCACTCCGATCGAGTCCACGGCCCGCCGGCCGTCGGGGAGCCGGCGCATGCCCACGACCACCTGCAACGAGGCCGCGACCTGTGCCGACAGCGCCGCTCGGTCGAGCCCGCCCAGCGCGCCCAGAGCCTCGAGACGGGCCGGCAGCTCGGTGGGCGAGTTGGCGTGGACGGTGCCGGCGCTGCCGTCGTGCCCGGTGTTGAGCGCCGCCAGCAGGTCGGCCACCTCGGCGCCCCGCACCTCCCCCACTGCGATGCGGTCCGGGCGCATCCGTAGGGCCTGGCGAACGAGGTCGCTCATCGCCACCGCGCCGGCGCCCTCGACGTTGCCGTGCCTCACGACCAGGCGGACGACATGCGGGTGGTCGGGCCGCAGCTCCGGCGAGTCCTCCACGCACAGCAGCCGCTCGGTCGGCGGCACGAGCCCGAGCATCGCGGCCAGCAGGGTGGTCTTGCCCGAGCCGGTGCCGCCCACCACGAGGTAGCCGACCCGCGCGGCGACGATCGCGCGCAGCAGCGGTTCGACCTCCTCCGGCACGGCCCCGGAGGCCACGAGGCGGTCGAACGTCGCGCGCGCCGGCCTCGACACCCGTAGCGAGAGGCACGTGCCGTCGACCGCCACCGGCGGCAGCACCGCGTGCAGGCGCCACGCCATCCCGTCGCGCGAGCGCACCACACCGTCGGCCCACGGCCGGGCGTCGTCGAGCCGTTGCCCGGCGCGCCCGGCCAGCCGCACCGCCAGTGCCCGCAGTTCGGCCTCGGTGCGCACCACGACGTCGGTCGGCTCGAGCCCGTGGCCGCGGTCCACCATCGCGGGCCCGGGCCCGTCCACCACGACGTCGGTCACCCCGTCCCCGGCGAGCAGCGCCTCGAGCGGCCCGGCGCCGGCGAGGTGCTCCCGCACGAGCCGAGCGGTCCGCAGCAGGTCCAGGTGCCCGTGCAGCGCGCCTGATTCGGCCCGGACGGCGCGCACCACCTCGTCCGGCTCCGGCTCCACCCCGAGCCCGGCCAGCCGCGTCCGCACCCGGTCCACGAGCCCCGCCGGCAGACCGGTGCCGACCCCGTCGTCAGTCCCCATCGACGCCCACATCCCCGAGGAGCCCGTCCGCGAGCCGCGCCAGGCCGCGTACCCGTCCGCCCCCGCGGGAGAGCGCGCGGCCGAGGTCGCCGGCCCCCGCCAGGCGCCGGACCGCCGCGATCTCCGGCAGCGCGTGCCACCTCCCGGCACCGGCGCAGTTCGCCACGTCCCCGGCGTGGAGCGGGTCGCCCCGGAGGGACCGCACCACCAGCGCCGCCCGCTCCGCCGGGCCGACGGGGTCGGCGGCGAGGGCCCGGCGGGCCGCGAGGGCCCCCGCGAGGTCGGCCCGGGTCACGACGACGACGAGATCCGCTCGCCCCAGCACCGGGTCCTCGTCGCGGGGCGCGCCCACATCGCAGACCGCGAGCCCGCCGGCGTCCCGGTGGGCGAACGCGGCCCCGGCCGCACCGGCGGCCTCGCCCCCGCCCGCGCGGTCCTCCGTCGATCGGCCGCGGGCGAGCACCCCGCAGCCGGGCACCGCCGCCGGGACCGCCGACCACAGCGCGTCCGGGTCGGGGCCGCCGAGTGCGGCGCGGACGTCCGCCACGCGGGCGCCCGACTCGGACTCCAGGCCCAGCAGCAGGTCGAGGCCGACGCCCCGGGGATCGCACTCGACGAGCAGCGACCGCACCCGGGGCGCCGCCCGGACCGCCAGCGCCGCCGCGAGCACGCTGGCGCCGCAGCCGCCGACCGCGCCGGCGACGGCCACCAGGCGACCGGCCGACGCGGCGACCGGCGCGGTCAGCAGCGCCACGAGGCGGGCGGTCCCTGAGGGCAGGGGGACGACCTCGTCGTCGTCACCGGACCCGTCCACACACACGCGGATCACCCGCGCCGCCCCGCCGGCCACACCCCCGCCGGGAAGGTCGGTGACCAGCACGTCCGCGGGCGGTCCGCCCCCGTGGTGGGTGGGCAGCGCGAGCGCGGCGAGGACGGCGCGGACGTCGGCGTCCAGGTCCGGGTCCGCCACGTCGAGGGCGACGGTGCGTGCGGCCGCGGCGGCGGGGAGGTGGTCGGTCACGGGCCCAGCGTGGCGCACCCGGCGGGCCCCGACCCCCGCGAAACGGCCCGCGCGGGCGCCGCCTGTGGAGATGCCCCGGGGGCTGTGGAGAACCCGCGCGGCACCGCCGAAATGGCGAGAAACCGCGGCAGGGGGTGCCGCGGCTTCTCTGTTGTCTCAGTTCAAGGGGGGACGAACTGAGCACCATATAGGGGGATTGCCCTTGCGGGCATGTCAAGTATCACCGATCGTGCGGACGAGCGCAAGGACCGCCCCGGGGTCCGTATCGTGGAGATCGTGACCGCGCAACATCGACCGGGTCCACGGTCCTCGCGGCGCCCTCGGAGGGTCGCCGCGTTCTTCGACCTCGACAAGACGATCATCGCCACCTCGTCGGTGTTCGCCTTCAACAAGTCCTTCCTCGACGAGGGGCTGCTCTCCCGCCGGTCCGTCATCGACCTCGCCTACACGCAGCTCGCCTTCAGCCTCTCCGGCGCCGACGACGACCAGATGGCCAAGGTCCGCCAGGCCATGGCCGCCGCGACGAAGGGCTGGGAGCCGGCCAAGGTCGAACAGATCGTCACCGAGGCGCTCACCGAGGTCGTCCGCCCCACCGTCTTCGCCGAGGCCCGCGACCTCCTCGCCGAGCACCGCGCGCTGGGGCACGACCTGGTGATCGTCTCCGCGTCCGGCGAGGAGCTCGTCGCCCCCATCGCCCGCATGCTGGGCACGGACCACTACGCCGGCACCCGCATGGCCCGCGACGCCGACGGCCGGTACGCCGGCGAGATCGAGTTCTACTGCCAGGGCAGAGGGAAGGCCGAGGCGGTGCGCGTGTTCGCCGAGCGGTACGGCTACGACCTCGACTCCTGCTACGCCTACTCCGACTCCTCGACCGACCTGCCGATGCTCGAGGAGGTGGGGCACCCCACCGCCATCAACCCGGACCGCGTCCTGCGGCGGGAGGCGCTCGAGCGCGGCTGGCCCATTCTCACCTTCGAGAACCCCATGCCGCTGCTGCCGTCGATCGAGCCGGCCACCGGGCCGATCGTCGGCGTCGCCTCGCTCGTGCTCGCCCTGGGCGCGGCGGCGTGCTCCTACGCCCTCGCCGCACGCCGGGAGCGTTGAACGCACCGCACTGCGGGCCCGCCCGCGGTGCCACGTCCCAATCACTCATCGTGCGACGCCGAGCGGCTCGGGCACGATAGCCGGACCCCACCACGGTCCTCCGCGAAGATTTGTGGGTTTCCACCATCGTCCGGGACGCGCAAGGGGCGGCATGCTGTGGTCACGGTGGCGGAGACGCCAGGGTCGCGGCGGAAGAGAAGTCACGATCCCCCGCCCTCGCCACCGTCGTCGACATTCCGGAACCCACGCGACGGAGAATGCCCGAGAGGCGAACCAGCCGTGGAGTCCGCGCCGATCGTCGCCGACGGTCGTCCCGGGCCGGCACACACGGCTTACCACAGGACGCCTGGTACCCGGTATCCCTCGACGGAATCGCAGTGAAGCAGGCGGGCCGGCACGGATGTGCCGGCCCGCCATTCACGTGCGCGGAGCCCGGGGCAGGGAGCCCGGCCCGGGCCCCGTCGGCCGTCAGCCGCCCGCGGCGTCGGCGATCGACGTCGCCTCGCGCGCCCCGGCCTCCAGCGCGCCGCAGCAGTGGACGATCCATGCGGCCACGCCGTCGCCTGTGCCGGCGACGAAGCCGTCCAGTGCGGCGCGGTGCCCGGCGGGATCGCGGTAGAAGCTCACCTCGGGCACGCCCAGGCCGTGCGGGTCCAGCCCGGTCGCCACCCCGACGAGCCGGAACGCGGCCCGCGCCACCAGCCCGTCCGCCGACCCGAACGGCTGCAGGGCCATGAGCTCGCCCAGCACCACCGAGGCGAGCACGGGCGCCGGCACGCGGGTGCCGCCCGTGACCAGCTCGGCCAGCGCCTGCAGCCGCTCGGCCACCCCGGCGTCGGCGCGCGGCCGGCCGAGCGTGGCCGGGTCCACGCCCGGCCCGGACGCGGCCAACAGGTGCAGGTGCGCGAGCTGCTGGAGCGGCGAGCGCGTCCACACCGCCACGGCCCGGTCGAGTGACTCCCCGGTCAGCCCCCCGGCGACCCGCAGTGCGGCGGCGAGCACCTCGTCGTCGACCTCGTCTCCGTCGAGCCGCACCGATGCGCCCTCGACTCCCGCCGAGGCCCGCGCCCCGCGCAGCACCGACTCAGCCGCCGTCGTGGCCCAGCCGCGCCGGTTGGCGGGGTGGCGGTGGACGGTGGCCAGGGCCGACCGCGCGGCCTCGGACGCCTCCGCCACACCGGGCAGGGACATCAGCGGGGCGAGGGGGTCGGGCACGTCGGTCGTCACCCGGTCGAGGCTACCGACCCGCCCATCCGGCGAGTTCGGCGACGCCGCGATCCGGCGACACGTGTCGCGACACCGCACTCAACCGTTGTCGAGCTGGTGTAATCGGCTGGAGCGGGCCGTCACCCCCGTCCCGTCGACCACCTCGACCCCCGGAGGCCACGTGACCCTCAAGGACCAGCTCGACTCGCTTCTCGCCGCGACGGCCTTCGACTCGGCGGGCACCAAGATCGGCGCCGTCCGGCAGGTGTATGTGGACGACGGCACCGGCAAGATCACCTTCGCCACCGTGTCCACGGGCATCTTCTCCTCCGACGCGATCGTCCCCCTGCACGGCGCCCGGCTCCTCGACGGCGAGCTCCACGTCGACCACACGCGCTCCGCCGTGCGTGACTCCCCCCGCCCCGACCACACCGAGGACGGGCTCACCCCCGACCAGGAGATCGAGCTCCTCGAGCACTACGGCGTCGAGATCCCCCCGCGCAGCCGCGACGCCGCAGAGCCCGGAGCGGACGCCGGTGCGGGGCGTGGCCCGGGTGCGGGACGTGGCACGGGGCCGCAGGACGCGTGCGGCGCCACGCGCCCGGCGAAGGGCGACGCGGCACAGGAGGAGAAGGGCGCGACGACGACGAGGGCCACCGACACCGACCCGGGGCCGACTCCGAAGCCCGCCGACGAGCCGAACGGGAAGAAGACCGACAAGGCGGTCACAGCCGCCGCGCCGAAGCCGGAGAAGGGCGACCGGGCCGCCGCGCCGAAGCCGACGACCGGACCGAAGCCGGACGTGAAGCCCGCCCCCGGTGCCGAGAGGCCGGAGGAGTCCCCGGACCGGGCCTGACCTCGCGAAATCACGGAGGGGTCGGCGCGTCGTCCCCCGGACGGGTGTGGCCTCGTCCCCCACGGCGGTAGTGTGATTACCCTCACAGCGGTCGGCCGGGCAGGTGACCGTGACGCTCCCCGGCCGCTGTGCCGTCGCCCGACCGTGCGTCCGATCCCGAGGAGAGCCCGCTGATGACCGAACACGACCACCCCGCCTCCTACGCTCCCGCCGCCGCGTTCACGGAGCAGGCCAACGCGCAGGCGGACCTCTACGACCACGCCGCGGCGGACCGCCTGGCGTTCTGGGACGAGCAGGCCCGGCGCCTCGACTGGGCCCGGGACTGGTCCGAGGTCCTGGACTGGTCCGACGCCCCCGTCGCGAAGTGGTTCGTCGACGGCCGGCTCAACGTGGCGCACAACTGCGTGGACCGCCACGTCGAGGCCGGCAACGGCGACCGGGTGGCCATCCACTGGATCGGCGAGCCGACCGACGACGCGCGCGACATCACCTACGCCGAACTGAAGGACGAGGTGAGCCGGGCGGCCAACTACCTGTCCTCGCTGGGCCTGCAGGCCGGTGACCGCGTGGCCATCTACATGCCGCTGCTGCCCGAGACGTACGTGGCGATGCTGGCGTGCGCCCGCCTCGGCCTGACGCACTCGGTGGTCTTCGGCGGCTTCTCCTCCGCCGCGCTGCGCTCGCGCGTGGACGACGCGGAGGCCAAGGTCGTCATCACCGCCGACGGGCAGTTCCGCCGCGGCAAGCCGGCGCCGCTCAAGGCCGCCGTGGACGAGGCGCTCTCCGACGCCCCCGACGACGTGGACGGGCACGCCGAGTCGGTCCAGACGGTCCTCGTGGTGCGCCGCACCGGCATCGACGTGGACTGGACCGAGGGCCGCGACGTGTGGTGGGACGAGGTCGTCCCCCAGCAGCCCACCGAGCACACCCCCGAGGCCTTCGACTCCGAGCACCCGCTGTTCCTGCTCTACACCTCCGGCACGACCGGCAAACCCAAGGGCATCGTCCACACCTCGGGTGGCTACCTCACGCAGGCCTCGTACACGCACCACGTCGTCTTCGACCACAAGGTGGGCGAGGACGTCTACTGGTGCACGGCGGACGTCGGCTGGGTCACCGGCCACACCTACGGCGTCTACGGCCCCCTCTCCAACGGAGCCACGTGCATCGTCTACGAGGGCACACCCAACTCGCCGAACGAGCACCGGCACTTCGAGATCATCGAGAAGTACGGCGTCTCCATCTACTACGCGGCGCCCACACTCATCCGCACGTTCATGAAGTGGGGCACGGAGATCCCGGCCGCCCACGACCTGTCGTCGATCCGCCTCCTCGGCTCGGTCGGCGAGCCCATCAACCCCGAGGCGTGGCGCTGGTACCGCGACAACATCGGCGGCGGCGACGTGCCGATCGTCGACACGTGGTGGCAGACGGAGACGGGTGCCATCATGATCTCGCCACTGCCCGGCGTCACCGAGTGCAAGCCGGGGTCGGCGATGCGGCCGCTGCCGGGCATCGAGGTGGCGATCGTCGACGGCGACGCCGCCGAGCTCCCCCGCGAGGAGCAGGGTTTCCTCGTCATCACCGAGCCGTGGCCGGCGATGCTCCGCGGCATCTGGGGCGACATGGAACGCTACCGCGACACCTACTGGTCGCGTTTCGCCGAGGAGGGCTACTACTTCGCCGGCGACGGCGCCAAGTGGGACTCCGACGGCGCGCTGTGGGTGCTGGGCCGCGTCGACGACGTCATGAACGTCTCCGGCCACCGCATCTCCACCTCGGAGGTCGAGTCGGCCCTCGTCGGCCACCCCGCGGTCGCCGAGGCCGCGGTCGTGGGCGCCGCCGACGACACCACCGGCCAGGCGATCGTCGCCTACGTGATCCTCCGCGAGGGCAAGGGAGGGGATGACGACGAGAACCTCAGGCTCATCGACGAGATGCGTGCCGAGGTGTCCCGGGAGATCTCGCCCATCGCCAAGCCGCGGGACATCACGATCGTCCCCGAGCTGCCCAAGACCCGCTCGGGCAAGATCATGCGGCGTTTGCTCAAGGACATGGCCGAGGGCAAGGAGAACGGCGACACCTCGACGCTCGCCGACCCCACGATCATGGACCAGATCAAGTCCAAGGGCACGAGGGGCTGACGTCCCCGGACGTCGGCCACGGCGGGGCGCGCGGCACGCAGCGCTTGCGAGCGCGCCCCGCCGTGGCACGATGGACCCCGGTGCACCCGCCACCTGACGACACAAGGAGCAATCGTGAGCCACGCCCAGGGAACCCACACGCCGTCCGAGGCCTCGATCCCCCTCCACGACGCCGACTCCATCGGCCGCGGTGACGCGAGCATCGGCACCCTGGTCAAGAACGCCTCCACCCAGGTCTCCACGCTCCTGCGCGCGGAGATCGAGTTGGCCAAGACCGAGGTCACCGATCAGGTCAAGAAGGCCGCGACCGGCTCCGGTTTCTTCGTGGCCGCGCTGCTGTTCCTGGTGATGTCCTTCTTCCCGTTCGTCTTCATGTGGGCCAAGCTGATCTCGATGTGGTTCGGCACCAAGACGTGGGACTGGATGGGCTTCCTCATCGTCTTCGTGGTCCTGGTCCTTCTGGCCGCGGTCTTCGGTCTGCTCGGCTACCTCAAGGTCAAGAAGATCCGTAAGCCGCAGCGCACGATCGACTCGGTGCAGGATCTCAAGCTGGCCATGCCCACCGGCAACGCGCCCAGGGCCGGGACGGTCCGCACCACGGAGACGCCCACCCCGTCGGTGCGCAACTGAGGTCTCCGGCCCGCCGGCCGCCCGACCCGTCGATCGTCCGGGTCGACGGTCCGTGGCGGCACCGTGACGTCTCGGCCAACGGCATCCGCCTCCACGTGGCCGAGGCGCTCCCCGCCGACGCCCCACCCGGTGCGCTCCCGCCGCTGGTCCTGCTGATCCACGGCCTGGGCGGCATCTGGTGGACCATGCGGGCGCCCATGGTGGCGCTCGCCGAGGCGGGGTTCCACGCCGTGTCCGTGGACCTGCGCGGGCACGGCGACTCGGACAAGCCGCCCCGCGGCTACGACGCGTGGACGCTCGCGTCGGACGTCACCAACCTCATCCGCGCGCTCGGCCACGCCGACGCGGTGATCGTGGGCCAGGGCGAGGGCGGCTTCGTGGCGTGGACGGCGGCGTATCGCCGGCCCCGGGCGGTGCGCGGCCTCGTCGTCGTCGGCTCTCCCCACCCCCTCGCCGCCCGCCGTGCCGCCCTGCGCGACCCGGCGCAGCGCCGCGCCTTCGTGCCGCGGCTGCTCGCCGACCAGACCCCGCGGCTACCGGAGCGCCGGCTCCGGGCCGACGGGGCGGCGGCGGTCGAGGAGATGCTCCGCGCCCGCTCCGGCCCCATCTGGCCGCACACCGACGACTTCCGCGAGACCGCGGACCTTCTGCGGCGCGCCATGCTCATCCCCAAGGTGGCGCACCTGTCGCTGGAGAGCCGGCGCTGGATGGTCCGCAGCCAGTTCCGCCCCGACGGCCGCGACTTCCGCCGCACCGTCGCGCGCGTCCTCGAGCAGCCGGTGCTGGGGATCAGCGGCGCCGAGGACCGGTTCATCCTGCCTGCCACCCTCGCGGCCTCGCGGCCCTGGTCGCGCCACTTCGACACGGCGCTGGTGGCCGGCGCGGGGCACTACCCGGCGATGGAGGCCCCGCCGGCGACGTCGCGGCTCGTCGTGGACTTCGCCCGCCGGGTCTGACGCCCCGGCCCCGCAGGCTCCGAGCGACGAGGCGCGGTGCCGGCCGTTACCGCGCGCCGACGCAACTGCCGGTGGAGACCGCACCGTCGGCGTCCACGGCCGCCTCGAGCTGGGGCAGCACCTGCTCCACGGTGAGCGCGTAGCCGGTGTCCGCGGTGTCCATGGCGGCGCCGAACACCACGCCCACGACCTGCCCGGCCGGGGTGAGCAGCGGGCCGCCGGAGTTCCCCTCGCGGACGGTGCCGCGCAGGATGTAGACCTCGCGCTCGACGGTCTGCTCGCGGTAGATGTCGGGGCCGCGCAGGGTCACCCTCTCGCGGATACGCGCCGCGTCGGGCCGGTAGGGGCCGTTGCCCGGAAAGCCCACGACGATCGCGTCGTCGCCGGTCCGGGCCCGCTCGGGGGCGAAGGGCAGCGGCGCAGCCTGCAGGCCCGGGACCCGCAGCACCGCGATGTCCACACCCGAGTCGTAGACCACCACCTGGGCGTCGAGCTCGCCGTCCACGGTCTCCACCCTGACCGAGTCCGTGCCGGCCACCACGTGGGCGTTGGTCATGACGAGTCCGGGGGCCGCCACGAAGCCGGACCCCTCGAGGGCGCGGCTGCACGACTCTGCGCGGCCGAGGATCTTGAGCACCGACGGACGTACCGCGTTGACCACCTCCGACCCGGCGAGCACCGGGTCCGGCGGCGGCACCTCCTGCATGGGGGTCGTGCCGAAGGGCCCCAGGATGTCGGGGAAGCCGGTGGTGCCGAGCACCGAGGTGAACGCCGCCGGGATCTTGTGCAGCTGATCGGGCGCCACCTCGTCGATCTTGGCCAGCACAGTGGACCCGCGCACCGTCTTGCCCAGCCCCGGCCCCTCCTGGGCCGCCACCGGGATGGCCACGAGCCACGCCACGAGCAGCACGGCCGCGGCCTGGAACCCGGCGCCGAGGGTGCTGTCGACGAGCCGGGCACCCGTGCCGTTGAGGTAGCGGCGGGCGGCGCGCCCGATGGTGACGCCGGCGATCTGGCCGATCGCCACCATCATCGCCACCACCGCCAGGCCCGCCATGAGCCGGCCCACCGGGGCGTCGATCTCGCGGACGAGGTGCGGCGCCACGAGCAGGCCCGAGGTGGCGCCGATGCCCACGCCGAGCAGCGCGAAACCCGACGCCGCCGCGCCGTTGACCCACCCGGAGATGGCGGCCGCAGCGGCCAACGCGAACAGTGCGAGGTCCAGCCACTGCGAGCCCGTCACCGGTATCCCCGCCTCGGGTCGTCCGCCGGCAGGTCCAGCGGCTCCTCGTCGCGGTGACCCGAGCGCACGCCGGGGACCCCGGCAACGGTGCGGTCGGCGATCGCGTCGGCGTGGTCCGCCTCGCGGCGCGCCTCCTCGGCGGACATGCGGTACCGCTCCCCGTTGGCGGAGGCGGCCAACGTGGTCTCGAGGTCGCGGACGTCGTCGGTGTCCCAGTCCAGGTCCCAGCCGGCGGAGTGGAACATCGCGGCGAGGATGCCGGCGGTGAATCCCCACAGGACCAGGTCGTCGAGGTGGAACGCCGGGCCGGTCCAACCGGTGGTGTGGCGGAGCAGGAAGCGGTTGGCCGGGTCGAGGAGCTGGCTCACCGGCACCGTCATCACCCGGGACGTCTCCGCCGGGTCCACCACGTCCACCTCCATGGGCTCGCGCCAGTAGCCCAGCACCGGCGCCACCGAGAAGTTGGACACGGGGATGTACAGCTCGGGCAGCACCGCGAGCACGTCCACGCCGTCGCGCTCGAGCCCGGTCTCCTCCCAGGCCTCCCGCAGCGCCGCCTCGACGGGCCCGCTGTCCTCGGGGTCCACGCCGCCGCCGGGGAAGGACACCTGGCCGGAGTGGTTGCGCAGGGTCGGGGCACGGTGGGTGAGCAGGACCCGCGCGTCCTCCGGCGGCCGCGGGCCGGGGTCGGAGGACGAGCCGGAGAACAACACGAGCACCGCCGCGTCGCGGTGCGGGCGGCCCATCTCGTTGGGCCCGCGGTCCTCGGGCGGGCGCCGGCGGGGCAGCAGGCCGTCGAAGCTGCCGTCGGTGCACGCCGCCATGAGCGGGTCCATCCAGCCGGGGTGGGGCACGCCGATCACGTCGCCGGGCCGCGGAGCGTGGGTCACGCCGTCACCCCCAGGTGCTCGGACACGGCGTCGAGGATCTCCTGCTCGGTGTCCATCGGCTCGATGAGCACCCGCGCCACGCTGCCGTCCTCGCGGACCAGCACGGTGAGCGGCAGGACCGGCGGCGCGCCGAGCAGCGTGGGCAGCTCCTCGTCCTGGTCGGACACGGAGATGAGCTCGTCGATCCCGAGCGCGGCCAACGTGTCCAGTCCCTTGGTCTCGGACGGGTCGGTGTGGCTGATCACCACGCGGACGCTGTTGCCGAGCGTGGCCTGCGCGGCCTGGAGGGCGGGCAGCTCGCGGCGGCACGGCTCACACCAATAGGCCCACAGGTTGACGAGCATCGGCTTCCCGGCCTGGATCTTGCCGAGCATGGTGGTGGTGCCGTCGTCCATGCACCGCACCAGGAACCCGGCCACGGGGCCGTCGGTCGTCGCGGCGGCGGCCCGGTCGCGGCACTCGGGGAGCCCGGAGGCCTCGCGCGCCTCGGGCTCGAGGGTCGTGTGCGGCTCGTCGGTGGGCGGGGTGCCCACCGGCGGCGCGGAGGGGGTCGGCGCGGGTGCGGCGCCCTGTCCACCCCCGCCGCCACCCAGGGTGGTGAGGAGCGCGACGACGACGCCGACCAGCGCCACCAGGGCCACGGCCGTCCAACGCGCCGACGTACTCACGACGCCTCGCCCAGGCCGACGAGGTCCAGCAGGTGGTCGCGTTCGGGCCCGGCCACGAGCCGGGCGGCGGCCACGGGGTCGAGCGGGCCGGCCTCGCCGGCGGACGGGCAGTCGTCGACCAGGACGCACGCACCGCACGCGGCGGTTCGGGCGTGGCACACGCGGCGGCCGTGGAAGATGATCCGGTGACTCGCGTCGGTCCAGGTCGGGCGGGGCAGCAGGCGCGCCACCGCGCGCTCGATCCGTACGGCGTCGGTGAGTGGCTCCGCCGTCCAACGCCAGCGGTTCACGAGCCGGATGAAGTGGGTGTCGACGGTCAGGCCCGGGACATCGAACGCGTTGCCCAGCACGACGTTGGCCGTCTTTCGGCCGAAGCCGGGGAGCTTCACGAGGTCCTCGAGCCGTCCAGGGACCTCGCCGCCGTGCCGCTCCACCAGCGCCGCGCCGAGCCCCTGGATGCTGCGCGCCTTGTTGCGGTAGAAGCCGGTCGGGCGGATGAGTGCCTCGAGCTCCTCGGGGTCCGCAGCCGCGTAGTCCGCCGCCGTGCGGTAGCGGGCGAACAGGGCGGGGGTGACCTCGTTGACCCGCTTGTCCGTGCACTGGGCGGACAGGATCGTGGCCACGCTCAACTCGAGGGGGGTGGTGAAGTCGAGTTCGCAGTAGACGTGCGGAAAGGCGCGTTCGAGATCGCGCATCATGCGCCTGGCGCGCCGGGTCCGCCCGAGGTCGGTCTCGACCCCCCTCGCGGCTGCCCCCGGACGCCGGCGCCGCCGGGCGGGAACGGTAGCGGGGTCGGGCATGTCGTCCAGAGTACGGCCCGAGTGACCCCGGATGTGGGTAAGGCACCGGCGGGTCGATCCCGCGCCCTCCCCCCGGGACCGTGTTTACTTGGGGGCATGCAGGGAATCCTCGTCGTCCTCGTCCCGGTTCTCATCGCCGGTTTCGCGCTGCTCATGGACCGTTTCGAGACCGCGATCCTCTCCGAGCCCGACCCGTCCGACGCCGAGGCGGGCCCCGGCCGGGCCTGAGCCCGAACCCCTCTCCGCTGCCGCCACAGCGGAATCGACCGCGGGTCACCCGCGCGTTGCCGCGCCCGTGAGGGCTTCACCGACTACAGTGGCATTCGCCACACGCACGCCTTGGCGCGGCCCAGTCGGGCCGGCGCCCGAAACGGAAGGTCACCCACAGTGACGATCGATCGCCGCACGGACCAGTCCGCCGAGGACGTTCTCACCCGCGCCGGCATCTTCCAGGGTGTCGAGCCGTCAGCCGTCACGGCGTTGCGTGCCGATCTCACCCCGGAGGAGTACTCCAAGGGCGACGTGATCATCCGCGAGGGCGAGCAGGGCGACAGCCTGTACATCGTCACCTCCGGGAAGGTGAAGCTCTCCCGCAAGGCACCCGACGGCCGCGAGAACCTGCTCTCGATCCTCGGCCCGTCGGACATGTTCGGCGAGCTGTCCATCTTCGACCCCGGCCCGCGCACCTCGTCGGCCGTGTGCGTCACCGACGTCGCCGTCCAGTCCATGGACCGCACCGCCCTCAAGCGGTGGATCGCCGAGCGCCCCGATATCTCGGACCAGCTCCTGCGCGTCCTGGCGCGCCGCCTGCGGCGCACCAACAACAACCTCGCCGACCTCATCTTTACCGACGTTCCCGGCCGCGTCGCCAAGGCCCTGCTGCAGCTGGCCCAGCGCTTCGGCACGCAGGAGGGCGCCAACATCCGCGTGACCCACGACCTCACGCAGGAGGAGATCGCCCAGCTCGTCGGCGCCTCCCGCGAGACGGTCAACAAGGCCCTCGCCGAGTTCGCGCACCGCGGCTGGCTGCGCCTCGAGGGCAAGTCGGTCATCATCTCGGACACCGAGCGCCTGGCCCGCCGCGCCCGCTGACCCCGCCCCGCGCCCGCTCCTCCCGAAATCGGCGACTCCGCCGATGAATCGGCACCCCATGTGGGGGTCGCCGATCCCGCGATCGACTCGCCGATTTCGGCAGGGCTGGGGAGCGCCTCACCGCGGGGCACCCGCCGTCGGCAGCAGGCCCAGCCGCAGCGCTCAGGCGCCGTCGCGGTCCAGGCGGTCGAGGTAGCGCAGCGCCACGAGCGTGGACTGCTCGGCCACGGTGAGCAGGAACGGCGAGACGTCGCGGTAGATGTGCTGCGTGATCGCCGCGGCGGAGGCGTCGGCACCGAGTTCGGCGCGCGCGGCCACGATCTGCTCGAGCCGGTCGCGCCGGTGCCGTGCCAGGACCTGGGCGGCGCGGGCGGTGTTCTCCACGTCGGGCCCGTGGCCGGGGATGCCCGTCACGCCGTCGGCTCGCGCGGCCAGGGTGTCGAGGCTCGACAGGTAGTCGCCGAGGTCGCCGTCGGTCGAGTCGAGCACGGTCGAGTCGCGGCCGAGGATCGTGTCGCCCAGCACCACGCAGTCGGCGGGGGCGGTGAACCCGGCGCCGGCCCGCCGGACCTCGACGCACACCGAGTCGGCGGTGTGTCCGGGCGTCGCGAGCACGGTGAGGTCCAGTCCGGCGGCGTGCACCACCTCGTCGTCGTCGAGCGGCGCGGCGTCCCGGCAGAACCTCTCCTGCACCGCGCGGACGGGCACGGCACCTCCCGCGCCCGCGCCCACTCTCTCCCCCTGCGCGGCGAGGGCGTCGCGCAGCTGGTCGATGCCGTCGGTGTGGTCGGCGTGGCGGTGGGTGACGACGACGAGTTCGACCGCCCCGGCAAGGGCGGCCACCCGCTCGGCGTGCCCGCGGTCGTCCGGTCCGGGGTCCACCACGACGGAGGTGGGCGAGCCCGGGGCACGTAGGACGACCGTGTTGGTGCCCTCGAACGTCATCTCCGAGGGGTTGTCGCAGAGGATCACCCCGGCCAGATCCGTGACCGGTCGCAGCGTCTCGTACGCCGGGAACCGGATCGGGGAGAGGCCGGAGCTCATGTCGGTCAGGCCTCGACCTCGACGACCATCTCGACCTCGACCGGCGCGTCCAGAGGCAGTTCGGAGACGCCAACAGCGGAGCGGGCGTGCACACCGGAGTCGCCGAAGATCTCGCCGAGCACGTCGGAGGCGCCGTTGACGACGGCCGGCTGGCCGCCGAATCCGGGCGCGGAGGCCACAAAGCCCACGACCTTGACGATCCGCACCACCGAGTCGATGCCCACGAGGCCGTCAACCGCGGCGAGCGCGTTGAGGGCGCAGCGGCGGGCGAGCTCAACGGCGTCCTCGGGGGACACCTCGGCGCCGACCTTGCCGGTCGCGGCGAGCGCGCCGTCGACCATCGGGAGTTGGCCGGAGGTGAAGATGTAGGCGCCGGAGCGCACGGCCGGCACGTAGTTGGCCACCGGTGGCACGACGGTCGGGAGCTCGATCCCGAGCTGCTCGAGCTTGCGGGTCCAGTAGCCGGGGGTGTCGGAGTCCGGCATCAGAGCCGACGCTTCATGTAGGCGACGTGCTGCTCACCCGTGGGGCCCGGCAGCACGGAGACGAGCTCCCAGCCGTCACCGCCCCACTGGTCGAGGATCTGCTTGGTGGCGTGGGTGAGCAGCGGGACGGTGGCGTACTCCCACCGGGCCGGGCTCGCGGCTGTGGCGTCGGTCTCGCTCATGCGCCCCACTCTAGGGAATGGCGCACCTCCCCGCGAGGAGGGCCTCCGCCGCCTAGGGTGGAACCCATGCCCTCCACGTCCCAGTCCGCGGCGCCGCCGACCCAGGCGACCATCGCCGACGCGCTCTCCACCGGGTGGTCCGAGAACTCGGCACGCGCCGAGCTCCACTACGTGTCCGGGAAGGGGGGAACCGGCAAGACCACCGTCGCCACGTCGCTGGCGCTAGCGCTGGCCTCCCGCGGGCAGCGGGTGCTGCTGGTGGAGGTCGAGGAGCGCCAGGGCATCGCCCGCGCCTTCGACCGCGAGGCGCTGCCCTACCGCGAGGAGCTGGTGGCCAAGGTCGAGGGCGGCGGACGCGTGTACGCGCTGGCGATCGACATCGAGGCCGCGATGCTCGAGTACCTCGACACCTTCTACCACCTGGGGATGGTGGGCAAGGCCATGCGCACGGTGGGGGCGATCGAGTTCGCCACCACCATCGCGCCCGGCCTCAAGGACGTGTTGCTCACCGGCAAGATCTACGAGGTGGTGACGCGCGAGCACACCAAGAAGGAGGTCTCGTACGACGCTGTGGTGGTGGACGCCCCGCCCACGGGCCGCATCGGCAAGTTCCTCGACGTGACCACCGCGATGGCCGACCTCGCGGCGGGCGGGCCGATCCGTCGGCAGGCCGAAGCCGTATCCGAGCTCGTCCACTCGCCGCGGACGGTGGTGCACCTGGTCACGCTGCTCGAGTCGCTGCCCGTGCAGGAGACGATCGAGGCGGTCGAGGAGCTCGCCGGGCACGGCATCCGGGTGGGCGAGGTGGTGGTCAACCGCGCCGAGCCACGACACCTGGACGACGACGGGCTCGCGCGCATCGCCGACGAGCAGATCGACGCCGAGGCCGTCCTGGACGGGCTCACCGAGGCCGGCCTGAAGCTCGACGAGGAGGGCCTGCAGGGTCTGCTCGTCCAGGCCATCGAACACGCCCGCGTGGCCACCGGCCAGCTCGAGGCCGGCGAGCGCCTCACCTCGGCCGGCTGCTCGACCGTGGTCCTGCCGGCCCTGCCCCACGGCGTCGAGGTCGCCGATCTCTACGACCTCGCCTCCGCCCTCGTCGACCAGGGAGTGCGCTGACATGACACGACGCCTCGACATCGCCGGACTGCTCTCCGACCCCGCGACCCGGGTGGTGGTCTGCACCGGCGCCGGCGGCGTGGGTAAGACCACCACCGCCGCGGCCGTGGCGCTACGCGCAGCGGAACTGGGCCGGCACACCGTGGTCCTCACGATCGACCCCGCGCGGCGCCTCGCCCAGGCGATGGGCGTGGACGACCTGTCCAACGAGCCGTCCCCCGTCGAGCTCGAGCCCGAGGTGGCCGAGGCGGGCGGCTCGCTGCACGCGATGATGCTCGACATGCGTCGAACCTTCGACGAGCTGGTCACCGCCAACACCACGCCCGAGAAGGCGAAGTCGATCCTGGACAACCGCTTCTACCAGACCATGGTCACCTCCTTCGCCGGCACGCAGGAGTACATGGCCATGGAGAAACTCGGGCAGTTGCTCGACGACTCGACGTGGGACCTCGTCGTCGTCGACACTCCCCCCTCCCGCAACGCCCTGGACTTCCTCGACGCGCCCCGGCGCCTCGGGTCGTTTCTCGACAGCCGCCTCATGCGGCTGCTCTCGGCGCCGGGCCGCGGCGTGGGCCGGCTCGTCACCGGCGCCATGAGTACCGCGCTGCGCGGCGTGTCAACGGTGGTGGGCTCGAGCATGCTCAAGGACGCCTCCGAGGTCGTGGTAGCGCTGGACACGACGTTCGGCGGGTTCACCACGCGCGCGGCGCGGACGCAGGCGATCCTGCGCCGCAAGGGCACGGAGTTCCTCGTGGTCTCGTCGGCGGAGCGGCCCGCGCTGCGGGAGGCCGCGTTCTTCGCCGAGCGACTCTCGGAGGAGAAGATGCCGCTGGCCGGGGTCGTGGTCAACCGCACCCACCCGCGGCTCACGGACCTCACGGCCGAGCAGGCGTGTGCGGCGGCGGACCGGCTCGCGGACAGCAACCCGGAGGCGGAGGCGGTGCTGCGGATCCACGCCGACCGGGCGCGGACAGCGACGCGGGAGGTGCGGCTGCTGGAGTCGTTCACCAGCACCCACCCGGACGTCGCGATCGTCGGCGTGCCGTCGCTGCCCTTCGAGATCTCCAATCTCGAGGCGCTGCGGTCGGTGGGCGATCAACTCTGCGGCTGACGCCGTAGACCCGCGGGTGTGAGCCGGGGTTCCTCAGTTCGTGTCGGAGTGGCGCTGGATCTGCTGGGCGAAGAAGTCCGCCCAGGACCGGACCTCGGGGTGCTGCTTGAGCAGGGCGCGGCGCTGACGCTCGGTCATGCCGCCCCACACGCCGAACTCCACGCGGTTGTCGAGCGCGTCGGCGCGGCACTGGAGCAGGACGGGGCAGTGCCGGCAGATCGAGGCGGCCTTACGCTGGGCGGCGCCGCGGACGAAGAGCTCGTCCGGGTCGATGTCGCGGCAGCGGGCCTGGGCGACCCATTCCTGACGACCCTCCCCGAGGATCGTCTCCTCGGAGCCGAGGGGGTTGCTGGTCCCGGGGCGGACCCGGGGGTAGGCAGAACGCGAGGTTCCGGGAAGGGTGGCCGTCATCGAAGTACCCCTGTCTGTGTGGAGACACCCCGGGAACCCCAGCGCGCCTCCGGCCTTCTGAACCCGCCCGGCTCGGCGGGTCCACCAACTTGCCGCGATGGACCGGAACTCGTCCCGGCCGTCCCGCGTTCCCCCATATTGTTACCGCAGTCACACAACAGAAGTAAAGAGTCAGCTCACCGACACGGCCCGCCGAGGGTGTCCGAACGGGGGTGTTCACGTACCCTGGGCGCGTGTCGGCCTTCAATTCCCTGGGAAAACTCGCCGCGGCCTGCGTCGCGGCGGGGGTGGTCGCGGCCGGCGCCGTGTTCCCCCTCGCCGGAGCAGCAGGCCTCGCCTCCAACAAGATGGCGGATTCCCTCGCCGGGACGTCGGCCGACCTCATCAAGGGCGACCTGCCGTCGATCTCCACGGTCACCGACTCCGCGGGGGAGCCGATCGCGTGGCTGTACGACCAGCAGCGGGTTCTCGTCCCCAGCGAGGAGATCTCGCAGAACATGAAGCTGGCGATCATCGCGATCGAGGACCGCCGCTTCGCCGACCACCAGGGCGTGGACTGGCGCGGTACCGTCCGCGCGTTCCTCACCAACGCCACGGCCGGCGACGTCCAGCAGGGCGCCTCCACCATCGACCAGCAGCTGGTCAAGAACTTCCAGTTCCTCGTCTCCGCGGAGAACGACGCCGAACGGCGCGCCGCCGTCGAGACCACCCCCGCCCGCAAGATCAAAGAGATCCGGATGGCGCTCACCCTGGACAAGGAGCTGAGCAAGGAGGAGATCCTCACCAAGTACCTCAACCTGGTCTCCTTCGGCAACGGCGCCTTCGGCATCCAGACCGCCGCCCAGACCTACTTCGGGGTCGACGCCAAGGACCTCACCGTCCCGCAGTCGGCGATGCTCGCCGGCATGGTCCAGTCCACCAGCGGGTTCAACCCGTACACCAACCCCGAGGCCACCACGGACCGCCGCAACACGGTCATCGACACGATGGTGGAGACCGGCGCCATCCCGGCGGCCGACGGCGCGGCGTACAAGGCCGAGCCGCTCGGCGTCCTCGACCGGCCCAAGTCGCTGCCCCGCGGCTGCATCACGGCCGGCGGAGCCGGCTTCTTCTGCGACTACGTGCTGGACTACCTCAACCAGAACGGCCTGAGCCGGGAGATGGTCGAGCAGGGCGGGTACACCATCCGTACCACCCTCGACGAGCGCGTCCAGGCCTCGGTCCAGCGGTCGCTGGACACGTTCGGCAACCCCAAGGGCCAGGGCGTGGCCGAGGTGATGAGCGTCGTGCGCCCCGGCAAGGAGTCCCACAAGGTCGTGGCGGTGGCCTCGAGCCGCCAGTACGGCCTGGACCAGTCCGCCATGGAGACCGTGCAGCCGCAGCCGTTCTCCCTCGTCGGCGACGGCGCGGGCTCGGTGTTCAAGATCTTCACCGTGGCCGCCGCCATGGAGCAGGGCATGGGAACCAACGCCACTCTCTCGGTGCCGAGCCGCGTCCAGGTGTCGGGCCTCGGCGCCGGCGGCGCCGCCGGCTGCCCGCCCGGCCAGTACTGCGTGGAGAACGCCGGCGCCTACCCGGGCTCGCTGTCCGTGTCGGACGCGCTCGCCCAGTCCCCCAACACCACGTTCGTCAACCTCATCAAGGACGTCGGCGTCTCCCCCACCGTGGACATGGCGGTGCGCCTGGGGTTGCGGACCTACGACCAGAAGGGGTCGGGCCCGGGCGGCGAGTCGATCGCCGGGTTCGTCAAGAAGAACAACCTCGGCTCGTTCACCCTGGGCCCCAATGCCGTCAACCCGCTCGAGCTCTCCAACGTGGGCGCCACCATCGCCTCGGGCGGCGTGTGGTGCCCGCCGAGCCCCATCGAGTCCATCACCGACCGCAACGGCAAGCCCGTCGAGCTCGCGGAGCCGGAGTGCGAGCAGGTGGTCGAGCAGGGCCTGGCCGACACGCTCGCCGTGGCCATGTCCAAGGACGGCGTGGGCGCCGGCACCGCGGCCAACGCCGCGGGCGCGGCGGGCTGGAGCCTGCCCAGCTCGGGCAAGACCGGCACCACCGAGGCCCACCGCTCGTCGGCGTTCCTCGGGTTCACCAACCAGTACGCCGCCGCCGTGTACGCCTACAACGACGGCACCACCACCACCGAGCTGTGCTCGGCCCCGCTGCGCCAGTGCTCGTACGGCGACCTCTTCGGCGGTATGGAGCCGGCCCGCACCTGGTACTCGGCGATGAGCCCCATCTCGACGATCTACGGCCCGGTCGCCCTCCCCGACCCGGACCCGGCCTACCAGCGCGGTAAGAGCTCGGGCGGCCTGCCGGACGTCGAGGGCATGAGCCAGTCCGCGGCCACCTCGGTGCTCACCGCAGCCGGGTTCCAGGTCAACTCGCAGTTCGTCTCCGGCACCGGCCGCCCGTACGGCACGGTGATCGGGCTCGACGGCGGCACCGGCGTCCCCGGCGGCACGGTGACGATCCGCGTCTCCGACGGCTCCCGCGCGTCCGGCGGAGCGGGCGCGAGCGGCGGCCAGGGCGACTCGGGACCGCCGGCGGCGATCGGCGACGACCCCGTCGTCCTCAACGTCCCGGGCCTGGCCCCCATCACCATCGCCCCGCCGCCCTGAGCCCACCGCCCCGAGCCGCGTGACCCCGCCCGCCCGCAGCCCGGTGGGCCCGCGCCCGCGTCGGTAGGCTGGCCGGATGCATCGCCCCTACCGCCGGAACCGTTCCTCTGTCGTCGCCGCCCGCGCGGCCGCCGTCCTCGCCGGGGCGGCCGCGGCCGGCACCGCCTACGCGGGCGCATGGGAGCGCAACGCCTTCGCCCTGCGCCGCTACACGCTGCCGCTGCTGGCGCCCGGCTCCGAGCCGCTGACGATCCTGCACCTGTCCGACCTGCACATGCTGCCCGGGCAGAAGCGCAAGCAGCGGTTCGTGTCCGCGCTGGCCGAGTTGTCGCCGGACCTCGTCGTCAACACCGGCGACAACCTGTCCAGCGACCGCGCAGTGCCCACCGTGGTGCAGACGCTCGGCCCGCTGCTCGACGTGCCGGGCGCGTTCGTCTTCGGCTCCAACGACTACTACGCGCCCGTGCCCAAGAACCCGCTGCCCTACCTCGGAATCGGGGAGAAGACGCACTCGGAGATCCCGCTGCCGTGGCGGGACCTGCGCGCGGCGTTCACCGAGCGCGGCTGGGTGGACGTCACGCACCGGCGCGCCGAGATCGCCGTGGACGGCCGCTCGGTGCTGGTGGCCGGGGTCGACGACCCGCACATCGGGCGCGACCGGTACGACGAGATCGCCGGCCCCGCCGGCCCCGCCTTCGACCTGCGGATCGGCCTGACCCACGCGCCGGAGCCGCGGGTGTTGGACCGGTTCGACGACGACGGCTACGACCTCGCCCTGGCCGGCCACACGCACGGCGGGCAGCTCCGCCTGCCCACGGGCGCGATCGTCACCAATTGCGGGATCGACCGCTCGCGGGCCCGGGGCGTCTCCGCGTGGGGCCGGAACCTCGTGCTGCACGTCTCGGCCGGGCTCGGCACGTCGCCGTACGTGCCGATCCGCACGTTCTGCCGGCCCGAGGCCGCACTGCTCACGCTGGTCGGCGGCCCCGGCGGCGGCGAGGCGGAGACGCCGGTGGAGCCCGTGCAGATCCGGGAGCCGCAGTTCGCCTGAGCCAGGGTGGCCGTCACCCGGTTTCGCGTATCGGCCGGGCGGGCGCTAGAGTGTCTCTCGTTGCACCACGGGGTGTGGCGCAGCTTGGTAGCGCGCTTCGTTCGGGACGAAGAGGCCGTGGGTTCAAATCCCGCCACCCCGACCATCGAGAGGGCCCTTCCGCCACGCGCGGAGGGGCCCTTTTCGGTGTCCGCCCCGCGCGCGTCTCCGTAGAGTCGGGGCATGACCTCCGAGACCGACGTCCAGAAGTCCGCCGACGGGTCCGCCCCCGGGACCCCCACCACCCCACCGCCCGCCCGCCCCGCCTTCGGCCGGGTCACCGGCCCCGCCGGTCCGGGCGACACCGCGCTCGCCGCGGCCCTGCAGAAGGTCCTCGACGGCCACTGGGCCGACACACGCCGCGCGACGCGCGAGGCGATGACCCCGGAGGTGCTCTCCCCGATCGGGCTGTCGATGGAGGAGCACCGGGAGCACGTGCTCGGCCAGCTCTCCCGCCTCGCGGAGACGGGTATCCCCAAGCTGGGCTTCCGCAAGGAGGACGGGGGCGCGGGCGACGCGGGCGGCGTGCTCACGGCGTTCGAGATGCTCGGCCACGGCGACCTGTCCCTCATGGTCAAGGCGGGCGTGCAGTGGGGCCTGTTCGGTGGTGCGATCTCCAACCTCGGTAACGCCGAGACGCGGAAGAAGTACCTGCCGGACGCGATCTCGCTGGACCTGCTCGGCTGCTTCGCCATGACCGAGCTCGGCCAGGGCTCGGACGTGCAGAACCTCGAGACCACGGCGACCTTCGATCCGGAGACCGGCGAGTTCGTCGTCCACACCCCCACCCCGAGCGCCGAGAAGGCCTACATCGGCAACGCGGCCCGCGACGGCCGGCTGGCCGCGGTGTTCGCCCAGCTCATCACGCCCAACAAGGACGGGGAGCCGGACAACCACGGCGTGCACTGCCTGCTCGTGCCGATCCGTGACGAGGACGGCAACGACCTGCCGGGCATCACGACCACGGACCACGGCCACAAGGGCGGGCTGCTGGGCGTGGACAACGGTCGGATCCGGTTCGACAACGTCCGGGTGCCGCGGGAAGCGCTGCTCGACCGGTTCGGTGCGGTCGACGAGAAGGGGCAGTACTCGTCGTCGATCGAATCCGACGGCGCCCGGTTCTTCACCATGCTCGGCACCCTGATCCGCGGCCGGGTGTCGGTGGGCGCGGCGGCGGGCGCGGCGGCGCGCACGGCGCTCGCGCTGGCGGTGCGCTACGGGCTGGTCCGCCGCCAGTTCGACCACCCGGAGACCGGCAAGGGCATCCCGCTGCTGGAGTACCGCGAGCACCAGCGCCGTCTCATGCCGCGCGTCGCCCGGGCGTACGCCTACGCGTGCGCGCAGAACGCGATCATCGCCGAGCTCGACGAGTTCGAGAAGTTCCCGGACTCCTTCGACGACCGCCGCCGGCGGGAGATGGAGGCGCACGCCGCGGGTATCAAGGCCGCGGTCACCGGCTGGGCCAACGAGACGATCAGCGAGGCCCGCCTGGCGTGCGGCGGCGCGGGGTACATGGCGGAGAACCGCTTCACCGCGATGCGCGCGGACGTGGACGTGTTCTCGACCTTCGAGGGCGACAACGTGGTGCTCATGCAGCTCGTCGGCAAGGAGCTGCTCACCGCGTACGCGAGCGAGTTCGGCGACATGAACCAGAAGGAGACCGTGTCGTTCGCGCTCAACATGGTGGCCGAGGTGGTGCAGGAGAAGACCCGCGCCTCCACGCTGTGGCAGAAGCTCGTGGACTCGGTGACCGACCGCGAGCACACGGACCTGCTCGACCGGGGCAACCAGCTCGAGCTGCTCGTGGACCGCTCGGAGCACCTGGTGGAGACGGCGGCTCGGCGGCTGCGCAAGGCGCAGGGCGAGGACGGCTCGGAGGCGTTCAAGGTGTTCAACTCGGCGCAGGACCACATCCTCGCGGCGGGCCGGGCCCACATGGACAGCTGGGTGTTCATGCAGTTCGTCGAGGCGATCGAGGCGTGCGAGGACGACGCGGCCCGCGAGATGTTGGGCATGATCGCCGACGTGTTCGTGCTGGACGTGGTGGACCGCGACAAGGGTTGGTTCCTCGAGCACAACCGGCTCACCACGGAGCGGACCAAGGCTGCCACGGCCGCGCTCAACCGGCTGTGCACCAAGCTCGCCGGCAAGGCGCGCACGCTGGTGGACGCGTTCGCGATCCCCGAGTTCGTCTTTGACGTCCCGATGCTCAACGACGGCGGGGTCGACGCCCCCGTCGAGGCCTCCGCGGGCGCCGAGGGCCTGGGCTAACGCACCACCCGCGCGGCGAGGACCGAGGCCGTAGCCACCGCGGCAAGCACGACGGCGGCGGTCCACGCCACGCCCGCGGGCCCGCCCAACAGGAGCGCGTCGAGCGCGGCGGTGGCCTGGCCGGCGGGGGTGCCCGAGACGGCGGTGACGGCGGCGCCGGGCGCGGTGCCGGAGACCCACACCCACCACGCCCCGCCGATCGACAGGCCGGCGGTGGCCAGCGCGACGAGGCGGCCGGGCCAGGCCCCGAGGGCGGCGGCGAGGGCGCGCCACAGGGCCCAGGAGGCGACGACGGCGAGGGCCACGATCGCCACGGTGGCCACCGCGGTGGCGGCGGTCGGGGTGTCCGCGGTGGCGAGCGACCACGCGGCGAGGCCTGCGACGAGCGCGCCCAGGGCGAGGGCGGTCTCGGCGACGGCGCCGCGACCGGCCTCCTCGTCCGGGCGCTGCCGCCGGACGAGCTGGACGAGCAGGGTGCCGAGGACGGCGCCGGCGGCCACGGCGAGGATCCCGGCGCTGGTGCGACGGTGCGAGGCGTCCTCGGCCTGCGCGGCTGCGGCGCCGGCGTCGCCCTGCTCCGCGGCCAGGGCCTTGCCTGCGCGGCCGATCGCGTCGTGGGTCCGGTTCGCGGAGTCACTCACGCCCGCCGCGCCGTCGCGCAGCTGCCCGGCGCCGTCGGCGAGTTCAGCGGCGCCGTCGCGGAGCTGGTGTGAGCCGCTGGTGGCCTGGAAGACGCCGTCGCGCAGCGGAGCACCGGCCTCGGAGAGCTGGCGGGCGAGTTCGTCGGCGCCGCCCTCGAGCCGGTCGAGGTCGGAGAGCATGCCCTGGTTCATGCCCTGGGTCTCGAGCTGCCGGCGCAGGCCGGTGAGCGCGTCGCGGGCCCGCACGGTCTCGGGTGCGTCGCCCTGCAGGCGGCCGAGCGCGTCGTCGATCGCCGTCATCACCTGGCCCTGGACCACGGCCACGCCGCGGACGGCGCCCACCACCTGACGCACTCCCCCGGCCACCTCGGTGGCGCCGGTGCCGGCCTGGCCGAACCCGGCCTGGAGCTGGTCCATGCCCTCGGCGAGCTCGGCGCCGCCGGTGCGCATCTGCTCGGCGCCGTCGGAGAGTTCGGCGGATCCCTCGCGCAGCCGGTCGGCGCCGGCGGTGGTGAAGGACGAGTTGGCGGAGGCGTCCGAGAGCGCCGACTGCAGTGGCCCGCCGATCCCGGGTTGGTCCGTGTCGTCGTCGGGGGTGGGGCCGACCACCGCCCACAGGGCGGCGAGCACGAGCGGTGCCACCACGAGCACCAGCGCGAGCAGCCGCCGCACGGGCGACACCGGGCCGGCTGCCCGCCCCCGTCCCGGTCGGTCCCCGGGCTCCGGTTCCCGTCGGGGCCCGGCGGGGTCGGCCGGGGGGAGCTCGGTGGTGACGGCGTCGTCGTGGGCCTCGGGAACGTCCGGGGAGGTCATGCCCGGATGCTAGCCGCGACTGACACACGTTCCCGCAGGTCACCCGGCATGCCCCCGCATTGATGTCCGAGCCGATTGATAGGCTCGTCACAAGCCCGATCTCCGGCCCCGGCGCCGGACCCCTCCCGCTCCCCTCGACGGCGCCGGAAAGGAGTCATGAGCCCCGCCTTCTCCTCCCCTGTGCTGGCCCTGGCAGCGGCCGGCCTGGCCATGCTCCTGGCGTGGCCGCTCACGCGGTGGTTCGGCAGGGCGGCGGGCTGGCCGCTCGCGGCGCTCTACCTGCTCGGCGCGGCGGCGCTCGTCCCCGACGTGGCCGCCGCGCGCGACGGCATCCCCGCGAGCTACACGCGGATCCCGTGGGTCCCCGGGCGCGACTGGACCCTGGACCTCCTGCCCGACCCCATGGGCCTGCTCTTCGCGATGCTCGCGCTCGTGATCGGCGCGGTGGTGCTGGCCTATTCCACGGCGTACCTCGGGGAGATCGACGACGACGGGGGCAGGCTTCAGCACTACGGCTTCTACCAGCTCATGACCCTCTTCACGGTCTCGATGGTGGGGCTGGTCCTCACGGACTCGCTGCTGGTGCTGTTCGTGTGCTGGGAGCTCACGTCGCTGGCGTCGTTCGCGCTCATCGCCAACTCGGGCCGGTCGGCGTACGGCTCGGCCATGCGGACGCTGCTCGTGACGTTCGCCGGCGGCCTGGCCCTGCTCGCCGCGGTGGTGGCCATCTGGCTGCGGACCGGCACCACGTCGCTCTCGGAGGCGCTCGCTCACGAGGTGTGGGCCACGGACCCGGGCTTCACCACCGCGATGGCCGTGCTCGTGGCCGTGGCCGCGTTCACCAAGTCGGCCCAGTTCCCGTTCCACTTCTGGCTGCCCGACGCGATGGCCGCCATCACCCCGGTGAGCGCTTACCTGCACGCCGCGGCGGTGGTCAAGGCCGGCATCTTTCTGCTCATGCGCTTCTCGCCGGCGTTCCACGACGTACCGGTGTGGAACGCGCTGCTCGTGTCGGTGGGCATGGCCACGGCGGTCATGGCCGCGCTGTTCGCGCTGCAGAAGACCGACCTCAAGCAGCTCATGGCGTACTCCACGGTGAGCCAGCTCGGCTGGATCGTCGCCGCGATCGGCGTGGGCACGCAGGCCTCGCTCGCCGCCGCCGCGCTGCACACCCTGGCCCACGCGCTGTTCAAGTCCGGGCTGTTCATGCTCGTCGGCGTGGTGGACCACGAGGCCGGCTCGCGCGACATCCGCCGCCTGGGCCCGCTGTGGCGGCGCATGCCGTTCAGCTTCGGCGCCACCGTGCTCGGCGCGGCCGCGATGGCCGGCATCCCACCCACGCTCGGGTTCGTCTCCAAGGAATCGATGCTCATCGCGTTCGGCGACGTGGCGGGCGGCGGCCGGGCGGCCGTCGTCGCCCTGCTCGCCGCGGCCGTCCTGGGCGCGATCCTCACGTTCCTCTACTGCGCCCGCATCGTCATGGGCGCGTTCCTCGGCCTGTACTCCGACCGCACCGACGTCTCCGGTATCCACGAGGCGCCGGTGCGGCTCTGGCTGCCCGCCGCCCTGCCGGCCGTCATCGGCCTGCCGCTCGCCTTTGCCGGCGGCGTCCTCGACGCCCCGCTCACCGCGATCGCGCGGTACGCCGGTGGGCTCACCTCACACGCCTACGAGGCCCACGTCGAGCTCTGGCACGGGGTCACCCTCGAACTCGGGCTCACCGCGCTCATCCTGGTGGTCGGCGCGCTGCTCGTGTGGCAGCGCCGCCACATCGACCGGGCCCTGGACCGCGACCTGCTGCCGTTCTCCGGCGCGTCCGCGCTCGAGGCGCTCACCCGCGCCACCGTCCGCGGCGGCCGCGCGCTCGTCCGGCCCACCGCCTCGGACTCCCCGGCCCGCCACGCCGGGGCGCTGCTCGCCACGATGAGCGCCTTCGCCATCGGCGTGGGCGGCTGGGCGCTGGTAACCGGCGCCGAGCTGCCCGCGCGCGTCGGCGACCTCGACCGGACGGTCGACGTGGTGATGCTCGTCGTCATCGTCGTCGCCGTCGCCGGGCTGACCGCCGCGCCCTCGCGCATCGCGGCCGTCGTGCTGCTCTCGGCGGTCGGCATCGCCACCACCATCCAGATCTTCGCGCTCGGCGCCCCCGACGTGGGCCTCACCCAGCTGCTCGTCGAGGCGCTGACGATCATCGTGTTCATGCTCGTGCTGCGCCGGCTGCCGGGGACGTTCGTCAAGCCGTCGCGGCACCGCCGCACCGCGGCGATCGTGCTCGGCGTGGTCTCCGGCCTCGCCGCCACCGCCGGCGTGCTCGCCTTTACCGGCCGCCGCGAGCGCTCACCCATCGGGATGTACCTGCTGGAGAACGGCGCGGAGATCACCGGCGGCTACAACGTCGTCAACACGATCCTCGTGGAGTTCCGCGCACTCGACACCTTCGGCGAGGTGTCGGTTCTCGGCGTGGCCGGCATCGCGATCCTCGCGGTGCTCGGCTCCGTGCGGGCCGCGGACCGCGACCCGGAGGACGAGGCCACCGTCGCCTACCCGCTGTGGACCCGGCCCCGCACCGGCCGCGGCGGCGAGGCGCTCGAGGACGCCGCCCGCAACACCGCCCCGCTGCGGCTGCTCGCCCTGGGTGTCGCCCCGGTCCTCGTCGTGGTGTCGGTGATCCTCCTGTGGCGCGGCCACAACGAACCCGGCGGCGGGTTCATCGCCGCGCTCGTCGCCTCGTGCGCAGTGGCCCTGATCTACCTCGCCCGCGAGTCCGACGCCCCGGTGAGCCGGCCCTCGACACCCGTGGCGCTCATCGGCGGCGGTCTTCTCATAGCCGGCCTCACCGGCGTGGGCGGCTACGCGCTCGGCGCGTTCCTCCAGCCCGCTCACGTCCACCTCGCCGGACAGCACCTCAGCAGCGCCCTGCTGTTCGACCTCGGCGTGTTCGCGGGCGTACTCGGGCTGGTCATGACGGCGTTCAACACGCTCGGCACCGGCCGCCTGCGCACGTTCCTCGAAGGCGCCGGCACCGCCGAGGCCCGCCGCGGGCAGGCCGAGATCGAGCGGGAGCAGTCCGAGCGCGAGGAGGCCGAGCAATGACCCTGGCCCTGACCATCGGCGTCCTGGTGGGCGGCGGCGTCTACCTCATGATGCAGCGCGGCATGGTCCGCATCGTCTTCGGACTCACCCTGGTCAGCCACGCCGTCAACCTCATCCTGCTGGCCGCCGGGGTCTCCGCGTGGCGCGCCGAACCGCTCACCGACGTCAACGACCCGTCCGTCGCGGCCGACCCCCTGCCCCAGGCGTTCGTGCTCACGGCGATCGTCATCACGCTCGCCGTCACCGTGTTCATGCTCTCCCTGGCCGTGGTCGGCCGCGACGACGACACCCACCGCACCCCCGAGACCGGAGAGGGGCACGACCGATGACGGCCCTGCTCCTCCCCCTGCTCGCGGCGGTTCCGGTGATGGCCGCGGCGCTCACCGCGATCCTGCCGTGGCGCCTGCCCGGCCGTGCGCTCGCGCTCGCCGTCCCCGCGATCACCGCGGTCACCGGCCTCGGCCTGCTCGCACATCACCGCTCCACACCCGTCGAGGTGGCGCACGTGGGCGGTTTCGTGCCCGGGGTCGCGATCCCGTTCGTCTCCGACTCGTTCACCGCGATCATGCTCGTCGCGACCGGAGTCGTGGCGACGCTCGCCCTGCTCTTCGCCGACCTCACCGGCGAGTTCGCGCGCAGTCGCTACTTCGCGCCGCTCGCCCTGCTGCTGCTCGCCGGCTCCAACGGGGCGCTGCTCACCGGGGACCTGTTCAACCTGTTCGTCTTCGTGGAGGTCATGCTCCTGCCGTCGTACGCGCTCATCGCCATGACCGGCGGCTGGCGCCGGCTGGGGATCGGACGCCTCTTCGTCGTCGTCAACCTCCTCACCTCCACCCTCCTCCTCGCCGGGGTGGGCTTCGTCTACGCCACCGCCGGCGCCGTCAACATCGCGGCCCTCGCCGGGGCCGCCACCGAGGACGGGCGGGTGGCCGCCACGCTCGGCGTGGTGATCATGGCGCTGTGCATCAAGGCCGGCGCCGTGCCCGTCCACGGCTGGCTGCCCCGCTCCTACCCGGGCACCTCGGCCGGGGTCATGGCGCTGTTCTCCGCGCTGCACACCAAGGTCGCGCTCTATGCGGTGATCCGGATCTGGGCCACCGCCTTCGACCTCGACCCCGCGTGGGGGCGTGTCCTGCTCGTGGTCGCGCTCGTCACCGTGATGTGGGGCGCGATCGCCTCGGTCGCACCGACCCTCGGGCGCGAGGTCCTGGCCTGGCAGATGGTCTCCGGCGTCGGCGTCATCCTCGCCGCGCTCACGGTGGCACCGCCCGTCGGGCAGGCCGGCGGCGGCGCCGGGCCGGGCGGCGCGATCGTTTACATGGTCCACCACATGGTCACCATCGGCGCGCTCGTCATGCTGCTCGGCGCGGCGGAACACGTGTACGGTACCGGCCGCCTCGACCGGCTGTCCGGCCTGTGGCACCGCGAGCGACCGCTGGCGGTGCTGCTCGTGATCGCGATCGCCGCGCTCGTCGGGCTTCCGCCCACCTCCGGTCTCACCGGCAAGCTCGAGGTACTTCTTGCGTCCATGGCCACCGGCGGCGGCTGGGGCGTGGCGACGATCGCCGTGGTCCTGGTCGGCTCCCTCGTGGGGCTCGTCGCCATGGTCCGCCTGTGGCGCGAGGCCATGTGGGGCGCCCCCATGACCCGGTACCGTCCGCTGGACGTCGAGGGTCGGCGCACCGGGTGGACCGGGCTCGACGACGAGGTGCGCGTCCCCGCCCGACTGCTCCTGCCGGCCGGGCTCCTCTGCGCCCTGTCCGTGGCCATGTTCCTCGGCTACGGGGCCGTCGCCCCCGAGGTCGACCGCGCGGTGGCCGGGCTCATCGACACGAGCGGCTACGTCGACGCCGTGCTCGGCGGGGGCGGAGCCGGCGGAGGCGAGGCGCTCACCGAGACGACCGTCGGAGGTGCCCGATGACCGGGCATGAGCCGACCGGGCGCGGGTCGGCGGGGCGGACGCCGACGGGTCGGGGCCTCCCCGGCCGCATCGTGCGGGCGCCGCTCGTGCTGCTGTGGCTGCTCTGGCACGTGGTCCTGTCGTCGGTCGCGCTGACGCGCGCCGCGCTCACCCCGGGCCCGATGGGCTCCCCCGTCCTGGTCCGCTACCCCATGCACAGCCGCACCGACGTCGAGGTCACGGCCCTGGCCTGGGCCATCACCGTGACCCCCGGCACCCTGGTCACCGTGATCGGCGAGACCGACCTGTGGGTGCACGTGGTCCTGGGTGGCCCGCGCGAGGAGATGATCGACATGCTCCGGGAGACCGAGGACAGGATCCTGTCCGTGCTGCGCGCGCCGGGCGACCGGCTCGACGCCGAGCGGGGTGGGTCCGCATGAGCACGCTGCTCACCGTGCTCCTCGCGATCGGGACCGTGATCGTGGCCGCAAGCATGCTCATGGCCGCCGCCCGGGTGCTGCGCGGGCCCGATGACGCCACCCGCGCTGTCATGGCCGACCTCACCTACTTCTGCGCGCTCGCCCTCTTCGTCCTCTTTGTGATCCGCGTCGGCTCGACGGTCGCGATGGACGTGGTGATGCTGGGCTCGCTCATCGGTGTGCTGGCCACGGTCGCGCTCTCGCGGCTGCTGTCGAGGGGACGGAGGTAGCGCGATGCTCATGGACCTGCTCATCGGCGTGCCCGTCCTGCTCGGCTCGCTGTGCTTCCTCGCCGCCTCGGTGGCCATGAACCGCGCGGGCGACGCGATCTCCCGGATCAACGTGCTGTCCGTGGCCACCGGCCTCGGGATGATGCTGTTCATCGTGGCCGCCTTCGTCCACGAGCTCCGCTCCGGCTTCCACTGGATCACGCTCGTCATGGCACTCGTGGCGTGGGGCGCTACGGTGGTGGTGACCTCGGTCGCCTCCATCACCCTCGCCCGCGCCGCGTACCGCGCGGACATCGTGCTGGACCCTCGGACCGGGTACGACGACCTCTCCGGGGAGGACTGACGTGACGATCGACCCGATCGACCTGCGCGACCCCGCCGAGGCCGCCCGGCTCATCGACCAGTTCCTCGACGACGACGACCTGCGCGGCGCCGCCGAGCTCGTGGCCGCGATGCCGCCGTGGCTCGTGGTGGACGTCCTCGAGCGGGCCGGCGCCCGGGAGCGGGCGGTGCTGTTCCGGCTGCTGTCCAAGGACGCCGCGCACGTGGCGTTCGAGGCGCTCGACCCGCCGCTGCAGTCCGAGCTCATCCGGGACCTGCACGCCGACCGCGTCGGCCAGATCTTCGCCGGCCTCGACCCCGACGATCGCGCCGGGCTCGTCGACGAACTGCCCGCGCACGTCGCCACGCGGCTACTACGCGCGCTGTCCGAGGACGAGCAGGCCCTCACCGAGACGGTCCTCGGCTACCCGACCGGATCCGTGGGCCGCCGCATGACCCCGGAGTTCGTCACCACCCACCCCGGCACCACCGCGGCCGAGACCCTCGACCGGGTCGCCCGGCGCATCGACGAGGTCGAGACGATCTACGCCCTGCCCGTGACCGACGACCAGCGGCGCCTCGTGGGGATCGTGGGCCTGCGCGCGGTGATGCGGGCCGACCCGGACACCCTGATCAGCGAGCTCATGAACGAGGCGGTGACGGCGAGGGCACGCGACTCCGCGGAGAAGGCGGCCCGCCGCGTGGCCGACGAGCGGCTCATCGTGCTGCCGATCGTCGACGACGAGACCCGGCTCGTCGGGATCCTCACCTTTGACGACGCCCTCCAGGTTCTCGAGGACGCCGAATCCGAGGACGTCGCCCGCCAGGGTGGCGCCGAGCCGCTGCGGCGCCCCTACCTCTCCACTCCGGTGCGGTCGCTCTTCCGCTCGCGGATCGTGTGGCTGCTCGTCCTCGCCCTGGGCGCCGCGCTCACCGTGCAGGTGCTCGAGGTGTTCGAGTCGACGCTCGAGGAGGTGGTGGCGCTCTCGCTGTTCGTGCCGCTCATCATCGGCACCGGCGGCAACACCGGCAACCAGGCCGCCACCACCGTGACCCGTGCGCTCGCCCTGGGCGACGTCAGACCCAGCGACGCACTACGGGTGCTCGTACAGGAGGTCCGCACCGGCTTCACACTCGGACTGGTCCTGGGCGGCTGCGGGTTCGGGCTCGCCGGCCTGGTCTACGGGTTCGACCTCGGGCTGGTGATCGGGGCTACCCTGCTCTCGCTGTGCACCATCGCCGCCACGGTCGGTGGGCTCATGCCGCTGCTCGCACGGTCCGTGCGCGCCGACCCGGCGGTGTTCTCCAACCCGTTCATCACCACGTTCGTCGACGCCACCGGGCTGGTGGTGTACTTCCTCATCGCGCGCACCGTCCTCGGGTTGTAGGCGCCCGTCGACGCAGACAGCCGCCGCGGCCGGAGCCGGGGCGGCTGCCCGTGACGGGGCGCGGCTGGTCGGCGGCACCCGTCTCGACCTACACGGCCTGCGCCTGCCACATCCAGTGCAGCTGCTCGAGCCGCGCGGTGATCCCGATGAGCAGGTCCTCGGTCACCGGATCGGCACCGCCCACCTTCTCGATGTTCCTCCGCAGTCGCTTGATCGTCGCCGTGAGGGCGGCCGTGGTGATATCCACGACGTCCTCGTCTGCGGTGAACCCCTCGCCGACCTTGGCCAGCGCCGAGTCCTTGGCGACCGTGGTGGAGCGCCCGTCCGGCATGACGCCGATCGCGGTGGCCCGCTCGGCCACCTCGTCGGTGAACGTCCGGGCGTCCGCCACGACCTCGTCGAGCGCCAGGTGGACGCTCCGGAAGCGGGGACCCACCACCGCCCAGTGGACCTGCTTGGTCACCAGCGACAGGTCGATGAGGTCGACCAGCGACTGCTGCAGCGCCGCGCCGGCTGTCTTCTGCTGCGCTGCGGTGAGCGTCGAGGTGATCGGGCTCGTCGCCGCCGACGAGGTCTTGGCGACCGCCGACTTCGTGTCGGCCTTCTTGGTGTTCTTCTTGGTGTCCTTGGCCATGGTGGTGGCCTCCTTTCGGTGGTGTCCCCGCTGCACCGGGCTCTCTCGGACAACTCTCGGACGTCTCCCAGACATCGGCGACTCCGTCACCGGATCGGCAGGCCTCAGATGGGCTGCCGATCCGGCCGGAGGGTCTCCGATGTCAGGGACGCGGAGCGGCGGCGCGGGGGTGGTGGGCCGGTGAGCCCTGCGGTCTAGACCCGCAGGCGGTGGTTACCGCGCTCGGCCAGCCCCTCGACGCCCTTGCGGACGTTGTCCCCGAGCTCGGGGTCCACGGCCGACCAGTAGGCGTAGACCCGCTCGAGCAGCTCGGTCTCGGAGGGGTCGATCTTCCCGACGTGCCCGGCGATGTTGTAGGCCAGTCGCTCGCGGGCCGCGTCGTCGAGGACCTCGCGGTACAGGGTGGTGGCCTGCACCTGGTCGGTGTCCTCGGCGTGCGGCTCGACGTCCTGCCGGCTGATGTCCGAGCCCTTGGTGTCCCACTCGCCGAAGTCGTAGGCCTTCGACGCGTCGGCGGTCGGGCCGTCGATCGAGTTGGGGTGGTACTCGGCCATCTCCGCCTGGTTGAACGCGTACTGCATCTGCCCCTCCTTGGAGTAGGAGTTCAGCGGCGAGATCGGCGCGTTGACCGGCAGCTGCGTGTAGTTGGGGCCGATGCGGTAGCGGTGGATGTCCGGGTAGGCGAAGATCCGGCCGAGCAGCATCTTGTCGGGCGAGAAGCCGATTCCGCGCACGATGTTGGTCGGCGCGAACGCGGCCTGCTCGATCTGCGCGTGGTGGTTGTCCGGGTTCCGGTTGAGGGTCATGGTGCCGACCTTGCGCTTCGGGTAGTCCTTCTGCGACCAGGTCTTGGTCAGGTCGAAGGGGTTGAAGCGGTAGCCGTCGGCCTCCTCGAGCGGCATGACCTGCACGTACAGGTCCCACGACGGGTAGTCGCCGTTGCGGATGGACTCGTAGAGGTCCTCACGGTGCAAGTCGGGGTCCGTGCCGGCCAGCCGGTCGGCCTCATCGGCGGTGAGGAAGTCGATGCCCTGGTTGGTCTTGAAGTGGAACTTGACCCAGTGGCGCTTCCCCTCGGCGTTGATGAACTGGTACGTGTGCGAACCGAAGCCGTCCATGTGGCGCCACGTCTTGGGGATGCCGCGGTCGCCCATGAGCCAGGTGACCTGGTGGGTGGTCTCGGGACTCAGGGTCCAGAAGTCCCACTGCATGGCGTGGTTGCGCAGGCCCGAGGCACTCTTGCGGCGCTGCGAGTGGATGAAGTCCGGGAACTTGATCGCGTCACGGATGAAGAAGATCGGGGTGTTGTTGCCCACGAGGTCGTAGTTGCCCTCCTGGGTGTAGAACTTCAGCGCGAAGCCACGCGGGTCGCGCCAGGTGTCCGGGCTGCCCTTCTCGCCGGCGACGGTGGAGAACCGCGCGAGCATCGGGGTCTTGACGCCCTTCTGGAACAGGCCGGCGCAGGTGATGTCGGAGACGTCCTCGGTGGTCTCGAACTCGCCGAAGGCGCCGGAGCCCTTGGCGTGCGGGATGCGCTCGGGGACGTTCTCCCGGTTGAAGTGGGCCAGCTTCTCGATCAGGTAGAAGTCCTGGATCGTCTGCGGGCCCTGCTTGCCGACGGTCGCGCTGAACTCGTCGTGTGGGACGGGGACACCACTATCCGTGGTGGTCGGCGCCTTGGCTTGGACGTCGCGACGTCCTTTGTCGGCGGGATGGGTGCTCATCGTGATTTCTCCTCAGGGGTGGGCGGGCGGAGTGTGGTGTGGGTCTCAGTCTGCCGCGAGGGCCGCCTCGCTGGTCCGGCATTCGGGGCACACTCCCCAGAACACGACCTCGGCCTCGTCGATCTCGAAGCCGCGGTCGTCCGACGCGGTGAGGCAGGGTGGGCTGCCCACCGCGCAGTCGATGTCCTCGATGCGGCCGCAGTGCCGACACACGAGGTGGTGGTGGTTGTCGCCGACCCGGCGCTCGTAGCGCGCCGGGGACCCGGCGGGTTCGATGCGGCGCATGAGGCCGGCGGTGGTGCACACGCGCAGCGCGTCGTAGACGGTCTGCGTGGACACGGCGCCGAGCCGCTCCCGAACACGGGTGGCGACGTCCTCGGCCGAGATGTGCGGCCGGGACTCGACGACGTCGAGGACCGCCAGCCGCGGCGCGGTGACCCGCAGCCCGGCCGACCGGAGCAGCGCCCCGGGTTCGTGCGTCTCCGTCGTCATGTCGTTGACCCTAACCGATAAACTGGAATGTGTCCATAAAACGAAAAGATCTGTTTTGGGCACCCGGTGCCACTGCCGGGTTGTGCCCCGGCGGCGCCGACTAGGCTGGGTTGAGCCTGACGCCGCACCCAGGAGGAACTCATGTCGGAGCCCGCCATCGGACCGGTCATCTGCGGATACGACGGATCGCGGGACGCGCGCCGCGCCGTCGCCTGGGCCGCCGGCTGGGCCCGCGACCACGGCGCCCCGCTCGAGGTGATCTCCGCCGACCGCGCCGTCGGCCGGGTGGTCCGATTCGACGAGACCGCCCGCGCCAACGTCGAGGGAGCGATGCGGGACCAGCTCGCCGAGCTGACCTCCGACGTCGAGTCCCGCTACCGCGTCGTGGCCGACACTCCCGTGGGCGCACTCGTCGAAGCGTCCCGGAACGCCTCCGCCGTGGTGGTGGGCAGCCGCGGCCTCACCGCCCGCGAGGATTTCGCGATGGGCTCCACCTCCGCCGGCATCGTCGAGCACGCGAGTTGCCCGGTCATCGTCATCACCCCGCACGCCTCTGAGACGCCGCCGGCCGGCCCTGTCGTCCTCGCCGCCGACGGCTCCCCCGCCGGCGAGCCGGCCGTCGCGTTCGCCTTCGCCGAGGCCGAGCGCCGCCGCACGAGCCTGCGCGCCGTGCACTGCGTGGAGGTGCCGCGCCTGCCCGGCGCCTCGCTGTTCGACCTGGACCGCCTCGCCGAGAGCGTGCTGGCCGAGGACGAGAAGGAGATCACCGACGCCCTCGCCCCGCACGAGGCCCGCCACCCCGACGTGTCCGTGGACCTCGTCCTGGTGGTGGGCGAGCCCGCCGTGACGATCGCCGAGGAGTCCCGCGACGCCGCCGTGCTGGTCACCGGCTCGCGCGGCCACGGCGGCTTCGCCGGCATGCTGCTCGGCTCCGTCTCGCGGCGCCTGCTCCAGAAGGCCCCCTGCGCCGTCATCGTCGTCCGCTGACGCGGGGCGGGGGCGGGGCCCCTACCCGATCCGCAGCATCCGCGTGAGCGTCGGCTGCCACATCACGCCGGGCCCGTCGCCGCGCGCGGCGACCGTCCCGGTGAGCTCCATGGGTTCGTCGATCGGCGCCACCCCGACAGGCGTCCGCGCCGCCTCCCGTCCCGTCTCCACGTCGATGGAGAGCGCGTCCACCGGGCCCGCCTTCTGCGCCAGCCCGTGGTCGAGGAACGGGTGGGGCGCCCGCGGCCCGTACGCGAGTGAGTGGATCTGTCCGTCCCCGCGCGTGAGCTTGGGCAGCGAGGCTGTGCGGGCAGTCGAGGTCCACGCGCGGCCGGCGCACGAGCCGTCGGGGCGGACGTCCACGCGGGTCATCCCGCCCGCGTACGGGGCGCCCGCCGGCACGGCCGGGCCGTCCGTCGCGAACGGCGGGTACTCGAACCCGTAAGTGTTGACCAGCACCAACGCCGTGTCCCCACCGGACTGCCCGGCCGCGATGATCGAGTTCTCGGTGGCCGCGGGCCCGTCGATGAGGACACCGTCCGGCGCGGCGCTCGTCGGGTCCAGCGTGGTGGCGAAGGCGGGCGTGCGGCAGAGCACCTCGCCGTCATCGCGCCGCAGCACCAGCAGGTCGGGCCGGTCGGTGTCGTCGGTGATCGCCACCAACCCGTTGCCGGGCCCGAAGTACGTTGGCGTGGTGCCCGAGCCGTGGGCGAGCAGTCCGGGTTTGCGTCCCGGCCCCACGTCGTAGCCGTGCCGCCAGCGAACCGTGGGCGTGCCGTCGGCGGCCAGGTCCACCTCGTACAGCGCGCGCGTGGTGAGGATGGACGCGCCGCCGGGCCGCACGGTGAGCCCGTTGGTGATCTTCTCCCCCGCCGGCAGAGTGAGGGTGCGTAGCGAGGCGTCGTCGCCGGGGCGCACCGTCCCGACCGTGCCGCCGGAGGTCGCGTACCAGATCCGCCCGTCGAAGGCCGGGGCCAGGCCGGTGACGGCGTCGCCGTCGGGCACCCCGGCGGACAGGTCGGCGAGCACCTCGACCGTCATCCGCCACGGCCCGTCCGGCGTGCGCTCGTGCCCCACGGCGAGCAGGCGCCGGTTGCCGTCGGCCACCACCACGCGGTCGCGGTCGTCGAGGTAGCCGTAGACGCCGCCGAGCAACGCCCCCTTGGCCAGTTGGATCTCGGCCAGCACCTCGGCGGTGTCGGGGTGGAGCAGCTTGACCGTCGGCGCGAGCGGCGTGGGCGGGTGCAGACCCAGGTAGGCGGTGCACAGCGCGACCGGCAGGCCGTCGGAGCCCACGAACACGGTCGAGCAGGTGGCGCCGGTGAGCGCGGCGGTCACGCGCGCGTGCGGCCCGGGCCCGCGGCCGGGCAGGGTGTCGGTGGAGGCCATGTCGCCGTGGACCGACGACGTGCCGTCGGGCCCGAGCCCGGGTGGGGAGGCGGCGGCCGGCGCGGCGTGGCCGGTGAGTGCGGCGGCGGGGGTGACGACGACGAGTGCCACGATCGCCGCCAGTGTCCGCACCGCCCTCATGTGCCCATTCCACCACACTCTCCGCGAGCACCTCCCGGGATCGGCCCGATTCCCCGTGGTCGGCCGGGTCCGACACCCCCGGTGTCGGTCGCTCGGGGAGGGACGGCCGGCCACACCTCGGTGGCCAGGGCTGTCCTGATCGAGTAGCGCACTCGGTCGGCACGCCGGCACATCTACCATGACCCCATGAGGATGCAGGTCTATGCCCTGCTCGCGATCATGGCGTTGACGGTGGCCGTGGCGGCCGGGCAGGCGATGGATTCGCTCGGCACCGTGCCGGGCCTGGCAGTGGGTGTGCTCGGCCTTGCCCTGATCGTCGGTTCCGGGATGTGGATGCTGCGCAAGGGCCGTCACACGCCGTGGCCGGAGGCCGAGGCCGCTCTCGCGGACGGGGCGGCCGTCGCGCTGTGGAAGCCGGGTTGCTCCTTCTGCGAGCTGCTGCTCCGGGCGCTGGCGGACGACGAGCGCGTGGTGTGGGTCAACGTGTGGCGCGACGACGACGCCAACCAGCGTGTCCGCGAACTCAACGACGGCGCCGAGTACACCCCGACCGTGCTCGTGGGCGACACGGTGCTGCGTAACCCGTCGGCCGCCGCGGTCCGCGAGGCACTGGCCTCCGGCACCTGACCACCGGGCGGCCGCCGGGTCTACAACGTCGCCGCGAGCTCCACCCCCTGCTTGATCGCGCGCTTGGCGTCCAGCTCGGCGGCCACGTCGGCGCCGCCGATCACGTGAACACGCGGCCCGGCGCCGGAGCCGGTCCCGGCGAGCTCGTCGGCGAGGTCACGCACGGACTCCTGGCCGGCACACACGACGATCGAGTCCACGGGCACGAGCACGGCGTTGCCATCGGAGGTGCTGATGTGCAGGCCGTCGTCGTCGATCCGCTGGTAGCTCACGCCGGTGTGCATCCGGACGCCGCCCATCTTGAGCTCGGCGCGGTGGACCCAGCCGGTGGTCTTGCCCAGTCCCTTGCCGATGCTCGAGGTCTTGCGCTGCAGCAGGTGCACCTCGTGCGCGGGCTCCTCGCGCACGGCGGTGCCGAGGCCGGCGCGCTCGACGGCCGGATCCACGACGCCCCAGTGCGCCTTCCACGCCTCGACATCCGTGGAGTGCCCGTGGGGTTCGCGGCCGTCGACCGCGATGCCGGGCCCGCCGGCGAGGAGGAACTCGGAGACGTCCACCCCGATCCCGCCGGCGCCGATCACGGCGACGCGGCGGCCCACCTCGCGGGCGCCGGTGAGCAGCTCGGGGTAGGTCATCACCATGGGATGGTCGATGCCCGGCATGTCGAGCACACGCGGGGTGACGCCGGTGGCCACCACGACGTGGTCAAAGCCCTCGACGTCCGTAGCGGTGGTGCGGCGGCCCAGGTGGACGGGCACGCCGAGCACCTCGAGGCGGCGCCGGAAGTAGTCGAGCGAACCGGCGAACTCCTCCTTGCCGGGCACGCGCATGGCGTAGCGGAACTGGCCGCCGATCTCGGACTCGGCCTCGAACACCTCGACGTGCAGGCCACGAGAGGCGGCGGCCTCGGCGCAGGAGAGCCCGGCGGGCCCGGCGCCCACCACGGCGACCCGCTTGCGCACCGGCGAGACGCTCAGCACGAGGTCGGTCTCGCGGCCGGCGCGCGGATTGACCAGGCAGGAGGCGCGCTTGTTGGCGAAGGTGTGGTCGAGGCAGGCCTGGTTGCAGGCGATGCACAGGTTGATCTCGTCGGCGCGCCCCTCGGCGACCTTGGCGGCGAAGGCCGCGTCGGCGAGCAGCGGCCGCGCCATGGAGACGAGGTCGGCCTTGCCGGTGGCGAGGATCTCCTCGGCGACGTCCGGGGTGTTGATCCGGTTGGAGGCGGTGACGGGGACGCCGACGGTCTCCTTGAGGCGAGCGGTCACGTCGACGAACGCGGCGCGCGGCACGGAGGTGACGATCGTGGGGATGCGGGCCTCGTGCCAGCCGATGCCGGTGTTGAACACGTCGACTCCTGCGACCTCGAGCCGCTGGGCGAGCTCGGCGGTCTCGTCCCACGTCTGGCCGCCCTCGACCAGGTCGAGCAGGCTGATGCGGTACTGCAGGAGGAAGTCGCGCCCCACCTCGGCGCGGATCCGGCGGACGATCTCCTCGGGGAACCGCATGCGCTTGCTCGCGGTGCCGCCCCAGGCGTCGGTGCGCGTGTTGGTGCGCTCGGCGAGGAACTGGTTGATGAGGTAGCCCTCGGAGCCCATGATCTCGATGCCGTCGTAGCCCGCCCGCTTGGCGAGCTTCGCGGCACGCACCCACGCGCCGATGGTGCGCTCGACCTCGCGGGAGCTCAGTCCGCGGGCCCTGAAGGGGCTGATCGGCGACGTGGTGGAGGAGGCCGAGCGCACGAACGGCTGGTAGCCGTAGCGGCCGGCGTGCAGCACCTGGAGCAGGATGTGGGCGCCCTCGGCGTGGACGGCGTCGGTGAGGCCGCGGTGCTTGTCGGCCATGCGGCGGCTGGCCATCATCGACCCGGCCGGCAGCAGCCAGCCCTCGACGTTGGGCGCATAGCCGCCGGTGACGAGCAGTGCCGTGCCGCCGCGGGCCCGCTCGGCGAAGTAGGCGGTGAGCTCGGGCAGGTGCTTGCTGCGATCCTCCAGGCCGGTGTGCATGGAGCCCATGACGAGACGGTTGCGCAGGGTGAGGTGCCCGACGGCGAGGGGTCTGAGGAGATGAGGGTGGCTCTGGCTCATGGGGCCCATTCTGCCCGTCCGGGGCGACAAGTTACTCGCGGGTAGGACAATTTCCACTCACCTGATGTGCGCGATGTCAACGTTTGCGCCAGGCGCGTGCGCTGGGCGGCAGGCCCGGGCGCGTGGCACCCCCTCCGAGGTCCTGGACACCCGGCCTGATTCGCCGATCCGTCAACCACGGCGGCTGACCTGCGATAACACCGAATCCCTCGTCGTCACACCGGTCCGCCCTCCCCCGGGGCCGGGCGGCGCGGACCCTCTAGCCTGGTGTCGCCGATTCCCCTGTCGGTACCCGGCCCCTCCCCCGGGCCGGGATCATGCGAGAGGGCGGCCGCCCCCATCCCCCCGGGAGCGGCCGCCCTTCGTGCGTCGCCCTGTGTAACGAATGTGACTGAAGTGACGAATGATGCATGAGTGAACTCGCTGCGCTAGTGTGGCGAGTCAGAAGTTCCGGACCGGGCCCGGCCCCGTCCGTGACCCGAGGAAAGGACCACCACGTGCGTCATCCGATCCGCTCCGCCGTTGCCGTCGCCGCCTCCGCCGCGCTCCTGGCCGCGGGGTCCGGCACCGCCTCCGCGCAGGGCTCGCTGCAGGGCGCGCTGCCGTTCCCGCTGGACCTGGGCTCGCTCTCGGCGCTGCTCCAGGGTTCGCCCGCCGCCCCGGGCGCCCCGGCTGCGCAGCTGGCGCCGGCCGTGCGTGGTGTGCCGCCGGAGCTCGCCCAGCAGGCATTCGCCGGGCGCGTGGTGGCCGCGATCAACGAGGCCCGCCTCGCGGTGAACGCCGACCGGTTGGTCACCGACCCCGCGCTCGAGGCCACCGCCACCGAGCGCGCCGACGAGCTCGCGCGCGGCGACGACACCACCGGCGACCTCTCCGCCCCCGAGGGCACCGAGACGCTGCACCGCACCACCCTCGCCCTGCCCGAGGGCGCGACCCCGCAAAAGGCGCTCACCGAGATGCTCGGCGACACCGGGATGCGCGAGCGCATGCTCGAGGGCGAGTTCACGACGATCGGCGTGGGCACCGCCACCGCCGCCGACGGCACCGTGCACGTGGTCGTGGACTTCGCCTGATCCCGACCGGAGGTGATCCGCGCCGTCCGCGCGTAGAGTGACGCCCCACCGGGGCCGCCCGGCCCCGCCGAGCTCGTGACCGACAAGCGGAGGGAGCCTCCATGAGTGACGGCCTTCTCGTGATCGGGTCCGGCCCCGCGGGGGTGTCCGCGGCGCAGGCGTACCGCGACGCCGGCGGACCGGGCCCGATCCGCATCGTCAGCGCCGACGAGCACCCGCCGTACCAGCGCCCGCCGCTGAGTAAGGACCTGCTGCGCGGGGACGCGCCGGCCGAGCCGGTGCCGATCAACGACGAGGACCCGGACCTGCGCGGCATCACCGTGGACCTGCGCACCCGGGTCGACCGCGTGGACACCGATGCCCGGGTGGTCCACGCCGCGGGGCGGGAGTTCGGGTACCGCTCCCTCGTCGTCGCCGCCGGATCCGCGCCCAACCCCCTCCCCACCGCCGAGGACGGCGCCGAGGTGTACCTGCTGCGCAGCCACGCCGACGCCGAGCGGCTCGTCGAGGCCGCCTCCCACGCGCGGTCGGCCGTGGTGATCGGCTCGGGGTTCATCGGATGCGAGGCCGCGGTGTCGCTGGCCCGGCGCGAGATCGCGGTGACCGTGGCCAGCACCGAGCCCGCGCCGCAGTTCGACCGGTTGGGCGAGCGCGCCTCGCGGCTGTTGGCGGGCTGGCTGGCCGACGAGGGCGTCACCGTGATCCCCGACGTCCGCGTGACCGGTGTCGGGGCCCCGCGCGAGGTGCACCTGTCCGACGGCACCACCCACTCCCCCGACCTCGTCCTGGCCGCCGTGGGCGTCTCCCCCGCGACCGGGTTCCTCGAGGGGTCCGGAGTCGAGGTGACCGACGGGTTCGTGGTGGTCGACGAGCGGCTGCGCACCACCGTGCCCGGCGTGTGGGCGGCGGGCGACCTGGTCCGCGCGCACAACGCCACCGCCGGACGGGCCCTGCACGTGGAGCACTGGGGCGACGCCCTGACCATGGGCGGGATCGCCGGCCGCAACGCCGCCGGCGGCGAGGAGACGTGGGGGTCCGCGCCCGGCTTCTGGTCGGAGATCGGGGACCGCACGCACAAGCACTCGGCGTGGGGCGACGGGTTCGACGAGGTCCGGGTGGTGGAGCACGGCGACGACGACGAGGCCGGCGTCACCGTCTGGTATGCCCTCGACGGGGTGGTCGTGGGCGCACTGACCTACGAGGCCGACACCGACTACGAACGGGCCGAGGACCTCATGGCCCGGCGGGCGCCGCTCGACGAGGTGTAGCGGAGCGGTCACGAGGCGCCACGTGTGGCCAGGGCTCCCAGGTTCAGCTCAGTCGCGGCGTTGCAGATACGTGACGTGTCCACGGCACGCACATCAGCTGATCTCGGGGCGTGCGCACGGGGTTCTCGTCGTCGTCACCTCCCCACCGGCCGCGACGCCGGGGCCGCGGGGAGGATTAACCGTTGGCTTATGTCACGTCTCGGTCACTACCGTCTGCCGGGCGGTCCGAACGGGCCGTGATGCCTCGCCCCCACGGGGCCTTTCGACACCCGCCCGCCCGGGCGGCCCGCCGTCATCGGCGGCCACACGAAAGGGATCGCACCATGGCCCGAGTCCTCCGTAGCCTGCGCAACGGCCTGCTGCTCGTGTCCGCCGCGTCCATGGCGCTGGCGCTCAACGCCGCGCCCGCCGCGAACGCGCAGATGCCGCAGATCAACCTTCCCGGCCTGACGGTCGGCCTCGCCGGCCCCGCGCCCGCCGGCGAGCCGGCCGTGGACGCGGCCGGCGCCGAGTACCGCGCCCAGCTCGAGCAGGCCACCAACGCCGCCCGCGAGCGCGTGGGCCTGGCGCCCCTGCGGATCAACGGCGACCTCTCGCGCGTGGCCACCGACTGGAGCGGCGTGCAGGCCGCGCAGAACCGCATGTTCCACAACCCCGACGTGGGCGGCCAGATCCCCGGAGGCTGGCGCCACTACTCGGAGAACGTGCTGCAGGACTACGAGCACGCCACCCCGCAGCAGCTCGTGGACCAGTGGCTGGCCTCCCCCGGTCACGCCGTGAACCTCCTGCGCCCGGACCACACGGACCTCGGCGTGGGCGTCGCCGTGGCCGGCGACGGCAAGCTCTACGCGACGCAGGTGTTCGCGGGGTACTGAGTTCCCGGGGTCCGCTGAACATGCGGGACTTGGAGACAGCGTCGTAGGTGCGAGGTACTAGTGGTCACATGACCGATGCCCTCGTGGTTGCCGCCGCTGTCTCCGTACGAGATGGCACAGTGCTCGCGTGTCGCCGAGCACCCCACAAAACAGCGCCCGGCAAGTGGGAGTTCCCCGGGGGGAAGGTAGAGCCTGGGGAAAGCGCGGAGGTGGCCCTGGCCCGCGAGCTCCACGAGGAGCTCGGGGTCGAGGCCGCCGTCGGGGGGCTCCTCGACAGGTCGACGACGAGGGTGGGCGGCACCGATATCGAGCTCGCCTGCTACTGGGTAACACTCACCGCGGCTCCTGTCACCAGTACCGACCATGACGAGATCCGCTGGCAACCCCAAGCCGATCTCGACCAGTTGGACTGGGCTGAACCAGACTTACCTGCCGTGCGGATCCTCGTTGCAGGTGCGCAATGACGACCCCCCTACCTGACGGGCTTTACGAATCGGTCGTCACTCCACGGCTGCAGGCGCGCCTGTCCCAGACGACGAGCACTGCGGACATTCAGCAGATCCCACGGGCACAGCTCCCCGCTGTGATCGGCCGGCACGTCGGCACCGCCGTCGAGCGGTTCCTCGAATCGCTCCCGGAAGAAGAACATCTCGCCGCAGTCGAGCAACTCGTCGCCATGCTGGGCCCCGATCTTGACGCAGCGGCCACGACCCAGCTGCTCCACAGTGTGTGGCCCGCCGACTCTCCTTTTCCTCGTCGGCCGACGACTCCCCTTGCCGACGGCGCCCTGTTCACGAACGCTCGCGACGAGCCCACGCTCGGTTCGGAACTTGCGCTGGAGATGGAATCGGCGGATTCCGTGGATCTTCTGTGCGCGTTCATTAAATTCCCCGGAATCCGCGTACTTGAACCGCAGCTACGTGGACTCCGTGAGCGAGGTGTGCCGTTGCGAGTCATCACCACGACCTACATGGGAGCGACCGACCACAAGGCACTCGACATACTTGTGAACGAGTTCGGGGCCGAGCTCAAGGTCCGCTACGAGCTGGCATCCACTCGGCTCCATGCCAAGGCGTGGTTGTTCCGCCGTAACTCCGGCTTCAACACCGCCTACGTCGGCAGTTCTAACCTCTCCCGATCCGCCCTTGTCGACGGACTGGAGTGGAACGTGCGCTTATCGTCGGTCGCGCACCGGTCACAGATTCTCAAGTTTACCAAGGTCTTCGACTCTTACTGGGATCAAGCGGAGTTCGAGCCCTATCACCCCGACGTCGACGGAGATCGGATCCACAAGGCGCTTACTGACGCACGCGGAGGCGGGAGCGGGCGCTCTGTCATTGCCCTATCGGGACTCGAGGTCCGTCCGTACCCGTACCAGCAACTTATGCTCAATGCCCTCGACACCGAACGTACGGTGTTTGATCGTCACCGAAATTTGCTGGTCGCGGCCACGGGAACGGGAAAAACTGTCGTCGCTGCGCTCGACTACGTCCGGCTGTGCCCAGCCAACCAGATTGACCGCCCCACCTTGCTCTTCATCGCTCACCGCAAGGAAATCCTGGCTCAATCGCTTCGGACCTACCGCGAGGCTCTGGGCGACGGCAACTTCGGCGAGCTCTTTGTCGATGGTGAGCGCCCTACCCGCTGGAAGCACGTATTTGCGAGCATTCAGTCCTTGAGCGCCTCCTTGGACGAGCTTCCCCTCGAGTGGGATGTCGTGGTGATTGACGAGTTCCACCACGCGCACGCAGCGGGATACCGCCGAGTCAGTGCCGAACTCACTGCTGGCGAATTCCTCGGACTCACGGCCACGCCCGAGCGTCACGACGGCTTCGACGTTCGATCGCTTTTCGACAGCCGCGCCGCGTACGAACTTCGCCTGTGGGACGCTCTGGAACAGGACCTTCTCTGCCCGTTTCACTATTACGGCATCGCAGACAACACTGACCTCCGGGGCATAACGTGGCAGAAGGGGAACTACGACCAAGCGCAGCTGTCCGAGCTGTATACGGGCAACCACGCCCGAGTGCACCTCATTATGAAGGCGCTCCAGAACAAGATCGTTGACCCCGGCACAATGAAGGCTCTCGGATTCTGTGTCTCAGTCGAGCACGCGGAGTTTATGACTGCGCAGTTCACCAAGCATGGCGTGAGATCAGCAGTCGTGATCGGCACTACGCCCCGGGAGGATCGACGCCGCCATGTTGATGCCCTCAAGGCGGGTGATATCCAGTGCATCTTCACAGTCGATGTGTTTAACGAAGGTATCGATATCCCCGCTGTGGACGTCGTCCTCATGCTGCGCCCCACCGCGAGCCCCACAATCTACGTCCAGCAGCTCGGCCGCGGCCTGCGCCGCTCACCCGGAAAGGCCCTGCTCACTGTTCTCGACTTTGTGGGCCACCATCGTGCGGACTTTGACTTCTCCGCTCGATTCACCGCGATGACGGGTCACACACGCCGACGGCTAGAACAAGAAGTTGCCTCCGAGTTTCCCTCGCTCCCGGGGGCCTCGCGCATCGTGCTGGACGATGTCACTAAGAAGGAAGTCCTCGACGCCATCAAGCGCGCCACCGCCGCGACCGACATTCGTGCACTGTGCCGGGATGCCGCTGCAATCGGAATTGAAGCCAGGCTCAAGGAATTTCTGCACGAGTCTCGGCGCACGCTCGACGAGGTGTACCGCAAGGACCGCTCGTGGACGAATATCGTTCTTCGGACCTCTGAGCAGGAGGCCCCACCTCGGGAAGAGCAAACCTTACTCAACAAGATGCACCGCCTTCGCACGGTGGACGACCCTGAGCGAATCGCCGCGTACACCCGCGTCGCAGAAGGACTCCTGCGAGGAACTCCGGTCAACGGCGACGATCCGTGGACCCGCATGCTCGTTGATTTCCTCATGCCCAAGGGAAAGCTAGAGTCGTATGACGACGCACTGCGCCACCTTTCGACGTTTCCGCGGGCCCTCAACGAAATCGTCCAGCTCATGGAAGCAGCGCTCGACAACATCGCCGCAGTGCCCGAGCCGCTCATCGGCTCGCTTTCCGGGCTGCCGCTCCGCACCCACGCCCGCTACCAGCGCGAAGAGCTCCTATCTGCGCTCGGCTGGACAAGCAATGTTCGTCGACCAGGCCAGCATCGTGAAGGCGTAGCGTGGTGCGAGGCATCGAACGCTGACCTTTTGCTCATCAATCTGCACAAGAGCGCCAAGGATTTCAGCCCGACCACCATGTATCGGGACATCCCGGTCTCGCCCGAGCTTTTTGATTGGGAATCCCAGTCCACTACCAGCCAGGCATCCCCGACCGGCAAGCGCTACCTCAATCAAAACCCTGCTTCGACAGACGTAGTGCTCGCCGTACGCAATGCTCCGGAAGATGAGCTCGGCACTGCCGCGTTCACGCTTCTTGGAACTGCTGACCTCGTTTCCCATCACGGAGACAGGCCAATCCAGATCCGCTGGAAGCTCCGTCGCTCAATGCCACCCCATGGCGGCAGCGATTGACGTCGGCTAATGGCATGACATGGCGGCGCCCATCAAACAAGTGTCAACCTCATCGTCGTCACCTTCTACCAGAAGATGAGTGCTCGGCCCCGACCCCACACCAGGCGAGCCGGGGCCGAGCACTCACGCCGCGAGGTCGAACTACTTGACCAGCAACTCCGCGATCTGGATGGTGTTGAGCGCCGCGCCCTTGCGCAAGTTGTCGCCAGAGACCACCAGGTTGAGGCCCTTGTCGCCCTCGATCGACTGGTCCTGGCGAATGCGGCCGACCAGGGACTCGTCGATGCCGGCGGCCTCGAGCGGCGTGGGCACGTCCACAACCTTCACGCCGGGCGCGTTGAGCAGCAGCTCCCGCGCCTGCTCGGGCGTGAGGGCGCGCTCGAACTCGGCGTTGATGCTCAGCGTGTGGCCGGTGAACACCGGCACGCGCACGCAGGTGCCGGCCACGCGCAGCTCGGGGATGCCGAGGATCTTGCGCGACTCGTTGCGCAGCTTCTGCTCCTCGTCGGTCTCCTCGGAACCGTCGTCCACGATCGAGCCGGCCATCGGAAGGACGTTGAAGGCGATCGGCGCCACGTACGGGCCGGTCTCGTCGACCTTCAGCACCGAGCCGTCGTGCACCAGCTCGTGGCCCGCGCCGACGTTGCCGGTGATCTGGTCGTTGAGCGTGTCCACGCCGGCCAGTCCGGACCCGGACACGGCCTGATAGGTGGACACCACGAGCCGCTCCAGCCCGGCCGCGTCGTGCAGCACCTTGAGCACCGGCATCGCGGCCATGGTCGTGCAGTTGGGGTTGGCGATGATCCCCTTGGGCGGGTTCTGCGCGGCCTCCGGGTTCACCTCGGACACCACGAGCGGCACGTCGGGATCCTTACGCCAGGCGGAGGAGTTGTCGACGACCACGGCGCCCGCCGCCGCGAAGCGCGGAGCCTGCTCCTTGGACATTGTCCCACCGGCCGAGAACAGGGCGATGTCGATGCCCTTGAGGTCCTCGTCGCTGGTGGCGGCCGTGTCCTCGACCACGATCTCCTCGCCGCGGAACGGCAGCGTGGTGCCGGCCGAGCGGGCGGACGCAAAGAAACGGACCTTGTCTGCCGGGAAGTTCCGCTCCTCGAGCAGGGTGCGCATCACGCGCCCCACCTGGCCCGTGGCTCCGACGACGGCGACAGTGGTCATGTGTGAGGTCAACTCCTGAAAGTCTTCACCCGGCCACGCGCGGGCGGGATCTCCACCCTGTGCTCGAGCAGCCGGCAGTCGCCCATGCTACCGCCCGCGGCAATCCGGTCGAGAGTCGTGCGTCACAGCCGGTCCGGACCATGAGCGTCGATTCGGCCAGCCCGTAGCAGGGCGCGAGCGGCGTCTCGCGCAGACCGTAAGCGGCGAACATGTGGTTGAACGCCGTCAGCGTCTCGGCCCGGACGGGCTCCGAACCGTTGAGGATCGTCGACAGCCGCGACAGGTCAACCCCCTCCATCTGCTCGGACCGCACCCTGCGGGCACACATCTCGAAGGCGAAGTTCGGTGCCACCGTGCCCGTCGCCCCCCACTCGCTCATCGCCCGCAACCACACGTGTGGGCGCTTGAGGAACGTCGCGGGAGACAGGTTCACTCCCAGGGCACCCGCGTAGAGCGGATACAGCAGCCCACCGATCAGGCCCATGTCGTGGAAGTGCGGGAGCCACTGGCAGACCGTGCCCGACTCACCCGTTCGGCACGCGCGGTCGATCACCCCGAGGTTGTGCACGAGGTTTCCAAAGGTGCGTCCGGCGCGCCAGGCGCTGCGCCCCCCTCGGACTCGATCAGATCCACTGCGGTCACGTCCGGCCTCGGCTCGAGTTCCACCGAGTCGAGCCAGTCGGTGACCAGCCCGAGCAGGTCAGACGTCGTGAGGACTTCCGAGACCCCGGCATCGCGGACGATCTTCTCCAACCGCGCCAGGCCCTTGACGTCGCCCGGCAACGGGGCCGGCACCGCCACGACCCCGGCCTGGAGCGCCGCCAGGAACGACACGAGGAAGGGCAGGCCGGGGGCCGTGAGCACGAGCGCGCGCTCCCCCTCCCGCCTGCGCGACGCCAGATCGGCTGCCAGCACCGCGACATCGTCTGCCCTGAGTTGGACCTCTTGAATCCGTTTTCGGCTTCTGCGGGTTGGTAGGTGCTGGTCAGGGGATTTTGGGGGCTGATTTCGGGGCACTAAGCCGAGCGGTATTTTGGTGTGGTGAGCCCGTACGTGCGCAAGGTGAAGACTGCCTCCGGGGCCACGGCCGTGCAGATTGTGGAGAAGGTTCGGGGCCAGCGGCGGATTCTCGAGCACATCGGGTCCGCGCACACCGACGGCGAGCTGGCGGCGTTGATCGCGGTGGCGCGGGGCAAGATCCATGCCGGGCAGGAGCGGCTCGACCTAGGCCTGCAGGGCCCAGAGCAGGTCAGGACCAGAGGGGACGCGGTCGTGACCAAGTACAGCAGCGAAGTGCTGTGGACGACACTGACCAGCACCTACGACCATCTCGGTTTCGAGCGTCTGGCCTGAGTTGGACCTCTTGAATCCGTTTTCGGCTTCTGCGGGTTGGTAGGTGCTGGTCAGGGGATTTTGGGGGCTGATTTCGGGGCACTAAGCCGAGCGGTATTTTGGTGTGGTGAGCCCGTACGTGCGCAAGGTGAAGACTGCCTCCGGGGCCACGGCCGTGCAGATTGTGGAGAAGGTTCGGGGCCAGCGGCGGATTCTCGAGCACATCGGGTCCGCGCACACCGACGGCGAGCTGGCGGCGTTGATCGCGGTGGCGCGGGGCAAGATCCATGCCGGGCAGGAGCGGCTCGACCTAGGCCTGCAGGGCCCAGAGCAGGTCAGGACCAGAGGGGACGCGGTCGTGACCAAGTACAGCAGCGAAGTGCTGTGGACGACACTGACCAGCACCTACGACCATCTCGGTTTCGAGCGTCTGGGCGATGAGACCTTCCGGTCGCTGGTGTGCGCACGGCTAGTACTGCCGACCAGCAAACTCGAGACCATCGAGGTCCTCGAGGACATCGGCGCCC
>NZ_JBIQES010000009.1:0-144826 GCF_045369825.1 Dietzia sp. 179-F 9C3 NHS
CAAACTCTCCATAAAAGCTTCTCAGCACTACGAAAAGCACAATCCAAGCAAACAAACAAACCAAAAACTGGCTGTTACAAAAACGCGACCCCACAGACAGGGAAAGTGAGGCCGCAACCAAAAAAATTTGGCACTATCACAAACAAAACACACTGTTGAGTTCTCAAACAACACCCACACACCGGTGACCCGTGGCAGACTCGCCGCGGACCACCCGGGGTGATCTCGCCGCCCCTCTGCGAGAGGCAACCTCGCCAGGTTAGCAAGCCCGTTCCCAGTTCTCAAAACCGTGTCCGTGGCCGCAATCCGGCACCGCCGCCCTCTCCGAAGGCAACTTCTCCAGACTAGCGGCCCTTCGCACTCCGGTCAAACCGGGGGTTCCGGGCCCCTTTTCGTGGAGCCGCCGCCCGGCCCGGGTTCCTCGCCTCTCGACTCGGCCCCGCTCCCTGGCGGCCCCGATAAAGTTACACGCGGTCCAACCGAACACCAAATCGCCTGGTCAGCGCTCGATCCGGGATTGCAGGAACATGTACGGGAGACGCGTCCGCGGCCGTGCGCTAGCGGTACGTGGGGACGCGCTCGATCACGCCGCCCAGGGAGCGCACGTTCTGCACGAAGTCGGGGTAGCCGCGGTCGACGTGAAAGATCTCGCAGACCTCGGTGACGTCGTCGGCGCACATCCCCGCAAGGACGAGGCCGGCGCCGGCGCGGATGTCGCTCGCCCACACCGTGGCGGAGTCGAGTCGGTCGCGGCCCCGGATCTTGGCGTGGTGGCCGTCGGTCTCGGCGTCCACGCCCATGCGGACCATCTCCTCGACGAAGCGGAACCGGGACTCGAAGAGGTTCTCGGTGACCACGGACAACCCGTCGGAGACGGCGGCCAGGGCGATCGCCATCGGCTGCAGGTCCGTGGGGAAACCGGGGAACGGCAGGGTGCGCACGTTGCGCGCGGTGGGCCGTCGGTCCTGCCGGACCCGGATGTGGTCCGGCCCGGTCTCCACGTCGGCGCCCACGGAGTGCAGGTATTCGAGGACCACGTGTAGGAACATCGGGTCGATCCCCCGCACCGTCACGTCGCCGCGCGTCATGGCGGCGCCGTAGGCCCAGGTGGCGGCGACGATCCGGTCGCCGATCACCCGGTGACTCACCGGGCGGAGTTTGTCGACGCCCTCGACTGTGATCGTGCTGGTGCCGGCGCCGGAGATCTGTGCCCCCATCTCGGAGAGCAGCTCGCAGATGTCCACGATCTCCGGCTCGCGGGCGGCGTTCTCCAGGACCGACGTGCCCTTGGCGAGCACGGCGGCGGTCACAAAGGTCTCGGTGGCGCCCACCGACGGGAACTTGAGTTTGTAGTGCGCGCCGCGTAGCTCGTCGGCCTCCGCCACGAGTCGGCCGTGGTCCATCCGCGTCGTAGCGCCCAGGAGCGAGAGCCCGTTCTGGTGCCAGTCGAGGGGTCTGCTCCCGATGGCGTCGCCGCCGGGCATCGCCAGGACGGCGCGGCGGTGGCGCGCGACCAGCGGGCCCAGGATGCAGACCGAGGCCCGGAGGCGCTGGGCCGCCTTGTCGTCGGCGACGTGCCCGACCTGCGCCGGGGTGTCGATCACCACGACGTCTCCGGTGATCTCGACGGTGCAGCCGAGGTGGCGGAGGACGTCGGCCATGGCGGGGACGTCGGAGATGTCGGGGCAGTTGGTCAGCGTGGTCCGCCCCTCCGCCATCAGCGCAACGGCCATGAGCTTGAGGACGCTGTTCTTGGCGCCGGAAACCGGGATCTCGCCGGTCAGCCGGACGCCGCCGGTGACGAGGAAGCTCTCCTTGGCGGAGTCGGGTTGTGAGCTCACGCTGTCCAGACTAGGGCAGATCCGCGGCCGAGCCCGGCATCGCCGGCAGTCGGACCACGTAGGTTGGCGTCATGGCTGTTCACCTCACGCGCATCTACACCCGGACCGGGGACGACGGGACCACCGGGCTGTCCGACTTCTCCCGCGTCGACAAGAACGACGCCCGGCTCGTGGCCTACGCGGACTGCGACGAGGCCAATGCGGCGCTCGGCGTGGTCCTGGCCGGCGACGGGATCGACGAGCGGGTCGCGGAGGTGCTGCGGACCGTGCAGAACGACCTCTTCGATGCCGGCGCCGACCTGGCGACCCCGATCGAGGAGAACCCGAAGTACCCGCCCCTGCGCATCGAGCAGGCCTACATCGACCGGCTCGAGGGCTGGATCGACGAGTTCAACGCCGACCTCGCCGCGCTCGACTCGTTCATCCTCCCCGGCGGCACCCCGGCCGCCGCGTACCTGCACGTGGCGCGGACGGTGGCCCGCCGGGCCGAGCGCGCGGCCTGGGCCGCGGTCGGTGCGAACCCGGAGACCACCTCGGTGCTGCCGGCCCGGTACCTCAACCGGCTCAGCGACCTGCTCTTCGTGCTGTGCCGCGTGGCCAACCCGGGCGGGGACGTCACATGGGTGCCGGGCGGCGAGCGCGGAAACTGACGGCGCCGCGGGCGGCTACGGCAAAACGCCCATGCGGCGGGCGGCGTTGACCGCCTCGAACCGGGTGTGGGCGTCGAGCTTACGCATCACCGACCGCAGGTAGGACTTGACGGTCTCGGCGCCGATGCCCATGTCGGCCGCGGCCTCGATGTTGGTCTTGCCCTGGGCGACGCACGCCAGTACGTCGAGTTCGCGACGGGAGAGCCGCGCGGTGGGCGTCTCGGGCGGGGCGGCGACCATCTCGGCGCAGATGCGCTCGAGTTCGGCCCGCACGTCCTCGTCGTCGGTCCGCGAGGCGAGCATCCGCAGCCGCGCGTGCGTCTCACGCATCCGCTCGTTGGCCAGGACGTCGTCCCACCGCCCCTCACCGCTGCCGGGCCCGACGGGGGCGGCGCCCCGCGCGGCGAGCGCGTCGTTGACCGCGATCTCCTGCTCGAGCCCCCGGGCGGTGGCCGCCATCTGCGAGAGGACCTTCTCGCCGAAGCGCACCGAGGAGTGGACGCCGGCGTAGAGGACGGCGCGGATGTCCTTGCCCACGACCACCGGGATCGCGGCCATGGAGCGCAGCCCCTCGGACAGGACGGGGAGGTCGTACTCGTGGGTAATCACGCCGGCGCGCTGGTAGTCGGCCACGCCGAGCGGCTTGCCTGTGGCCATGACGCGACCGCCGACCCCGGCGCCGTAGTGCACCTTGAGGTCCTTCATGGCGGAGGTCCGCATGCCCAGCGACTCCGAGAGCACGAGCGTGTGCCCCTCCCCCACGACGCCGCCGATCGTCACCGGGATCCCGGTGGCCTCGCGGAGCGCCGCGATCGCGCTGCGCACCGAGGCCAGGTCCCGCCGTCGGCGCTGCGCATCGCTGTCGGCGCCCCCGGTCTTCTCCTCGTCCACGAGGTCTCCTCACTCGTCCGCCGGCACCCCCGCAGCCGCACCCCCGACTGCGCCGCATCTCAGCTCGATCGGCGGCCAGTATACGCACGTCGACGCCGGTGTCGCCCGGGGAATCGCCCGCATTCCGGAGGTGCGCGACGGGGGTACAGCTGTGCACACCCGCCCGCGGCCGGGCTAGGGCGTGAAAGCTGGATCGAAGGCCTCTGGGTCCTCCGGGTCCGAGAGCATCGCCGCGGCGCCCGTCACCGGCATCGACCGCTGCTCGTCGTAGATCCACTCCTCCACGTCGCTGGAGTCGGGGTCGCCCACGAGGTACGGGTACAGGCCCAGCAGTGCCTCGTCGTCGACGGTTTCGGCCCCACCGAGGACGGCCGCGTCGAGGAAGTGCGCCACCTCGTCGTCGAGGTCCACCCCGATCACCACGAGGCCCTCCGCCCCTTCCCCGCCGGCGCGGATCTCGAGCCGCCGGCCGACCATCGCCACCTCGTAGCGGCGGGGGCCGTCGGCCGTGCCGAGCGTGACGGTCCCCTTGACCCGGTACGCGCCGGTCGGCGGCGGCGAGACGGCGGCGAGGAACCGGCGAGGGTGCAGGGGCCCGGCCGGCGTCACGGTGACGGCCCGGTAGCCGTCGTGCAGGTGGTCGTGCGCGTGGTCGTGCGGCTTGTCGCCGCCGGCCGGCCTGTGCGGTTCGACACCGAGGAGCAGCTCGGCGGGCACGGCGGCCCGGACCGCGGGCAGCACGGCGACATGCGGCGCGTGGTCCCGGACCCGATCCCGGAGGGCCGCGAAGCGGTCACGGGAGACGAGGTCGCATTTGTTGACGACGACGAGGTCGGCCTCCGCGAGGTGCGCGGCCAGTCGCGGGTGCCGCGCCATGGTCTCCTCGAGGCCCTCGGCGTCCACGACCTGGATCAGCCCGGCGTGCCGCGCCACCTCGCGCGGGACGTCGTGGACCATCCGGGACAGGGTGGCGGGCTCGGCCAGGCCGCTGGCCTCGATCACGGCGAGGTCCAGGCCGAGCCCGGGGTCGGCGAGCCGGTCGAGCGCCTCGCCGAGTTCACTTACGTCCACCTCGCAACACACGCAGCCGTTGGCCAGCGACACCAGCGAGTCGACGCGGCCCGCCACCGAGGCGGCGTCCACGTCGATCTCGCCGAAGTCGTTGACGATCGCGGCGATCCGCAGGCCGGGCGCCCTGTTCAGCAGGTGGTTGAGCAAGGTGGTCTTGCCCGCACCGAGGTAGCCGGTGAGGACGAGGACCGGCAGCGGGGCGCCGGGGGCGCGGTGGCCGGTCAGCGCTTCCACTCCGGGGCGCGCTTCTCGGCGAACGCCGTCATGCCCTCCGTCTGGTCCTCGGTGGCGAACAGCGCATAGAAAGCGTTCTGCTCGGCGAGCAGGCCCTCCTCGAGGGTGGTCTCGAAGGCGCGGTTGACGGCCTGCTTGGCCACGACGGCGGCGGTCTTGCCCATGGATGCGATGGTCTCGGCGATCTTCATGGTCTCGGCGAGCAGGTCGGCCGACGGGACGACGCGGGCCACGAGGCCGGCACGCTCGGCCTCGTCGGCGTCCATGTTTCGGCCCGTGAGGCACAGGTCCATGGCCTTGGCCTTGCCCACGGCGCGGGTGAGGCGCTGGGAGCCACCCATACCGGGGATCACGCCGAGCTTGATCTCGGGCTGGCCGAACGTGGCCGAGTCACCGGCGATGATCATGTCGCACATCATGGCGAGCTCGCAGCCACCGCCGAGGGCGAACCCGTTGACGGCCGCGACGATCGGGGTGCGGGCGGCGGTGAGGCGCTTCCAGTCGTGGAAGAAGCGCTCGAGGTAGATGCCGGGGTAGGTCTTGTCCTTCATCTCCTTGATGTCGGCGCCGGCCGCGAAGGCCTTCTCCGAGCCGGTGATGACGATGCAGCCCACGCCGGGGTCCGAGTCCAGTCCCTCGACGGCCTCGACGACGTCCTTCTCCATGGCGCTGCTCAACGCGTTGAGCGCCTTGGGCCGGTTGAGGGTGATGACGGCGACGCGGCCGGTCTGCTCCACGAGGATGTTCTCGAACTGCTTCTCGGTCACGGACATGGCGTACTCCTGTTCTCGGGGGTCCCCGACGAGGGGATTACTTGGACTTCCTTGTAAATGGGGTCGTGGCCGATGCTAGCGCGTCACCGCGCCAGCGGTCCCCCGTTCCACAGTCCCGACCGTACGGCCTCGCCGTGCTCCACGGTCGCCGGACGCGCCTCGGGCACGTTCGGCGAGTAGCGCACGAGCGAGCCCCAGTCCCGCGACCAGTCGTGCTCGAGGTACGTGGGCACGGTCTCGCCCTCGAGGAGGAGTTCGATGAACCCGAGTGGGCCGCCACCGTCCCAGGACTGCCACGTGTTGGTGGAGCTCACCGCGAGGCCGCGGTCCGGCAGCACGCGGTACTCGGGGAGTTCGTGGATCCCGGCGTACTCGTCGAACGGCCGCAGGCACGGCACGTGGAACGCCACCGCCCAGTCAGGCAGGACCGGCCGCGTGTCCCCCACCAGCTCCTGCAAGGTGACGACCTGCGCGAGCCGGGGCGGGGTGAAGGCGATCCAGCGGGACGGGTCCGGATCGGAGTCGCGGACGACGAGCCGGACCGCGGTCGCGTCCTCCGGGAGGCGGTCGATCGGGACGCGCAGGTTGCGCCACGACGGTGCCGGGCCGATGTCGATCGGCTGCACGGAGCCGACCGCCTCGGTGTCCGCGGTGGGCTCCGACCCGCCGGTCACGTACTCCACGAGGAGCGCGTCGGACGCGAACCGGCCGGCCACGGCGACGGTGAGCAGCGGCGTGTCCCCGGAGCGCTCGGGCAGGAGGTACCAGTCCGTGGTGGCCTCGGCGTTGAACTGGGCCCCCGTCTGGTGGCTGCCGAGCACCGGAACGCGGGCTGGGTCCAGACCGAAGGGCAGCTCGGCGTGGCTGCCGTTGATGCCCTCCCCGGCGCGGACGCCGCCCCCGGTGCCCGCGGTGGTGGAGGTGTTGTCCGACTCCTCGCCGGTGCCCATCGTGTCGGTGTCGACGTCCTGGGTGGCGGTGAGGTCGGTGGGGATGCCGTCGGGCGCGAACTTGACGGCGTCGCCGCCCGCCTCGAGCTGGTCGCGGGCCTCGCCCATCGGCTCGAGCAGGCCGGCATTGGCGTCGGGCTCGGCGAGCACCGCGTCGGCGATGCCGCAGGGTTCGCCGGCCAGCGCGCGAAGGTTCTGCAGGCCCACCGAGTAGGCAGGGTACTGGTTGCGGACGGCCGCAGCCATGGAGGCCACGATCACGACGACGACGAGGCAGGCGGCCAGCCCGAGGGGTGCGTGCGGGGCCTCGCGGACCACGCGGAGCAGTGGGCCGGGCCGCTCGCCGCCGGTGTCCGGCTCCGGGCGCGCCGGAACGAACGGCTCCCGGTAGTGCAGGAACAGCGCCACCACCAGCGCGAACAGGCAGCCCGCGAGGAACACCGAGGAGAGGTTCACCCCGGCGATCGACGGCTGGGTCCCGCCCCACGGGATGCCGTAGATGGAGATGTACCACCAGCCGTTGGTGGAGGTGAAGCTCAGGGAGAGGACGAAGAGCACGGCGGCGAGGAACAGCACGCGGTTGCGCAGCGAGCGCGTGGCCGCGGGCAGGACCGCCAGGGTGACGAGTGCGGCGAGCGCGGCGCCGATCGTGGCGAAGGCGCCGAAGTGGTGGGTCCACTTGGTGGGGTTGAGCGCCATCAAGGCGATGCTCATGGCGGCCAGGCCCACGATCCGCCGGGACGGGCCCACCGCGACGCCGGGGATCCGGCCCTTGCGGAAGAGGATCGCGGCGCAGGTGACCAGCGAGAGCAGCATGACGACCACCGCGAACCGGCGGGCGAGCGAGCCGTCCGGGGTCGGGTTCATGAGCCACCCGTAGCGCCACACCTCCTCGTACCAGGCCCCGGCGGGGCCCACCTCGCCGAGGAGGGCCGACGACTGCAGCGTGGTGACCAGCGGCTGGTCGAGGAAGATCAGGTGCAGGACGGAGAGCCCGGCGGCGAGGAGCGGGGCCACGGTGGGGATCCACCCGTCGCGGCGCGCCCGGCGGACGAGCAGCAGCAGGAGCGGCCGGGAGGCGGCGATGATCGCGGCGATGCAGAACGTGCCGGTGGGGGCCGCCGAGAGCGTGAGGCCGCCGATGACGAACGCGGCCGCCGCCGGCAGGAGCCGGCCCGTGGCCAGTGCCCGCTCGAGGGAGACCCACGTGGCCAGGACGCCGAAGGCGATGATCGGCTCGGGGCGCAGGCCGTTGTTGTAGGTGAGCCAGAACGCGAGGAACACCGCCGCGGTGCTCCACCGCACCGCCGCCGCGTGCCGGGCCGCGATGCCCAGGCGCGGGATCACCTCGCGGGTGAGCAGGATCCACGAGCCGATGCCCAGCAGCAGCGCCGGCAGGCGTAGCCACACGCTGCCGAGCGAGACCTCCGCCATCGCCGTGTAGAGGTAGTAGGGCATGCCGAAGGGCGCGTACGGAGCCCCGTAGTAGCGGAACACCTCGGGCATGTAACCGCTGGACACCGCGGCGCGGGCCTCGGTGAGGATGTAGCCGTCGTCGGCCGTGTTGGCGCCGATGATGTGCCACACGCCGAGCGTCGCCACCACCACCAGGTCGAGCGGCCGCGGCTTCCACCAACCCCTGGGCAGGATCCGGCGCGCGGAGCGCCCGTCCCGCAGGTCGAGCCGGTGCAGCGCGACGAGGGAGAGGATGATCGCGAGGATCCCCACCGCGATCGCCACCTGCTTGAGCAGCGTGCCGTCGGTGGTGTAGCGGGAGTCCACCGTGATGTCGACGGCCATGTCCGCCGGCGCGGGCCCGGTGAGGTCGGTGAAGACGCCCACGACCTGCGGCCGCTGGTCCTCCTCGATGTGGCCGCCCACCCCCGAACCGTCGACGGTCAGCCCGCGGAACTCGGCGGAGATCGAGCCGGAGTCGGCGGCCACGTGGATGGTCGAGCAGGCGCCGGGGCGCGCGACCTCCTCGGTGGGGGCCGACGCGACGAGCACGTTGCGGCTGCGCACCTCGACGTTCGGGCCCGCGACCGTGACCATGAGCGCGCGGGCGCCCGCGTCCTCGCCGGCCTCCCGCGGCGCGGTGGAGACGAGCACCGCGTCCTCGCGGCCGGCGTCCCGCAGCTCCGCGACCGCCGAGCAGGGCACGTCCACCGTGAGGTCGAGCGGGTAGTAGGCGACGAGCGGCGCCGTGACCGGGCCCAGCGTCCCGGCCTCGGGCCAGCTGATCGTGGTGGTGGTCTGCGTGACCGGCAGCATCGGGACGACGATCGCGAGGATGACGCCGATCAGGCCGCTCACCGCGGCGACGATCCCCCAGCGGTCGGCCCGGCCCCGCGCACCGCCCCGCCCGGAGGCGCCGCCGCGGGCCGGGCCGGACGTCTCGGCGGCGTCGGGCAGATCGGGGGAGGCAGGCGCTGGCATGGGGTCCACGCTATAACGCCGCTCTGACGAACCCCGAAATGACCTGACGCGCCGGAGACAGGGCTCCGACGCGTCGTGTCGAGTGTGGCCAGGGCCGGGATCGAACCGGCGACCTTCCGCTTTTCAGGCGGACGCTCGTACCAACTGAGCTACCTGGCCCTAAGACTCCGGCGCATCCGGTGTTCACCGAATGCGCCGGCAGTCTCTGGCGACCCTGACGGGACTTGAACCCGCGACCTCCGCCGTGACAGGGCGGCGCGCTAACCAACTGCGCCACAGGGCCGTGCGTTTCGCACGAGACAGAACTTTACCGGGCGGCTTCCCCGATCCACAAATCGTGAGGTCAGAAAGCCTTTCCGGCGGTCCGTGAACCGCGCGCACCCCCTACGGGATTCGAACCCGCGCTGCCGGCGTGAAAGGCCGGTGTCCTAGGCCGCTAGACGAAGGGGGCTTCGCCACGTCCGGGAGCGCCGGTCCGCAGCGGGTCCAGCTTAGGGCACCGGGGGGCCGTCGTCACAGCCGGTCCGGTGTCACAACCACCCCAGCCGCCGGAACCAGAGCCACAGTCCCAGTGCACCCCCCACGATCATCGCCACGGACATGGCGAACCCCGCCGGTTCCGAGAAGCCCGGATACGGGACGTTCTGGCCGAAGTACCCGGTAACCGCCGTGGGCACCGCGATGATCGCCGCCCACGCCGAGAGCTTCTTCATCACCTCGTTGAGCTCGTTGTCCTGCAGCGCCATGTTGAACTCCAACACCGAGGTGAGTTCGTCCCGGAGCGCGTCCAGGGATTCGGTCACCCGGACCACGTGGTCGTGCACATCGTGCAGGTAGGGCACGTTGTCGTCCGCGATGCCCACGGTCAGGAAACCGCGCCCGTCTCGTCGCAGCACCTGCCCCACAGCCTCCCTGGTCGGGGCGGCCACCCTGCGCACCAGGGAGGTCGCCTTGCGGACCGCGAACGCCTCCGCCTGGATCTCCGTCCGGGGCACGCCGGCCTCGATGACCTTCTGCTCCAACTCGTCGACGTCCTCCTCGAGCACGTCGCTCGCCATCACCACCGAATCCACTACGAGGTCGAGCAGTGTGTAGACCACCAGCCCGGGGCCGTCCCTCCTCTCCGACTCGGCCACCCTCCATTCGTCGACGATCCTCGTGATCCCCGGCAGGGTGCCCGCGCCGCGGATGGTGATGAAGCGGTCGCGGTGGATGATCGCCGAGACCGCGCCGGCGGTGAGCCACTCCCCGCCCGAGAGCGGCAGCGACGCCCGTCTCCTCCGGTCACCCCCCGGATCGACCTCGTCATGCGGGCGGGTCGTCACCTCGACGAGGTCGAGGAATACGTGGTCGTCGAACCGGTCGACCTTGGGCCGTCGCCGGGTCGCGAACACGTCCTCGAGAACCAGCGGGTGAAGGTGCACGTCGGACCCCAGCGTCGCGGCGACCTCGTCGAGCGATGCCTTCGTCGGGTCGACCAGGTCCACCCACACCACGTCCCCCGGTGTCCGACGCGCCATCGCCTCCGCGATCGCATCGACCGCGTCGGCGCGCCCGTCCGATCGCAACACCCGGATCGTCCGCCCGGCCACGGCCTCCGCCGCTCCCGCCACACCCGACTGGTCCACGCACGTCAGCCTATGTCCGACCGCGCCCACTGCGAGCCGGGACACGGGCTGTATCGTGATCGACGCCCCTATAGCTCAGCGGTAGAGCTACGGACTTTTAATCCGCAGGTCGTCGGTTCGATCCCGACTGGGGGCACTCGCCGCCCCCGTCCGGTCCGTTCCCGGCGGGGCGATCACGGCCGGTGACGGGTCGTGGCTTTTGTCCCTACTCCGTCTCGCTGGGACACTGGAGCGCATGTCCGCACCCACCGCCACCGCCGCGCCGACCGAGCCCGCCCTGCGCATCGGGCCGCTCGAGCTCGCCTCACCCGTGGTCCTGGCGCCGATGGCGGGCGTGACCAACGTGGCGTTCCGCACGCTGTGCCGCGAGCTCGAGCGGGAGCAGCAGGGCAGTGTGTCGGGCCTGTACGTGTGCGAGATGGTCACGGCCCGCGCCCTGGTCGAGCGGCAGCCGGTGACCCTCCACATGGCCACCTTCGCGCCGGACGAGACACCGCGCAGCCTGCAGCTCTACACGGTCGATCCGGAATACACCTACGCGGCCGCCAAGATGATCGTCGACGAGGACATGGCCGACCACATCGACATCAACTTCGGCTGCCCCGTCCCCAAGGTCACCCGCCGGGGCGGAGGCTCCGCGATCCCCTACAAGCGGCGCCTGTTCCGCTCGATCGTCGAGGCGGCCGTCCGGGCCACGGAGGGCACGAGCATCCCGGTCACCGTGAAGATGCGGGTGGGGATCGACGACGAGCACCACACCCACCTCGACGCCGGCCGCATCGCCGTGGACTCCGGCGCGCAGGCCGTGGCGCTGCACGCCCGGACCGCCGCGCAGCGCTACTCGGGCGAGGCCGACTGGTCGCAGATCTCCCGGCTCGTCGAGCATGTCGGCGCCGTCTCGGACGTACCGGTCCTGGGCAACGGCGACATCTTCTCCGCCGAGGACGCGGTGCGGATGCGGGACGAGACCGGCTGCGCGGGCGTGGTGATCGGCCGCGGCTGCCTGGGGCGACCGTGGCTGTTCTCCGAACTCGCCGCCCGGCTCGCCGGTCGCGAGGCCCACACTCCCCCGACGCTCGGCGAGGTCTGCCGGATCATGTACCGCCACGGCGAGTTGCTGGCCGAGCACCACGGCGAGGACAAGGGCATGCGGGACATCCGCAAGCACGTCGCGTGGTACCTGCGCGGCTTCCCCGCCGGCTCGGAGAAGCGGGTGGCGCTCTCGGGTGTCAGGACCCTCGCCGACCTCGCGGCGCTGCTCGCCGACCTGCCGGCGGACGAGCCCTTCCCCGCCGACGGCTACGGCCCGCGCGGCCGGCAGGGCTCGCCGTCGAAGGTCCTCCTGCCGGAGGGCTGGCTCGACGACCCGGAGGACGACGCCGTGGCGCTCGCGGGCGCCGACGCCGAGAACTCCGGCGGCTGAACCAGGTAGACCCCGCGGAGCCGGCCCGGGCGCCGCGAGTTCACCGACCATTCACCGTCGGCGCCGACCCCGCCGCGTTGATGTGCGAGTACCCTTGCTCACATGCGTGTTGTCTACTCCGAAGAACTGGCGGACCTCGCCACCTCCATGGCGCGGATGTGCTCCCTGGCCACGGACGACATGGAGCTGGCCACCCATGCCCTCCTCCAGGTGGACCTCGTGTCCGCCGAGCGGGTACTCGAGTCCGCGTCGGAGATGGACCGTCTGGCTGTGGAGAACGAGGAGCGGGGCTTCGCCCTCCTCGCGCTCCAGGCCCCCGTCGCGCGTGACCTCCGCCAGGTGGTCACGTCCATCCAGCTGGTCCAGGATCTGTCCCGCATGGGAGCGCTGGCCGGCCACGTGGCCAAGATCGTCCGGCGCCGCCACCCGGAGAGCGTGTTGCCCGAGCCCGTCAACGGCTACTTCGCCGAGATGGGCCGCGTCGCCGTCTCCCTCGGTCGCGCCGCCACCGAGGTCCTGCTCAACCGGGACCCCGAGCAGGCCGCCACCCTGGCGGAGCAGGACGACGCCGTGGACGACCTGCGCCGCCACCTGTTCACCCTGCTCACCGTGCGCGAGTGGAAGTGGGGCGTCGCCGCCGCCGTGGACGTGACGCTGCTGGGCCGCTACTACGAGCGGTTCGCCGACCACGCCGTCGAGGTGGCACAACGCGTCATCTTCCTGGCCACCGGGGAGTACGCCCCGTCCCCCGATGAAGACCCGCGGCTCCCCGAGTCCTCGAACGAGGAGCTGGTCCGCCAGTTCAACCAGGCCGACCGGGACCTGCGGGGGCGCATCGAAAGCCCGGACGACTCCGGCCAGATCGCCTGAGCGGCCCCGCGGACTGCACGCGGCGAAGCGCCCCGCCTCTCGTCGAGAGGCGGGGCGCTTCGCTCACACCGGGTAGGTCGGCTACCGGCGGGTCGGATCAGCCGAAGCGACCCGAGACGTAGTCCTCGGTCTGCTTGTTGTCCGGGTTGGAGAAGATCTTCTCGGTGGAGTTGACCTCCACGAGCTGGCCGGGCATGCCGGTGGCCTCGAGCGAGAAGAACGCCGTCTGATCGGACACGCGGGCCGCCTGCTGCATGTTGTGCGTGACGATGACGATGGTGAACTCGTTCTTGAGGTCGGCGATGAGGTCCTCCACCGCGAGCGTTGAGATCGGGTCGAGCGCCGAGCACGGCTCGTCCATGAGGAGAACCTGCGGCTCGATCGCGATCGCGCGGGCGATGCACAGACGCTGCTGCTGACCGCCGGAGAGGCCGCCGCCCGGCTTGTCGAGCCGGTCCTTGACCTCCTCCCACAGGTTGGCGCCGCGGAGGGACTTCTCGCAGACCTCGTCGAGGACCTTCTTCCGACCCTCACCCTGGAGCCGCAGACCGGCCACGACGTTCTCCCGGATGGACATCGTGGGGAACGGGTTGGGCCGCTGGAACACCATGCCGATGGTCCGGCGCACGGCGACCGGGTCGACCTTCTTGTCGTAGATGTCCACGCCGTCGAGCTTGATCTGGCCCGTGACGTAGGCGCCCGGGATCTCCTCGTGCATTCGGTTGATCGATCGCAGCACGGTGGACTTGCCACAGCCGGAGGGGCCGATGAAGGCGGTCACCGATCGCGGCGGGACGTGGAGGTTGACCTCCTTCACCGCGTGGAAGTCACCGTAGTAGATGTTGACGTTCTCGAGATCGAGTCGCTTGGCCATGATCAGTCCTTACTTGGTCTTCGGCGCGAGGGCCTTGGCGGCGAAGGCGGCGAGGACGTTCGCCAACGCGATGATGACGACGAGAGTCAGCGCCGCACCCCAGATCCGGTACTGGCCGGCCTCGTTGGGGTTGGAGAGCTGGTTGTAGATGAGCAACGGCAGCGACGCCATGTTGCCCTCGAAGATGTTGTAGTTGAACGAGGCCGTGTACCCCACGAGGATCAGCACCGGCGCGGTCTCACCCATGACGCGGGCGATCGCGAGGAAGATGCCGGAGATCATGCCCGACAGGGCCGTGGGGATGACGATGCTGACGATCGTCTTCCACTTGGGCACACCGAGCGCGTAGGAGGCCTCGCGCAACTCGTCCGGCACCAGCTTGAGCATCTCCTCGGTGGACCGCACGATGAGCGGGATCATCAGGAGCACCAGGGCCAGGCCCACGGCGAATGCGCTCAGCTGAAACTTGAAGGTGGTCACCCACACGCCGAACACGAAGATGGCGGCCACGACCGATGGGACACCGGCGAGGACGTCCACCATGAACGTGGTCGGCTTGGCCACCTTGGAGTCGGAGTACTCGACGAGCATGATGCCCGCCGCCACACCGAGCGGGATCGAGATGACCGCGGCGATGAGCGCTTGGACGAAGCTGCCGTAGATCGCGTGACCGACGCCGCCGGCCATGGAGGACGGCGCGACGAGGAACAGCGAGTTGGTCCACCAGGCCGGGTTGAGGACGGCCGGAATGCCGTCGACGATCACCTTGTAGAGCAGGGCCGCGAGCGGGATGACGGCGAGGACGAAGCACAGGGAGAAGATCACGGTGGCGACCGTGTTCTTGGCCTTGCGCGAGCCCGCGATGGGCAGGAACGTCTCGCTCGGCTTCGCGGGCTTGGCGAGGTCGGGGGTTGCTTGGGACATCAGCCGTTGACCTTTCCACCGGACACCGTACGAGCGATGAAGTTGACGATGAAGGTGAGGATGAAGAGCACGAGGCCGGCGGCGATGTACGCGCCGGTCGGCAGCGGGTGGTTGAACTCCGCCGACCCGGAGGCGATCTTCGAGGCAAAGGTGAAGCCGCCGTCGAAGAGCGAGAGCGTGGACGGCGTGCTCGCCGCGCGGAGGATGATGAGCACGGCCACCGTCTCACCGAGGGCGCGGCCGAGCGCGAGCATGGCACCGGCGACCATCCCCGACTTGGCGTAGGGGAAGCAGGTCATCCGGATCTTCTCCCACTTGGTGGCGCCGAGCGCGAGCGCCGCCTCCTGGTGGAGCGAGGGGGTCTGCCGGATGGTCTCGCGGGCCATCGAGGTGATGATCGGGAGGATCATGATGGCCAGGACGATGCCGGCGGTGAAGATCGTGCCGCCACCGCTGATGGAGACGTTGCCGTCGCCGAAGAAGAAGATCCAGCTGAGGTTCTCGTTGAGCCAGATGGCCAGCGGGGTGATCCACGGGCCGAGGACGATGAGTCCCCACATGCCGTAGATGATCGACGGCACGGCCGCGAGCAGGTCGATGACCGCGGACAGCGTGCGGGAGAGCCGCGGCGGCGCGTACTGCACGAGGAAGGTCGCGATCCCGATGGAGACCGGCACCGCGAGCAGCAGCGCGAAGATCGAGCTGAGCACCGTCACCTTGAGCAGGTCGAGGATGCCGAACCGCATGTTCTGCGGGTCGGTGGTGTTCCACTCGGAACTGGTGAAGAAGTTGACCTGGTCCTCCATGATGGAGGGGATCGCCTGGAGGACCAGCACGACCGCGATGAGGCCGATGAGAGCGACGATCGAGGCGCCGGCGGCAACAGTCGCCGACTTGAACAGCACGTCGACCTTCTGGGACGACTTGGCCTCACGAAGGTCGCGGGCGCTGCCCGTGGACTTGTCCGGCACCAGTCCTGTGGCGCCGCTGGAGCCGTCGGAGCTCCCGGTCTTCGTCTCGGCGTCGCTGCCGACGGATTCGTGCACAGTCATGGGACCTTCAGTCACTCGGGGGTGGTGGGGTGCCCGCCGGCCCGCCCGCGAGGTGCGGGCCGGCGGGTGAGGGATCACTGGATGGCGTCGATGGCGCCGGTCAGCTTGTCACGGAAGGCATCGGGGACGGGGATGTAGCCCTCGCCCTCGAGCTGGCCCTGGACGTCCTCCGAGACGGCGATCTTGAGGAAGGACTTGACGGCCTCGGCCGTCTCCGGGTCCGAGTACTGCGAGCAGACGATCTCGTACGTCGGCATGAGGATCGGGTAGGCGCCCCCGGCCTCGGGGACGTAGAACGACGAGGTGTCGATGACCAGGTCGTTGCTGCCCTCGTTCTTGAGCTTGGCCGAGTCGATGGTCTTGCCGGCGGTCTCGGCGTCGAGGGCCACGCCCTCGGCGTCGGCCGGGGTGATGACCTTGACCATGCCGAGGTCCTGGCTCTTGGCGTAGGACCACTCGGTGTAGGTGATGGTGCCCGGGGTCTGCGCGACGGCGGCGGAGACGCCCTCGTTGCCCTTGGCGCCCTCGCCGATGCCTCCGTTGAAGGTCTTGCCGGCCTCCTGGGTCCACGCGCCGTTCGAGGCGGCCTCGAGGTACTTCTGGAAGTTGTCCGTGGTTCCGGACTCGTCCGAGCGGAAGATCACCGTGATGTCCTGGTCGGGCAGCTCGACGCCCTCGTTCTCCGCGGCGATGGCCTCGTCGTTCCACTTGGTGATCTCGCCGTTGAAGATCTTGGCGAGGGTCTCACCGGACATGGCGACCTCGGCACCCTCGAGGTTGTAGGCGACCGCGATCGGGCCGAAGACGGCCGGGAGGTTCCAGGCCTCGCCCTCACAGCGCTGCTCGGCCTGCGTGTACTCCTCGTCCTTGAGAGGGGAGTCCGAGCCGCCGAAGTCGGTCTGGCCGCCGATGAACTCCTTGACGCCGGCGCCGGAGCCGTTCGAGTTGTAGTCGAGGGTCTGGCCCTCGCAGCTCATGGCGTAGGAGTTGGCGAAGACGGTCATCGCGTTGTTCTGCGACGAGGCGCCGGAGGCCTTGAGTGCGGCCTTGCCGCCGCACTCCGCGTCGGCGACCTGCTGAGCGGCCTGATCGCCGGAACCGGCATTGTTATCCGAGCAGGCGGCGAGGCCGACCGTCGTGAGGGCAGCGAGGCCGAGCAGAGCACCGGTGCGCTTGAGGTCCACGGATTCTCCTTGAGTGTTGCGGCGGAGTCGTCCACCGAGCGGTCCAACCCCCCACGGTCGCAGGGGCGCGAGCCGCCGTGCGACCCGTCGAGCGCTGAACCTAAGGCTCCGATATGAACGGCCTCGCGTCCATAGATGAACGGAGGGTGAACTCGCAGGAGGGGCCCGTCGAACAGGACGGTCGAACAGCCCGGAGGCGGCGCCTCACCTGGGAAAACACTGTCCGTTGATGTGACCAAGATCAATGACGCTTCAAGCCCTGGGAGGGGCCCCGGGCGGGGGTATAGGTGACGTCCGTCAGGTCGACGGCGAAGCCCAGTCGCTCGTACGTCCGCCGAGCCGGCACGTTGTCGCCCTCCACGTAGAGCACGACCGACGTGGCACCGACCGCGCGCTCGAGGTGCGCCACGCCCAGGACGGTGAGCAGCCCGCCGAGCCCCCGGCCCTGGTCGGCGGGGTCGACGGCCACCACGTAGACCTCTCCCTCGGCGAGGTCCCCGGGGGGCGTGGGCGCGACCTTGGTCCAGTGGAAGCCCGCGAGTCGCGGACCCGGTCCCGTGGTGTCGACGGCGAGGAAGATCCCCGCGGGATCGACCCAGTCGACGGCGAGCCGGTCGTCCAGCTGCGCGCGGGACCAGCCGCCCTGCTCGGGGTGCCACGAGAACGCCGCGTTGTTGACGCGGAGGAACTCGGCGCGGGCGTCCAGGCCCGGCCAGCGGGCCCCGCCCTCGGAGGCCGCCTCGGCGAGGGTGCCGGTCTCGATCCCGTCACGTCGACCCGCGGGCGGCAGCTCCGGCCCGTCGACACGCCGCCGGCGCATCTTGAGAAGTTCGCGGGTCCGCTCCAGGCCCAGCGTCGCGGCGAGCCCGCGCGCCGCGGCGAGGTCGCCGTGCGCCCAGATCGCCGCGGCCGGTTCGCGCTCGGCCACCGCCCGCACGAGGGCCGCGCCGGTGCCCCGGCGCCGGTGCTCGGGGACGACGACGAGCTCGGCGCTCGCCTCTGCGCCGGCGCCCGTGAGTTGGGCGTATCCGACGATCCCCGCGTCGGGGTCCTCGGCCACGAGGTGCCGGACGCCGGGGCCCCCGGCCGCGCGGAGCGCCCGCAGGGGCTGCTCGCCCAGGGGCTCGACCCCGTCGGCGGCGTGGGCCGCCTCCGCGATCGCCTCGACCGCGTCGGCGATCCCGGCCGGGACCGCCCCCGTCCCGAGTTCGCGCACCGTCGTCGTCATCCGTCGTCTCCCTCCTCGCGGCGGGCGGCCGGCCGGACCGCCTTGTAGCCGACGTTACGGACGGTGCCGATGAGCGACTCGTGGTCGGGACCGAGCTTGGCGCGCAGGCGCCGTACGTGGACGTCGACGGTGCGGGTCCCGCCGAAGAAGTCGTAGCCCCACACCTCCTGGAGCAGCTGCGCGCGGGAGAAGACCCGGCCCGGGTGCTGACACAGGTACTTGAGGAGCTCGAACTCCTTGTAGGTCAGGTCCAGCGGGCGGCCCCGGACGCGGGCGACGTAGGTCTCCTCGTCGATCACGAGCTCGCCCACGGTGAGAATCCCGCCGTCGGTCTCGTCGCTCGCCGGGTGCCGCGCCACCAGCAGGCGCATCCGGGCGTCCACCTCGGCCGGCCCGGCGGTGGGCAGCAGGATCTCGTCCACACCCCAGTCGCCGTTGACCGCGACGAGGCCCCCCTCGGTGACCACCGCGACCACGAACACCTCCCCGGAGCCGGACAGTAGACGGCACAGCGCACGAGCGGCGGCGAGGTCGGTGCGGGCGTCGACCATCGCGACGTCGGCGCCGGAGAGCTCGGCCATCGACGAGGCCACCGGGGCGACGGCGCGGACCGCGTGGGGCAGGAGCGCGAACGACGGGACCACGGCCTCCGGGTCCGCCTCGGACGTGAACATCACAACGTCCATGTCGTCCCCTCTCGCTCGTGTCGCGGGAAAGATACTAACGGCCGGGAGGCTCCGGGACGCGCGCCGCCACCGACTGGAGTAGACCTGATGCACATGAGGATCCGACGCACCGCCGCCGTCGCGCTCGCCGCGGTTGCCGTCGTCGGCGCGGGGGCGCTCGTCGCGGACACGGTGTCGGCGTCCCGCGTCGAGGCGGACCTGTCCGCCGCCATCCGGCCCGCCACGCCCGGCCTGCCCGCCCCGCAGGTGACCGTGGGCGGCGGGCCCACCGGCCGGTGGTCCGGCGAGGACCGGCTCGCCTCCGTCTCCGTCCGGGTCGAGGGCGTGGACCGCCCGGGGCTGGGCCCCGTCACCGTGGAGGCCACCGGCGCCGACGTCGACGTGCGCGGCGGCCGCGGCGGGCCCCTCACCGCGCGAGAGACCACCGTCACCGTCCTGCTCACCGGCGACGTCGTGGGCCGCGCACTGGGGCTGCGGGACCCGCTCGTGGCGGCCGCCGACGACCCGACCCTGGCCGGGGGGACCGAACACCGGGCTCGGGTCACCGGCACGCCCGAGGGCACCGGCGCCCGGATCTCGGCGTTCGTCGACCTCGTCGTCGACGCCGACGGCGCCCGCCTCGTCCCCGTGGCCCCCGCGACCGGACCCGGGGGCCTGCCCCACCAGGACCCCGACCTCGCCCTCGCGCGCACCGCGCTGACCCTCCCTCCCGACGTCCTACCGCTCGGCCTGGCCGTGGAGACGCTCACCGTGCGCGGCGGGACGATCGCCGCGACCGGTACCGGCGGACCCGGGACCGCGCCGCTCGACGGCCTCGCCCGCTCGGACCACTAGACTCGGCCCCATGAGTCGCGACGCCGTCCTGGTCAGCATCCGCTGGGCCGAAGAGCGCCTGATGGCCGGCGACGAGTCGGTCGTCTTCCTCGAGGTGGACGAGGACGTCTCCGCCTACTCGCTCGAGGGCCACATCCCCGGTGCCGTCGCGCTCGACTGGCGCACCGACCTGCAGCAGGAGTTCGTGCGCGACCTCGTGGACCGCGAGCGCTTCGGCGAGCTCATGTCCGAACGGGGCATCCGCCGCGACCACACGGTGGTCCTCTACGGCGGTAACCACAACTGGTTCGCCGCCTACGCCTACTGGTACCTGCGCCTCTACGGGCACGCCGACGTCCGCCTGCTCGACGGCGGCCGGACCAAGTGGGAGCGCGAGGGACTGCCCCTGGAGACAGAGACCCCGGACCGGCCACGAACCGAGTACGTCGCCGACGAGCAGGACCTGTCCATCCGGGCGTTCCGCGACGACGTACTGGCGGGTCTCGGCAACGACGCGCTCATCGACGTCCGCTCGGTCGACGAGTACACCGGCCGCCTCTCCGCGCCCGCCGGGCTGCCTCAGGAGGGCGGCCGCCAGCGCGGGCACATCCCCGGGGCCGTCAACATCCCGTGGAACCGGGCCGTGACCCGCGACGGCACGTTCCGCACCGACGACGAGCTGCGCGCCCTCTACGCCGACGTCCTCGCCGACCCCGACCGGCGCGTCGTGACCTACTGCCGCATCGGCGAGCGCTCGAGCCACACGTGGTTCGTCGTCCACGAGCTCCTCGACCGGCCCGGCGTGGTGAACTACGACGGCAGCTGGGTGGAGTACGGCTCGCTCATCGGGGTCCCCGTCGAGCGCTGAGCCGCGCTAGTGTCTGTGCCATGTCGCTAGTCACCCGTGCGCTCGGCACCGTGGGGCGGGCCTCCGTCGTGGCCCTCGGCGCCTCCGTCGCCTCCTCTGTCCTCGTCGGCCTCGACCAGCGCCGCGGCGCGCGGCCCGCGGTCCCGGACCACCCCGGCCCGTACTCCCCCGAGGAGCGCGAGGCCGCGGTGCGCACCTACCTCACCGCGATCACCCAGCCGGCCGCCGCGTTCCGGGTGCCCTTCGCGCCCGACTGCGTGCGCCACGAGAACGGCCTCAAGACCGGATTCTCCGGCGAGCACCTCAAGTGGGATCTGCACCTGCACCTGCAGTACGCCACCATCCGCGAGGTGCGCGAGATCGAGATCACCGTGGACCCCCCGGGACGCGAGGGCGTGGTGCACGCCGACTTCTCGCTCGTCACCGTGCTCGGGGTCAGGGCCCGCGTCAGCGAGGACTTCGTGGTCCCCGCCGACGACTGCCTCATCCACTCGATCGACGCCCGCATCACGCTGGGCTGACCACCTGTCCTCGCGGCCGGCGGCGCGGGGTTAGGATGAGCACATGGTGCTCTTCTTTGAGATCCTCCTCGTCCTGTGTTCGCTGGCCATCTTGTGGGCCACCGTCTACATCGTGTACCGCACGGTCACCGACGAGTCGTGACGGACACCGGCGCGAACCCCGCCGAGGACCCCACGCCGTCCACCCCCGAGGGGGGAGACGGCCCCGCGGTCGTGCCCGGCTCCGGCAACGCCGCCGTCGATGCGGCCGCCCGGCGCGCCGAGGCCACGGCCGACCGCAACATCTCCGCGTTCTCGGAACTGCCCATCGCCGAGGACACCGCCAACCTCCGCTTCGGCCCCGACCTGCACCCGGGTCTGCTCGCGCTGCTCCCGCTCGTCGGCGTCTGGGAGGGCGAGGGCGAGGCCGACACCCCCGACCGTGGTCAGCACCGCTTCGGTCAACAGGTGGTGGTCTCGCACGACGGCGAGAACTACCTGAGCTGGTCCTCCCGCGCGTGGACCTTCGACTCGGGCGGCGCCGTGGACGCCGCCGCCTACCGGGAGACCGGCTTCTGGCGGATCTCCGAGGACGACCAGCTGGAGTTCCTCGTGGCCCACGCCTCCGGCGTCATCGAGATGTACTACGGCTCGCCCCTCACGCAGTCCGCGTGGGAGATGGCGACCGACGTCGTGCTGGCCTCCCCCACGGGCCCCTCCCGCGGCGGCGCCAAGCGCATGTACGGGATCGTCGAGGGCGGCGACCTGGGCTGGGTCGAGGAGCGGGTCCACCCCGAGCGGGGCCTGGTCCCGCACATGTCGGCGCGCCTGCGCCGCCTCGCCGGCTGACGCGCGCCGGCCCACCCGACTGACGACCCGCCCTCAGGCGGGCTGCCGCGCCGCGAGCTCGATCTCGCGGGAGGCCTCGATGGCGGTCGTGCGGTCGTGCGTCACCACCACGACGGCACGGTCGGGTCCGAAGAGCCCGTCTGCGGACGCCTGCTCGGGGCCGACCCTCCCCTGCGCCCCCGCCGCGCAGATGCGGCGCAGGAGGTCGCCGGCGTCGTCGGCGGCCAGGTGCTCGGTGGGCTCGTCCAGCACCACGACGGGGGCCGTGACGAGCAGGGCGCGCGCCAGCAGCAATCGGCGGCGCTGGCCGCCCGACACCGCGGACGCCCCGCCCTCGAGCACGGTGTCCAGCCCCTGGGGCAACCCGTCGAGCCAGGCCCCGAGGCCGACGGCGCCGAGGGCGGCGCGCAGTTCGTCGTCGTGGGCGTCCCCGCGGGCCACCAGGAGGTCGTCGCGGACCGTCGTGGAGAACAGGTGGGCGTCCTCGGCCAGGTACACCACCCGGTCACGGCGCTCCGGGCGGGCGAGCGTCGCGAGGTCCGCGCCGCCCGCGCGGATCGTTCCCGTCACGGGCGCGTCGAGGCCGGCGAGGGTGCGCGCGAGCACGGTCTTGCCGACGCCCGAGGGCCCGCGCACCACCACGCGGTCGCCGGCGCGCAGTTCCAGGTCGAGCGGCGCCGCGGCGAGCGACCGGGCCCCGAACCCCCAGGTCAGTCCGGTAGCGGACAGCAGGGCGGCGTCGGCCGGCACCGCCTCGGCACCGGCCCCGTCCGCGCCCGGATCCGAACCGGCCCCCCGCTCCCCCGCCGCGTCGAGCATCGCGCGGATCCGCTCGGCGGCGGGCACGGCGCGGGCGAGGTGTTCGCCGGCCGCGGGCAGGGCGGCCAGGGCCTCGAACGCGGCCAGGGGCAGGAGGACGAGCATGCCGAGCCACATGGGACTGTGCGCGGTGCCGTCGTAGGCGAGCACGCCGACGAGCAGCGCGACGAGCGTGGTGGCGAGCATCCCGGCGGGGACGGCGGCGACGGCGCGGGCCGCGGCGGCGTCGGCCCGGCGTTCGGCGGCGCGGCGGGCCGTGCCGGTCTCGGCGATCGACCCGATCACGGCGTCGAGACGCCCGCCCACGGCGAGTTCCTCGGCGTGGTCCACGACGAGCACCGCGGCGGCGGCCTGCTCGGCGGTCGCGTCGGCCACGGCCCGTTCGGCGCCGAGGGCCGCGCGGGTGGCGACCAGCGGGGCGGCCACCCCGGCGAGCAGCGCGAACGCGGCCATCGTGACCGCGGCGGCCGGCGCGAGCAGGGCCAGGGCCGTCACCGATACCACGGTGAGCACCGCGGCCACCGCGGCGGGGACGAGGACGCGCACCACCGTGTCGGCCACCAGGTCCAGGTCGCGGCCGGAGCGCAGGAGGACGTCGCCGGTGCGCAGGGCCGGGGTGGAGGCACCACGGGAGAGCCGCACGTACAGCTCGCCCCGGGCGTGGGCGGCGCCGCGCAGGGCGACGTCGTGCGAGGCGAGCCGGTCGAGGTAGCGGGAGACGCCGCGGCTGATGCCGAGCGCGCGGACGGTCACCACGGCCACGGTGAGGTCGAGTACGGGCGGCCGCTCCCACGCGCGCATGATGAGCCACGCGGAGACGGCGGCGAGCCCGGCCGCGCTCGCCAGGGTGAGGCTCGCGACGAGAACCGCGCGGACCACCCGCCACCGGTCGAGCTCGAGCAGGCCCAGGACGTGTCGCAGGTCGCTCACGGCGCCACCCCCGTGGTGGCGCCGGCGAGGGTCACCACGTGGTCGGCGGCCGCGAGGACCGGGCCGGAGTGGGTGACGACGAGGACCGCCGCCCCGGCCCGCGCGCGCTCGCGGACCGCGCCGATCACGCGGGCCGCGGTGTCGGCGTCGAGGTGGGCGGTGGGCTCGTCCAGGATCAGCACGTCGGCGTCGGAGGCCAGCGCCCGGGTGAGCGCGAGCCGGTGCGCCTCACCCCGCGAGAGCCCGACCCCGGCGTGGCCGAGGGAGCTTTCCCAGCCGCGGGGACGGGCGGCCAGAACGGCGTCGAAGCCCGACTCCCGGGCGGCCGCGTCGAGCCGGCGGGGGTCGGCGCCGAAGAGCTCGGCGTTCTCGCGCAGCGTTCCGGCGACGAGGGTGGGCCGCTGGGGTTGCCACGCCACCCGCGCCCACCACGCGGCGAGGTCCAGCCCGTCGAGGTCGGTGCCCGCCGCTCCGTCGCCCCGGGTGCCGCCCACGCGGATGCTCCCGGCCACGCGCCGCGCGTGGTCGATCAGCCCGAGCGCGGCGAGCACCGCCGTGGTCTTGCCGGAGCCGTTGGGGCCGGTGAGCGCGGTGATCCGGCCGGGTTCGACGACGAGGTCGAGCGCCTCGGGCCGTAGGCCGTCGCGACCCGAGACCGACAGGCCCCGTACGTCGAGGCGCAGCGGGCCGGCGGGGAGCGGTCGCCCGGCGGAACCCGCGGCGCCCGCCGGGGTCGCGGCCGCTGCTGCCGTGGCCGCCGCCGTGCCCGCCTCCTCCGCCGGGTCGAGGACCTCGAAGACGCGCTCGGCGGCCAGTGCGCCGTCGGCGGATTCGTGGAAGCGTGCGCCCACGGTGCGCAGGGGCTGGTACAGCTCGGGCGCCAGGACGAGTGCGGCGATGCCGGCGGCGAGCTCCATCTCCCCCACCACGAGCCGCAGGCCGATGCCCACTGCCACGAGCGCGACGCACAGTGTGGCGAGCAGCTCGAGGACCATCGAGGAGAGGAAGGCGATCCGCAGCGAACCCATGGTGGCGCGCCGGTGGGCCTCGGCGGCCTCGGCCACCTGGCGCTCGGGGCCGCGCTCACGGCCCAATGCGACGAGCGTGGGCAGCCCGGCGAGCAGGTCGAGCACCCGGGCGGACAGCCGGGACGTGGCGGCGAGCTGCCGCTCGGTCCGGGCGCGGGTGAGGGTGCCCACGAGCACCATGAACAGCGGGATGAGTGGCAGCGTCACCGCGATCACCACCGCGGAGAGCGGGTCGACGAGCGCCACCACGACCAGCAGCGCGGGCGTCACCACGACGGCGGTCGCCAGGGCGGGCACGTAGCCGGCGAGGTACGGGACCAGGCCGGCGAGCCCGGTGGTGAGCACGGTATGGAGTTCGGCGGAGCGTCGTCGTCGCTCCGCCGGGTCCCACGCGGCGACGGTGCGGGCCAGGCGCACACGCAGGTCGTCCACCACGCCCCCCGCGGCGGTGCGGGCGAGGCGCTGCTGGGCCCACGTCCCCGTCACGCGCCCGGCGGCGGCCGCGACGAGCCCCGCGGCCTCGGGGCCCCAGACATCCGGGGTGCGCAGGGCCGGGTCGGTGACGACGCCGGCGAGCACCCGCGCGAGCAGCAGCGCGAACGCCACCGTGCAGGCCGCCACGACGGCGGCGAGGGCCACGGACACGACGAGGTGGCGGCGCGCGGGCCGGGACGCGCGGACCAGCCGCGGGTCGAGGGGCGGCGCCACCTCGGGTCAGTCCTCGGTGGCGTCGGCCTCGCCGCCGCGGGCGGAGCCGGCGGTGCGGGCGGCGCGGGCCGGGCGCAGCCCGATGGACGGCGGGATCTGGTCCTCGGAGATGCGCGCGCGGAACACCCAGTACGTCCAGCCCTGGTAGACCAGCACGACCGGGGTGAGGAACGCGGCGGCCCACGTCATCACGACGAGCGTGTAGTGCGAGCTCGAGGCGTTCTCGACGGTCAGGCTCACGCCGTCGGCGAGCGTGGTGGGCATGACGTCGGGGAAGAGCGAACCGAACAGCAGCACCACGACGGCGGTGATCGCCAGGCTCGTGCCGGCAAACGCCCAGCCCTCGCGGTCAGCGGCGACGGCGGCCACGACCACGACGAGCGCGGCGGCGGCCACCGCGACCGCGGCCCAGGTCCAGGCGTGGCCGTGGGCGAGCTGGGTCCAGACGGCGAAGATCCCGCCGAGCACGAGCACCACGGGCGCGAGGAACCGCGCGCTCTGGACCGCCTCGGCGCGCAGGTCGCCGGCGGTCTTGAGGCCGAGGAAGACGGCGCCGTGGAGGGTGAACACGCCCAGGGTGACGAGCCCGCCGAGCAGACCGTAGGGATTGAGCAGGTCGAACAGCGTGCCGGTGACCTGCTTGTCGGCGTCGATCGCCACGCCGCGGACGATGTTCGCAAAGGCCACGCCCCACAGCAGCGCGGGCACGACCGAGCCCCAGAAGATGGCGTGGTCCCAGCGGCGGCGCCAGACGGCATCGTCCACCTTCCCGCGGAACTCGATCGCCACGGCCCGGAAGATCAGGGCGAGCAGGATGAGGAACAGGGGCAGATAGAAGCCGGAGAACAGGGTGGCGTACCACTCGGGGAAGGCGGCGAACATCGCGCCGCCGGCGACGAGCAGCCAGACCTCGTTGCCGTCCCACACCGGGCCGATGGTGTTGAGCACCGCGCGCCGGCGGCGGTCGCGCTCCGGGGTGTCGGGGCCGCGGCCGAGGACGCGCATGAGGATGCCGACGCCGAAGTCGAAGCCCTCGAGGAGGAAGTAGCCGAGGAAGAGCACGGCGATGAGGACAAACCAGAGTTCCTGAAGACCCATGATGATGTGCTCCCGTGTCAGTACGCGAAGGACAGCGGACGGTCGGCGTCGTCGTCATCCGGCGCCTCGAGGTGCGGTTCGGCGTCGTGCTCGAGCGGGCCCTCGATGGTGTAGCGGCGGATGAGGACGAACCACACCACCGCGAGAAAGCCGTAGACGAGCGTGAACCCGGTGAGCGAGAGCGTGACCAGCCAGGCGGGGTGGTCGGAGACGCCCTGGCTCACGAGGAGGCTGATCATCGGGTCGCCGGTGGGGTGCGGGTGCACCACCCACGGCTGGCGGCCCATCTCGGTGAAGATCCAGCCGGCCGAGTTGGCGAGGAACGGGAACGGGATCGCGGCGATCCCCAGCCGCCCCAGCCAGGGCTTGTCGGGGATCGGCGCCCTGCGGCGGGTCACCCACAGCCCCACGACCGCGAGGGCGGCCGACCCCACCCCGAGGCCGATCATGGCGCGGAAGCTCCAGTAGGTGACGAAGAGGTTGGGCGTGTAGTTTCCGGGGCCGAACTGCTCCTCGTACTGGGCCTGCAGGTCCTGGACGCCCTGCAGCTCGACGCCGCTGAGGCTGCCCTCGGCGAGGTACGGCAGGACGTACGGGACCTCGATGAGGTGGACCACCGAGTCGCAGTTGTTGTGCGTGCCCACCGTGAGGACGGAGAACTCGGGGTCGGTCTCGGTATGGCAGAGCGACTCGGCCGAGGCCATCTTCATGGGCTGCTGCTGGAACATGAGCTTGCCCTGGATGTCGCCGGTGACGATGAGCGCGGCGCCGGAGATGATCATGACCCACAGCGCCATGCGCGTGACGGGCCGGAACAGGTCGCGGGCCTGGGTCTCCTTCTCGGCGGCCTCGGCGGTGGCAGCCTCGGTGACCTCGCCGCCCGGGGTCACGGCGAGCAGCTCCCTCTGCTGGCGCATGGCGCGGACCATCCACCACAGGCCGATGCCGGCGACGAAGGTGCCCGCCGTGAGGAACGCACCGGCGATGGTGTGCGGCACCGCCGCGAGGGCGGTGGGGTTGGTGAGCAGCGCCCAGATGCTGGTGAGCTCGGCGCGGCCGGTCTCCGGGTTGTACACCGCCCCCACCGGGTGCTGCATGAACGAGTTGGCGGCGATGATGAAGTACGCCGACAGGTTGACGCCGATCGCGGCCATCCAGATGGAGGCCAGGTGCACGACCCGGGGCAGGCGACCCCAGCCGAAGATCCACAGGCCGAGGAACGTGGACTCGAGGAAGAACGCGGCCAGGCCCTCGAGTGCGAGGGGGGCGCCGAACACGTCGCCCACGAAGCGCGAGTACTCCGACCAGTTCATGCCGAACTGGAACTCCTGGACGATGCCTGTGACGACGCCCAGGATGAAGTTGATGAGGAAGAGCTTGCCGAAGAACCTCGTCGCCCGGTACCACCCCTGCTTGCCGGTGACGTGCCACACCGTCTGCATGATCGCGACCATCGGCGCCAGGCCGATGGTGAGGGGGACAAAGATGAAGTGGTAGACGGTGGTGATCCCGAACTGCCACCGGGAGATGTCGAGGACATCCATGGTCCGCGCTCCTGCTCGACGACGCCGCGCCCGCCCGATCAGACGGACTTGATCCGGACCATACGCCTGCGGGTATGCGGACTCAATGGGCGCCCGGTGTGGCCCTGGCCACCACTACCAGGGGAAATGCCCCAGCCTGCGGAATATGAAGCAGGTTCGGTACTTCCTGCTTCCCCCCGAGGCCACCCCCGCGGCGGCGGGAGGTCAGGCCCGGCCGACGGCGCGGTCGACCATCCCGGCCACGTCGACCGGGGGCTCGGCCGGGGGGAGGGTGACGTCGTCGATCCGGCGGACCCGCGCGGCGAGCGTGACCGACGAGAGCAGCCACACGGCGTCGGCGGCGAGGAGGTCGGTGACGAGCAGCCGCTCGCGCCGCACCGGCACCCCCTCGGCGCCGGCGATCTCGGCGAGCGCGGCCAGGGTGGTGCCCTCGAGGATCCCGACCTCGGCCGGCGGGCTCACGAGCTCGCCGCCGCGGGCCACCACGACGGTCGAGCGCGGCCCCTCGAGGACCTCGCCCTCGGCGGAGAGGTAGACGACGTCGTCGAAACCCCCGGCGGCGGCGTGGCGCAGGGCCGCCATGTTGGCCGCGTACGAGAGGGTCTTGGAGCCGAGCAGCATCCACGGCGACGCCTCCGCCAGGTCGGCCGGGAAGCCGCGGCTCAGGGTCGTGACCGCGATCCCCTCGGCGCGGGCGCGGCGGGCGTGGGCTCCCACAGGGGCGACGGTGATGTAGGCGGTCTCGGCGCCGCCGCGCTCGGGCCCGCGCGAGAGCACCAGACGCAGCATCGCCTCGGAGTCCGGCCCCCACTCGCGGGCGGCGAGCGCGATCCCGGCGCGCCACTGCTCGTCCGACGGCCCGGTGAGCCCGAGGGCCGCGGACGAGCGGGCGAGGCGCGCCAGGTGGCGCTCCGGCTTGGCGGGGACCCCGCCCACCACGAGCAAGGTCTCGAAGCAGCCGTCGCCGCGGACGGCGGCGAGGTCGTCGGCGAGCAGCAGCGGCGCGTCGGCGGGGTGCACGCGCGGGCGCGGGCCGTCCGGCCCACCGGAGACGAGGACGACCACCCGACGATCCGCTTCGCTCATAGGCGTCACCCTACTGCGCCCGGCCCGCCCGCCCCGGTCTCCGTAGGATCGCGGACGTGAGCACCTACCGGTCCCCGATCCTGTCCCGGCCCGGCGCGGTGGACGCGCCGGGCGACTCCCCCGACGTAGGCGTGCCGCTGCACTACGGCGACCCGCTCGGCGAGCAGCGCGCGGCCGCCGCCGGCCCCGTGGTGGTGGACCGCTCGCACCGCGACGTGCTGACGATCGGCGGCGGCGAGCGGCTCACCTGGCTCGAGGGCTTCGTCTCCCAGCACGTGGCCGGGCTCGCCGACGGCGCCGGCGCGGAGACGCTGATCCTCGACGCGAACGGCCGGGTGGAACACCACGCGGTGCTCTCCGATTCGGCCGGCCACCTCGTCGTCGACACCGAACCCGGCCGGGGAGCCGACCTGCTGGCCTTTCTCACCCGCATGGTGTTCTGGGCCGACGCGGCGCCCGCGGAGGCCGACCTGGCCGTACTGACCCTCGCCGGCACCGGGCTCCCCGACACCGTCACCGGCCCCGACGGGACCGCCGTCGCGCTGCCGACCGGGGACTACGCGGGCGTCGCCCTGCCCGGCGGCGGCGTGGCCCGCCGGATGCCGTGGCCCGGGGCCGGCGCGATCGACCTGGTGGTCCCCCGCGCCGACCTGGCGGCCTGGTTCGACGCGGCGGTCGCGGCCGGCGCGCGACCGGCCGGCTCGTGGGCGTTCGAGGCGTTGCGGGTGGCCGACACCACCCCGCTGCGCGCCCGGCTCGGGGTGGACACCGACGAGCGGACCATCCCGCACGAGGTGCCGACGTGGATCGGCGCGGTGGCCGAGCGCGGGGCCGTGCACCTGGACAAGGGGTGCTACCGGGGTCAGGAGACCGTCGCCCGGGTGCACAACCTGGGCCGCTCGCCGCGGGTGCTCGTCCGGCTGCAGCTGGACGGCTCGGGCGCCGAACTCCCCGCCCCCGGCGCCGAGGTCCGCACCGGCGGCCGCCCGGTGGGCCGCGTGGGCACCGTGGTCCAGCACCACGAGGACGGCCCGGTAGCGCTGGCGCTGCTCAAGCGCGGTGTCGGGCCCGACGCCGAGCTCGAGGCCGAGGGCGTGGCCGCGGCCGTGGACCCCGACACCGTCCCGGGCGAGTCCGGCCCACAGGCCGGGCGCGAGGCGGTGCGCCGGCTGCGCGGTACCTGACCCGCCCGCGAGCCCCGGGAACGCGGACCGGAGTCGACCCGGGCGGACATTCCGCGCCGGGCACGCTATCCTGTCGTCAGGCAGATACTCATACACTTGCGATGGGCACCCCCGAGGTGGCCCAGCACCGTTTCCGAGGGGGTCAGGCTGATGGGCCGAGGCCGCGCGAAGGCGAAGCAGACCAAGGTCGCTCGCGAGCTCAAGTACAACACTCCGCAGACGGATTTCGACCGTCTCCAGAGGGAGCTGTCCGGAGGATCCTCCTCCGCCCGCGGGGGTTACGACGAGGACGACGACCCGTACGGTTCGTGGTCCGACGACTCCCGCTACTGACGACGCACCGCAGACATCACGTGGGCCGGGCATCCCGAGAGGGTGCCCGGCCCACGTGGTGGTGACGGCCTAGAACCGCGAGTGCGAGCCCTCGAGGACGACTCGCGGGGCGTCGGCGTCGTCGCCGGCCTTCTCCACGTGGCCGATCACCCAGTTGTCCACGTGGCGGGCCGTGAGCACCGCCTGGGCGCGGTCGACATCGGCCTCCGGGAGGACGGCGACCATGCCGACGCCCATGTTGAAGGTGCGCTCCATCTCGGACTGCTCGACGCGGCCGTGGTGGGCGATGGTGCCGAACACCGGCGGCACCGGCCACCGGCCGCGGTCCAGGCGCGCCACCAGGCCGCGCGGCATGACGCGGGCGAGGTTCTCCGCGAGCCCGCCGCCGGTGACGTGGCTGAACACGCGCACGTCGGTCTCGGCGACGAGGCTCAGGCAGTCCAGGGCGTAGATACGGGTGGGTTCGAGCAGCTCCTCACCGAGGGTGCGGCCGAACTCCTCGACGTGGCCCTCGAGGGGCAGCCGGGCCAGCTCGAGTAGCACGTGGCGAGCCAGCGAGTAGCCGTTGGAGTGCAGTCCCGAGGAGGCCATGCCCACGATCACGTCGCCGGGGCGCACATTGTCGGCCTGCAGCACCTCGTCGGCCTCGACGATGCCGAAGCCGGTCGCGGAGATGTCGTACTCGTCCGGCCGCATGAGACCGGGGTGTTCGGCGGTCTCGCCGCCCAGCAGCGCGCAGCCGGCACGGACGCAGCCCTCGGCGATGCCCTCGACGATGCTCGCGACGTGCTCGGGGACCACCTTGCCGATCGCGATGTAGTCCTGGAGGAACAGCGGCTCCGCGCCGCACACCACGAGGTCGTCGACGACCATCGCCACGAGGTCGATGCCGACCGTGTTATGGACGTCCATGGCCTGGGCCACTGCGATCTTGGTGCCCACGCCGTCGGTGGACGAGGCGAGCAGTGGCTGCCGGTAGGTGTTCTTGAGCGAGAAGAGCCCGGCGAAGCCGCCGATGCCGCCCATGACCTCGGGCCGTGTGGCGCGCTTGGCGTGGGGGGCGAACAGCTCGACGGCGCGCTCGCCCGCGTCGATGTCGACGCCCGCGGCGGCGTAGGACGCGCCGGTCGTGCGGGGGGCGTTCTCGGTCATGTGGTGATCTCCTCGTAGTGGTTCTCGCCGTCGACCACGGCGGACAGGGCACGAACCGCCGCGCTCATCGGCGAGTCGTCCGGCAGCGCGATGGGATAGTGGCCGTCGAAGCAGGCGGCGCACAGGCTCTCCCGCGGCTGTTCGGTGGCGGTGATCATGCCGTCCACGGAAATGTAGCCCAGGCTGTCCGCCCCGATGGCCTCCCTCACGCCCTCGAGCATCCCGTCGGAGGCGTCCACGCCGTTGGCGATGAGCTCGGCCGGGCTGGCGAAGTCGATGCCGTAGAAGCAGGGCCAGCGCACCGGCGGGGAGGCGATCCGCACGTGTACCTCGAGCGCGCCCGCCTCCCGCAGCATGCGGATGAGCGCGCGCTGCGTGTTGCCGCGGACGATCGAGTCGTCCACCACCACGAGCTTCTTGCCGCGGATCACCTCGCGCAGCGGGTTGAGCTTGAGCCGGATGCCGAGCTGACGGATCGTCTGGCTGGGCTGGATGAACGTCCGGCCCACGTAGGCGTTCTTGGTCAGCCCCTGGGCGAACGGGATGCCCGAGCCCTGCGCGTAGCCGACCGCGGCCGGGGTGCCGGACTCCGGCACGGGGATCACCAGGTCGCCGTCAACCGGGTGCTCCTGCGCGAGGCGTCGGCCGATCTCCACCCGGGCCGAGTTGACGAGCCGACGGTTGATCACCGAGTCCGGACGCGCCAGGTAGACGTACTCGAAGACACACCCCTTAGGCGCGGGCTCGGCGAGCTTGCGGGAGCGCACGCCGTCGGCGTCGATCGCGATGAGCTCCCCCGGCTCGATGTCGCGGACGTAGGAGGCGCCCACGATGTCGAGGGCGCAGGTCTCGGAGGAGACCACCCAGCCCCGCTCGAGGCGACCCAGTGCGAGCGGCCGCACCCCGTGCGGGTCGCGCGCCGCGTACAGCGTGTTCTCGTCGGAGAAGGTGAGGCAGTAGGCACCCCGGAACATCGGCAGCAGGCGCGCGGCGGCCTCCTCGAGCCCACCGTCCGCGGCCTCGTGGGCCAGGAGCGTGGCCATGATGTCCGAGTCGGAGTGCGAGCTGTCCTCGGCGTAGCCCGGGATCCCGATCTCGGTGGCGTGCCGCTTGAGCTCGTGGGTGTTGACGAGGTTGCCGTTGTGGCCCAGCACCACCGAGACCCCGTTGATGGTGGCGCGGAACATGGGCTGCGCGTTGTCCCACGACGTGGAGCCGGTCGTGGAGTAGCGGCAGTGGCCCACGGACACGTGCCCGTGCATGGACTCGAGAGTCTTCTCGTCGAACACCTGGCTCACCAGGCCGAGGTCCTTGTAGACGAGCACCTGGTCGCCGTCGCCCACCGCGATACCGGCGGCCTCCTGGCCGCGGTGCTGCAGGGCATAGAGGCCGTAGTAGGTGAGCTTGGCGACGTCCTCGCCGGGGGCCCAGGCGCCAAAAACGCCGCACTCCTCGACGGGGCCGATGCGCTCGGCGTCCACGCCGAGCCCGGCGGGGCCGGGGGTGGCGGGATCCGGGAGGCCGAGATTGGTGCCGGCCGGGCGTGACGACGTGCTGTCCACCTGCTGGTGCTCCCTCATGGATTCGGCGCGTGCCGCCCGGACGGACCCCGGCGGTGCGCCCCCGAGTGTACGGTCCCGCGCCGCGGTCTCCACAGTCGTGTGACCGGGCGGGGGCGGCGTCACGCGGTCCGCACCACCGGCAGCCCGCGCGCGATCTCGGCGGCGCGGGTCCCGGACGCCCGCACCCGACCGCCGGCCACGGCCGCGTCCCAGGTGAGCCGCCCGGTGGCCAGCTCGAGCCACGTGCGTGGGTCGGTCTCCACGACGTTGGGCGGCGTCCCCCGCGTGTGCCGCGGCCCCTCGACGCACTGGGCGGCCGCGTACGGAGGGACGCGGACCTCGACGGCGTGGCCCGGCAGCTCGGCGGCCAACGCGCCGACGGTGGCGCGGACGGCCCCGGCGAGCGCCGACCGGCCCGGGCGCCGCGACCGGGCGACGGCAGGGTCGGCGTCCTCGGGCTGGTCGAGCCACGGCGCCACGCCCGCGACGGCGACGCGGACCTCCGCGGCATCGGGTCCCCGGCTCACGAGGCCGCCCTCGTCGTCGCCAGGACGGCCGCCGCACCCACCCCCACCGCACCCACCCCCGCCACGGGGACACCGCGGCGACGCTCGCCCGACACGACTTCCGCACGCGAGTTCATGGAACGGACGATAGTCCCCCGGGCAGATGCTGGAGCAACTGCCGCGTCCTCGGGTCGCCGCCCCCCTTCGCGTACAGCCGCCTCGGCGACAACCGGGGCAGGTGCGCGCGAACGGTGGCGGATGCGCACACAGGGCGCGGCTGTACGCGAAGGGTGGCGGCTGCAGCGCTACGCACCGACGTACCGCGACCCGGCCGACGCGCCCGGCGCCCCGGCGGACGCGCCCGGCGCCCCGGCGGGCCGCCCGTCGGCCCGGCCCTCGGCCGGCTCGCGCTCAGGACGTCCGCAGGGCTCGTCGTCGTAGCCACACCGTCACCCCGAGCGCGCCGAGCACCACGAGCGCGGCCACCCCGAGTGCCCACGACCCCCAGTACACGTGCAGCGCGGCGCCGGCGACGCCGCCCGAGGCGAGCGACCCCCACAGTGCGACCTGGTGCCGGTAGGGCGCCCACGAGCCGCCGGCCAGTGCGTCGACCAGGCTGTGCGCGGCCTTGACCACCGCGCCCGTCATGTAGGTGACGCCGAGCGAGACCACTCCCCCCGAGTGGAACACCGAGTTCATGGCGCCCATCGCGGCGGCGGCCACCGACATCGCGACCGGCAGCCCGGCGACGGTGGCGTCGGTGAGCCACTGCAGGCCCAGCGCGAGGAGCAGCAGCGCCGCCACGAGCGACAGGACGGTGGGGCGGTCGTAGAGGCTCTGCCGGCGGGTGACGACCGCGCCCGCGGCGGCGCCCACGAAGAACGACACGAGCACGGCGGCCGCGACGCCCGCCGAGCCCAGCCGCCCGCCCGCCAGATCCACGACCATGCGCGTGGAGTTGCCGCTCATGAACGACACGAAGTAGCCGCCCACCTCGAGGAAGCCCACGGCGTCCACGAAGCCGGCGGTCCCGGTGAGGACCACCGCGAGCAGACGCTCGCGGCGCCGGAGGTCGATCACCTACGCGGTCCTCAGACCGGGTCGACCCCGAACAGCGCGGGCAGCGTGCCCTCGTGGGCCTCACGAAGCTCGTCGGTGGTGAGGGTGAACTGGCCCTGCACCTCGAACGTCCCCGAGTCCGGGTCGGTGACGCCGATGCGAGCGTGCGGGATCTGCTGCGCGGTGAGCATCTGCTGGAAGCGGATCTCCTCGCCGCGCGGCACGGACACGACGACGCGGCCGCTGGACTCGGAGAACAGCCACACGAACGGGTCGGCGTCCTCGGGCAGGACGATCCGCGCGCCGCACTCGCCGGCGAGCACCGCCTCGACGAGCGCCTGGGCCAGGCCGCCCTCCGACAGGTCGTGGGCGCCGGTGACGAGCCCGTCTCTGGAGCAGGTCGCCAGGATCCGCGCGAGGGTGGCCTCCCACGCCAGGTCCACGGACGGTGGGGTGCCGCCGAGGTGGTCGTGTGCGACCTGCGCCCAGATGGAACCGTCGAGCTCGTCGCGGGTCTCGCCGAGCAGGTAGATGCTCTCGCCCGGGGTGTCCCCGAACGCGGTGGGTGTACGGCGCGCCACGTCGTCGAGCACACCGAGGACGCCCACGACGGGCGTGGGCAGGATCGGGGTGGAGCCGGTCTGGTTGTAGAACGACACGTTGCCGCCGGTCACCGGGATGCCGAGCTCGGCGCAGCCGTCGGCCAGGCCGTGCACCGCCTCGCGGAACTGCCACATGACGCCCGGGTCCTCGGGGGAGCCGAAGTTGAGGCAGTTGGTCACCGCGACGGGGCGGGCGCCGGTGACGGCGACGTTGCGGTACGCCTCCGCGAGCGCCAGTTGCGCGCCGACATACGGGTCGAGGAACGTGTAGCGGCCCGAGGCGTCGGTGGACAGGGCGATGCCGCGGCCGGTCTCCTCGTCGATGCGCAGGACGCCGCCGTCGGCGTTCTCGGCGAGGATCGTGTTGCCGCGCACGTAGCGGTCGTACTGCTCGGTGATGAACTTCCGGGAGCACAGCGCAGGGCTGGCGAGCATGTCCAGCAGGGTCTGGCGCAGCTCGTCGCCGGTGGCCGGCCGGACGAGCGGGGCCGTGGTGTCGTCCCGGAGCGCGTCCTGGCCGGCGGGCTTCTCCACGGGGCGCTCGTACACGGGGCCGTCGTCGGCGATGGTGCGCGGCGGGGCGTCGAGCACCGTCTCGCCGTGCCAGTCGATGGTGAGCCGGTCGCCGTCGGTGACGTACCCGATGTCGGTGGCCAGCACGTCCCAGCGCGTGCAGACGGCCATAAAGGCGTCGAGGTTCTCGGGCGTCACCACCGCGCACATGCGCTCCTGCGACTCGCTCGTCAGGACCTCTGCCGGAGTCATGCCCTCGGTGCGCAGCGGCACACGGTCCAGGTCGATGTGCATGCCGCCGTCGCCGGCCGCGGCGAGCTCGCTCGTGGCGCAGGCCAGACCGGCGCCGCCCAGGTCCTGGATGCCCTCGACCAGGCCCTCCCGGTACAGCTCGAGGCAGCACTCGATGAGCACCTTCTCGGCGAACGGGTCCCCCACCTGGACGGCGGGCAGCTTGCGGGGCTTGGCGGCCTTGCCGTCCTGGCCCTCCTCGAACGTGGCCGAGGCCAACACGGAGACGCCGCCGATCCCGTCGAGCCCCGTGCGGGCGCCGAAGAGGATGATGCGGTTGCCGGTGCCCGACGCGTTGGCCAGGTGCAGGTCCTCGACCCGCAGGACGCCGGCGCACAGGGCGTTGACCAGCGGATTGGCGGCGTAGGAGGCGTCGAACACGGTCTCGCCGCCGAGGTTGGGCAGACCCAGGCAGTTGCCGTAGCCGCCGATGCCGGCCACCACGCCGGGCAGGACCCGGTGCGTGTCGTCGGCGTCCGCGGGGCCGAAGCGGAGCTGGTCCATGACGGCCACGGGGCGCGCGCCCATCGCCATGATGTCACGGACGATGCCGCCCACGCCGGTCGCGGCGCCCTGGTAGGGCTCGATGTACGACGGCGAGTTGTGCGACTCGACCTTGAAGGTCACCGCCCAGCCGTCGCCGATGTCCACCACTCCCGCGTTTTCCCCGATGCCGGCGAGCATGCCCGCACGCATCTCGTCCGTGGTGGTCTCACCGAAGTAGCGCAGGTGCACCTTGGACGACTTGTAGGAGCAGTGCTCGGACCACATCACCGAGTACACGGCGAGCTCCGCGTCGGTGGGACGGCGGCCCAGGATCTCGCGGATCCGGTCGTACTCGTCCTCCTTGAGCCCGAGCTCCTCCCAGGGCTGCTCGAGGTCGGGGGTGGCGGCGGCGTTCGCGGTGGTATCGACTTCAGCGGTCACGCCGCCGAGTCTATCCGTCCTCAGGCGGAGAGCACCTCGAAGGTCAGGCCGCCCCGCTCCACCCGCTCGAGCAGCGCGTCGCCCATCGCCCGGGCGGTGGTGAGCTGGCCCGCGAGGGGCGGCAGGTCGTCAAAGGCCAGGCACATCGCGGACTCGGCGATCATCATGGACGTCTCCGTGTAGCCGGGGTCCCCACCCGAGACGCGGGTGATGATCTTGCGGCCGCCGGCGATCGCGACGAACGTCACCGTGAACGACGACCGCGCCCGCCGGGACTCGCTGGGCCCCTGCCCGCGGTCGATCCGCTTGAGCATCTGCGAGCGCAGGAGCGGCACCTGGGAACCCGCGGCGATCGCGCCGACCCCCACCATCCCCACGGTGGCGGTGACGGGCGAGCCGACCGACGCGTAGTGCGCGTAGGAGAAGTCCGGGCCGTACGACTCGAGCGCAGCCGCCGAGCGCAGGACGATCTGCGGATCGATGGTGGGCAGCGGGACGAGCCAGCGGTTCAGCGTGGAGTCGTGGTGCGGCTTGGTGGGCGCCGCCTTGACACGACGACCCTCCGGCCGACCCTCCCGCTGCCGGCGCTCCCTGGCCGTGGCGCCGGCCTCGCGCAGGCGCGCGAACTGCCCGATGGCCGAGTGGAAGGTGCCGCCGGAGAACTGGGCGTTGGAGTGCACGGCGCCGTAGACGGCCACCGGCACGCCCTCCGGGACCTGCTTCATCGTGTAGTAGACGCCGAGGTCGTGCGGGATGGAGTCGAACCCGCACGCGTGGACGAGACGGGCACCCGACGCCACCGCCGCCTCGTGGTACTCGAGATACATGCGGTCCACGAACTCCGGCTCCCCGGTGAGGTCCACGTAGTCCGTGCCCGCCGCCACGCACGCGGCGACGAGCGGCTCACCGTACTCCAGGTAGGGGCCGACGGTGGTGAGCACGACCCGCGTCTGGCGGGCCATCGCCCCGAGCGAGGCGGGATCCTCCGTGTCCGCCAGGACGATTCCCGGCGCCGGCGCGTCGGGGCGCGCCTCGGCGAGCCGTGCGGCGACGGCGTCGAGCTTCTCCCGCGACCGGCCGGCGAGCGCCCACGAGCCGCCCTCGGGCATGGTCCGCATGAGGTAGTCGGCGACAAGGCCGCCGGTGAACCCGGTGGCACCGTAGACGATGAGGTCGAACGGGCGCGCGGCCTTCTCGGCGGCGGACACGGGCGCAGAAGTGGTATCGCTCACCCCACGTTTCTACCGCATGCGGACGCCGAGGCCACCGGGAAGCGGCGGAGGGGAACCCGCCCTTCCACGAGGACCCGGCTCACCGGCGCCCGCGGAAAACAACCCCCGATAGACGAAATTTTTTCTCACTACTGTGCGATACTGCCGGCATCGCGCCGCCAGTGGGGCGGGCGCCCGATCCCAGGAGATCACCATGGACCTCAGCGGTTCGCTCGCCAAGGCTCTCTACCCCGCCCTCGACTCCGTGTACGGCAGCTACATGGACGGGGGCGGCGTCGGCTCGATGGCCCTCAACACCCTGATCGAGCTCCCGAAGTGGCTCGCCCGCTTCGCGATCCGGTGGCTCGGGATCACGGGCGCGGACCTCGGCAGCACAAATCCCATCTGATCCCCGCGGCCACTACGGCCGCGCCGCATTCCACCCCCGCTGTGCACCCGGCGCAACGGACTCCCGAAAGGACCCCACCATGGATCTCACCGGCTCGATCGCCGACGTACTCCTTCCCGTTCTCGACACCGCCTACGGCAGCTACACGCAGGCGGGCGGCGTCGGTTCGTCGGTTCTCGACGGCATCCTCGTACTCCCCGCACGTGTCGTCGAGCTCACCCTGGACCTCCTCGCCGGCCTGGGCGGCGACATCGGCAGCACCTTCTACTGAGCCACGCCTCGGGAACGACAGAACCCGCCGGGACCGTTCCCGGCGGGTTCTCGCACACCGGCTACGCGCGGACCACGGCGTCGAGTGCGCTGAGGAACAGCCCCAGTCCGTCGTCGGACGGGCCGGTGAGCGGGTCGATCGCGTGCTCGGGGTGCGGCATGAGGCCCACCACACGGCCGTTCTCGGAGCAGATGCCGGCGATGTCGTTGGTCGAGCCGTTGGGGGCGCCGCCGGAGTAGCGGAACACCACGCGGCCCTCGCCCTCGAGCTCGCCGATGGTGTCGGCTGTGGCCATGTAGCGGCCCTCGCCGGACTTGAGCGGGATGAGGATCTCCGCACCGGACTCGAACCGCGAGGTCCAGGCGGTGTCGGTGTTCTCCACGCGCAGCCACTCGTCGCGGCAGAGGAAGTGCATGTCGCGGTTACGGCCGAGCGCACCCGGCAGGAGCCCGGCCTCGCAGAGAATCTGGAAGCCGTTGCAGATGCCGAGCACCGGCATACCGCCCTTCGCCGCCGTCACGACCTCGGTCATCACGGGGGCCATCGCGGCGATCGCGCCGCAGCGCAGGTAGTCGCCGTAGGAGAAGCCGCCGGGCACCACCACGGCGTCGACGCCCTTGAGGTCGGCGTCGGCGTGCCAGAGGGAAACGGCCTCCGCGCCGGAGCGGGTCACGGCGCGGGCGGCGTCGACGTCGTCGAGCGTCCCGGGAAAGGTGATGACGCCGATCTTCGCGCTCACGCCTCGGCTCCGGCGGTCTCGACGCGCACAACCTTCCAGTCCTCGATCACCGTGTTGGCGAGCAGGGACGAGGCGATCTCCTCCAGCTCGGCGTCCGACACGTCGTCGGCCACCTCGAGCTCGAACCGCTTGCCCTGCCGGACGTCGCTGACGCCGGGGTGGCCCAGCCGCCCGAGGGCGCGGTGGATGGCCTGACCCTGCGGATCGAGGATCTCGGCCTTGGGCATGACTTCGACGACGACTCGGGCCACGGTGGGAACTCCCTGTTCGACTGGCGGGGCGGCGCGGTCCCGGACCGGCCGGGGCACGCTGGCGATCCTACCCGCCGCGGCCGCGCTCCCCCACGCCCGCTCGTGCGGTCCGCCCGGGCCGGCGCGGACCGGACCTCAGGCCGCGCGGACGAGGGCGACCGGCAGCCACTCGTAGCGGCCGGCCCGGGCGCCGTGCCGGTCGGCCACGAGGTCCACCGCGTCGAGCAGGGCGGCCCGCGGTGCGCGGCGGGACAGGTGCCGGGCGGAGACGTTGAGGCGGACGAGCCCGCCGGCCTCGGCGGTGCGGCCGGCCGCGGCGACGAGCTGGCGGCACCACCAGGCATCGGCGACGAACCCCTCGCCCATGGACAGCACGCGCCCACGGTCGAGGTGCCCGCGGACGACGTCGTGGATGCCGGTGACGTCGGCGCACATGCGGAAGCCCGCCTCGGGCAGCGCGGCGAGGCAGCCGGGCGAGGCGTTCCAGCGCGGTGCGGCGAACAGGCGGGTCCGCAGGCCCATGTCGGCCATGAGCCGGTCTGCGGCGGCGAGGCGCACGGCGGCCTCGGCGGGTCCGATCGAGGCGAACTCGGGCCGCCGGCGGCGGGTGGCGGCCTCGTCGTAGCCGCCCAGGACGATCGCGTCGCCCATCCGCCGGCGGTGGCGCAGCCAGTCCTGCGTGTCCTCGTCGTCGGTGAGCCGGTACTCGTGGCCCCGACGCGGCGCGACGAGCAGGGAGACGGGCACGTCGCGGCGCTCGAGCTCGCCGACGAGGTCCACGGCGGCGTCGAGGGTGGTGTCGCGGATGCCCGAGACGGAGACGATGAGGCGTGCGGTCATGCCCCGGATCGTGACAGTCGGTGATGAGGGGATCGCGACGACGAGGTGAACGTCGCGTGACACCACCCCTGCGCGGGGTCAGAGCGGCAAGACGTCCTCGAGCGCCTCGATCACCTCGGGGGCCCCGGGCTCGACCTTGGGCCGGAACCGCGCCACGACCTCGCCGGAGGGCGAGACGAGGAACTTCTCGAAGTTCCACTGGATGTCGCCGGCCTCGCCGTCGGCGTCCGGGACCCGGGTGAGCGCGGCGTAGAGGGGGTGCCGGTCGGGCCCGTTGACGTCGATCTTGGCCGAGAGCGGGAAGGTGACCCCGTACTTGGAACTCGTGAACTCCTTGATCGCGGCCTCGTCGCCGGGCTCCTGGCCCATGAACTGGTTGCACGGGAAGCCCAGGACGAACAGTCCGCGGTCGCGGTAGTCCTCGGCCAGCTCCTGTAGGCCCTCGTACTGCGGGGTGAGTCCGCACTCGCTGGCCACGTTGACCACGAGCACGGCGTGCCCGGCATAGTCGGCGAGGCTGGCCTGCGCGCCGTCGATGGTGGTGAATCCGATGTCGTGGACGTTGGTCATGGCCGGGAGCCTACTCCGCCCGCGCACGACCGCGACCGGCCACGCGCATCCACTGTTGACAAACTGTTGGGTTTTTACAACACTCAGTTGCATGAGCCCAGTCAGACGAGGGGAGAAACGCCCCATCCACAACCGGATCGCGGTCCTGCGGGCCGAGCACCGGCTCAGCCGGGCCGCGCTCGCGGAGCGGATCGAGGTCAACCCCCAGACCGTGGGGGCGCTCGAGCGGGGCGACCACTACCCCAGCCTCGACCTGGCCTTCCGCATCTGCGAGGTGTTCGACCTGCCCGTGGAGGCCGTGTTCTCCCGCGAGGAGTTCCGGCCCATGTCCGCCGAGATGTACCGCCGTACGAGAGAGGACGCCCGATGACCACCGGCCAGACCCGTCAGACCGACCCCGCCCGCACCCTCACCGGCGCCGAGCGCCGCTACGAGAAGAACCTCGCGCGCACCGGGGGCATGCTCCGCTCGTGGCGCACCCCGGCCCGCCGGGGTCTGCTCGTCCGCCTCAACTGGGCGTGCATCGCGGTCATGGCCGCGATCGCCGTGATCGGGTTCTTCTGGTTCCCGATCGTGCTGGCGTGGCTGCCCATGACCGTCGCGATCATGACGGCGTGGACGATGCTGCGCGTCACGATCGACGCCAGGGACACCGCGCCGCTGCGCTACCTCGACGAGTTCGAGGCCGAGACCCTGCTGCGCGCCCGCTCGACCGCGCTCTCGGTGCTCACCGGCCTCCTCGCCGTCATCGCCCTCGCCCTGGTCTTCGGCGCCTCTTTCGAGGTGGGCGACGGCCACCGGCTCGCCTACGCGATGGGTGGTCTCGGGATCCTCGGCGTCTTCGTGGGCGGTGTCATCCCGGCCGCGGCGATGGCCCGGACCATGGATGACGAAGACGAGGTAGACCACCTGCGGACCGGGGCCGGGACGCGGCCTGACGCTCAGGACAGGTAGGGCCCGAGCAGCTCGCGCACCATCGCGCGCGCCTTCCGCTCCCCCATCCCGTCCTCGGTCATGCGCGACCCGCAGTACACAAGGCTGCAACTCATTGTGAGAACTCGACAACTGGCGGAGGTTCGACTCCGGGAAGGTGATACATCGAGGCGCGGGCAGTCCGGGTTACTTTCGGGCCGCCCGCGCCTCAAAGCGGTAGGTCGAACCGATGCTTACTCGCTGTCACTCTCACGCTGATTCTCTGGGGCTCCGAATAGTCCACCGGACCACGAGCCGGTTCGGACTCGGCCCCCAGCTCCCACCACGAAGTCGGCGATCACGACACCCGCGCATAGCGCGACTCTAATTGTCTCTGAGGGTTCCTGGTTGGGGCTGACAAGCGCGATCAGCGCGTAGGCGACGAGGCCGACGATGAGGCTAGTGAGAAGTGCGGCGGCGATTCGCATCAGCAGTAGCGGTCCCAGGATCTCCCGGGCTGCCTCGAGCAGGGCCGCCCGCTGCGCCGCCCGGTGCTCGGCCACCGTGGGGGCCTGGATCTTGGGCATGCGCTCGGCCGTCCTCTTCTCGCTCACTCACCCGGCGCGGACTGCCGACTCAGCCCGCCCCGGCGGTGCGCAGTGTCCACGCGTACTCGAACGCGGTCTGCCGCCAGCGCTCGTAGCGCCCCGAGACGCCGCCGTGCCCGGCGCTCATCTCGCAGCGCAGCAGCACCGGCCTCTCGGCGGAGTTGGCCGAGGTCGAGATCGCCCGCAGCCTGGCCACCCACTTGGCCGGCTCGACGTACAGCACGCGCGTGTCGTTGAGCGAGGTCACGGCGAGGATCGCCGGGTACTCCCTGGCCTCCACGTTCTCGTACGGCGCGTACGAGGCCATGTAGTCGTAGACCTCCGGATCGTGCAGCGGGTCGCCCCACTCGTCCCACTCGATCACCGTGAGCGGCAGCTCCGGCATGAGGATCGAGGTGAGCGGGTCCACGAACGGCACCACGGCCTGGATGCCGGCGAACATCTCGGGCGCGAGGTTGGCCACCGCGCCCATGAGCAGGCCGCCGGCGCTGCCGCCCTCGGCGACGAGCCGGTCCGGGGCGGTCAGGCCCGTCATCACCAGGTGGTCGGCGCAGGCCACGAAGTCGGTGAAGGTGTTGCGCTTGGCCAGCATCTTGCCCTGCTCGTACCAGAGCCGGCCCATCTCGCCGCCGCCGCGCACGTGCGCGACCGCGTAGGCCATGCCGCGGTCGAGCAGCGAGAGCCGGGCCACGGAGAAGCCGGGGTCGATGCTCGACTCATACGAGCCGTAGCCGTACAGCAGGGTGGGCACGGCCTCGCCGTCGTCGACCCTCCGCGCCGTCTCCGCCGACATCACCAGGGAGACCGGGATCCGGGCCCCGTCGGTGGCTGTGGCCCAGTCGCGGCGCTGCACGTACCCGGCCGGGTCGTAGCCGCCGAGCACCTCCTGCTCGCGCAACAGCGTGCGCTCCCCGGTGGCCAGGTCGAGCTGGTACACGCGGCCGGGGGTGACGAAGGAGCCGTAGCCGAAGCGCAGGACCGGCTGGTCCCACTCCGGGTTGGCACCGGGGCCGGAGGTGAAGAGCACCTCGTCGAACTCTACGGGCGTGAAGTCGCTGTAGGCGTCGGTGCCGGACCGTGACTCCGGGTCCAGTGGCATGAGTGAGAACCGGGGCAGCGCCGACTCGCGGTAGCCCAGAGCGAGCACGCGCGCAAAGGCGTCCACGCCCTCGATCCGCACGTCCTCGCGGTGCGGCACGAGCGTGCGCAGCGCGTCGAGGTCCGCGATGGGGGCGGCCGGCCCCTCGGCCACGAGGAAGTTGGGGGCGAGTTTGTTGTGGGTGACGACGAAGCGGTCCTCGCCGCCCACCACGGCGTGCTCGACGTCGTACTCCACCCCCTCCTCGCGGGGTCGGACGCACCAGAACTCGCCCGTCGGCTCGGCCGAGTCCAGGCACCACACCTCGGTGGTGATCTTGGAGCCCAGCGCGATCTGCAGGTAGCGCTCGCTGCGCGTTTCGCCGACCCCGATCCAATACGACTCGTCTGGCTCGTGGAACACCCGCACGTCGGCGTCGCGGGAGGTGCCCAGGCGGTGCCGCCACACGGTGTCGGGGCGCCAGGCGTCGTCGACCGTGACGTAGAACAGGTGCTCGCCGTCGCGCGCCCACGTGACCCCCGCGGCGATTCCGGGGATCTCCTCGTCCGGCGCCGTGACCTCGGGGTCCAGCGAGCGGAAGCGCAGCGTATACCTCTCGTCGCCCTCGACGTCCGTGGCCCAGGCCAGCATCCGACCGTCGTGGCTCACCGAGAAGGCGCCGAGCGCGAAGTAGTCGTGGCCCTCGGCCTCGGCGTTGCCGTCGAGCAGGAGCTGCTCGCCGGGAAGTTCCACGCCCGGCGAGACCTCGGGCGGCGTCCAGCCGGCCGGGTCGGCGGGGTCGGCCGCGTACTCCGGCGGCACCGGCACCCGGCAGTGCCGCGCATACGAGCGGCCCTCCTCGGTGCGCGAGAAGTACCACCAGTCGCCGGCGCGGACCGGCACCGACATGTCGGTCTCCTTGACCCGCGAGCGGATCTCCTCGTAGACCGCGTCCGCGAGGTCCTTCTGGTCGGCCGTCATGGCGTCGGTGTAGGCGTTCTCCGCCTCGAGGTAGGCGCGCGTGTCGGGGGCGTCCTTGTCGCGCAGCCACTCGTAGTCGTCCACAAAGACGCGGCCGTGGTGCTCGCGGTGATGCGGGCGGCGCTCGGCCACCGGCGGGGTCGGCCGGGCGGGCGGGGTCGGGGTCGGCTGCTCCGGGCTCACGCGGCGTCACCCCCGGGCCAGTCGGCGAAGGACAGGCCGGAAATCCGCTCATAGGCCTCCACGTACCGGGCCCGGGTGGCCTCGACCACCTCCTCCGGCAACGGCGGCGGGGGCGTATCCGACGCCTTGTTCCAGCCCGAGCCCGGTCCGGTGAGCCAGTCACGCACGTACTGCTTGTCGAAGCTCGGCTGGACGCGGCCCGGCGCGTAGCCGTCCGCCGGCCAGTACCGGGAGGAGTCCGGCGTCAGCACCTCGTCGGCGAGGACCAGCTCGCCGTCACTCCCCTCCCCTGCGCCCACCAGGCCGAACTCGAACTTGGTGTCCGCCAGCAGCACCCCCCGGTCCGCGGCCATCGCCGCGGCGCGCGAGTACACGTCGAGCGTGGCCGCGCGCAGCCTCTCGGCCGGGCCGGCGCCCACGATCTCGGTGAGGCGCTCGAAGGAGATGTTCTCGTCGTGGTCGCCCACCGCGGCCTTGGTGGCGGGTGTGAAGATCGGCTCGCCGAGGCGGCTCGCCTCCACCAGCCCGTCCGGCAGCGGGATGCCGCACACCGTGCCGGAGGCGTCGTACTCGGCCTTGCCGCTGCCGGTGAGATAGCCGCGGGCCACGCACTCGACCGGCACCATGTCGAGCCGCCGCACCACCATCGCGCGGCCCAGTACCTCGGCGGGGATGCGCTCGTCGTCGACCGGCCCGGCGAGGTGGTTGGGCACCTCGAGGGCGTCGAAGAAGTACCAGCTCATGGCCGTGAGGATGCGGCCCTTGTCCGGGATCGGGGTCTCCAGCACGTGGTCGTAGGCCGAGATCCGGTCGGTGGCCACGAGCAGCAGCGTCTCGGGGTCGATCTCGTACAGCTCGCGCACCTTCCCGGCGGCGAGGTGGCGGTAGTCGGAGAGCTGGGGTCGCATGCGGGCCAGCCTAGTCGCCGACGCGGGGCGCCCCGGAGGGCCGTCTCGCCCCGGCGTCTCACCCAGGCGTCTCGCCCCAGGCGTCTCACCCCAGGCGGGCGTCGAGCCACTCCCCCAGCGCCGCGTACGCCTCGTCGGCGCAGAGGTCGTTGAACAGTTCGTGGCGGCCGCCCTCGAACTCGCGGTAGGTCACCTCGACGCGCGGCTCGTGGTCCGTACCGGCCACCTCGGCGAAGCGGCGGGCGCCGACGGGCGAGGTGATGGCATCGGCGGAGCCGTTGACGACCAGCGTCGGCGTCCGCAGCGAGCGGCAGCGCTCGAGCATGCGCTCGCCGTCCAGGAGGAGGGTGCCCGCCGCGGCGGCGGGGACGGGCTTGTGGTGGACGAGCGGATCCGCCTCGTAGTCGGCGACGTACTCGGGCACCCGCGAGATCTCGTTCGGGTCGAGCTTGGACACCGGGAGGAAGGGCAGGACGCGGGAGAGGACGCCCGCCAGGGCCTTGACCGGGCCGGGCGTGTTCTCGCCCACGACCAGGCCCGGCGACGACATGACGAGGCCCGCCAGGTCCCACGGCCGGCGCAGCGCGGACTCGGCCACGATGAGCCCGCCCATCGAGTGGCCCATGAGCAGGCGCGGCAGGCTCTCGTAGCCGTTGGCCTGCGGCGAGCGGCACCACTCGAGCACCGCGTCGCGCACCGCGAGGTTGTCGCGGACGTGGCGCTCGACCCGCACGCGAGCGCGCGGCCCGGGCGCCGAGCCGTGCCCGCGCAGGTCGTAGCTCACCACCGCGATGCCGCGGTCGGTGAGGAAGTCGATCATCCGGTCGTAGCGGCCGGAGTGCTCGCCGAAGCCGTGGACCAGCAGCAGCAGCGCTCGCGGGTTCTCCGGGGCGCGCAGCCGCGCCTGGAGGCCGGAGGAGCCGGGGACCGGGATCGTGATCTCGCGCATGGCCCCGACACTAGTGGCCGCACGGCCCCCCGGTCCGCGGGTTGTGCATCATCGTGGGCACACGACGGGTGCACAACCCCCGGGTCCGGCGACCATGGTGAAGCGCAGGCCCCGGGGGAGCCGGGCTCAGTGCCCGATGGTGGAGAAGACGCCGGCAGTGGCGATACCGCAGGTGCGCGCGGGACGCGCGCTCCTAGAGGATCGCGCCGGGGGTGTACGCGGCCGCGTCCGGGTGGCGGGCGACGAGCTCGGAGACGCGGGTGACGACGGCGTCGACCTGGTCCGCGGCGGCGCCGACGAACGCGGCGCGGTCCGCCAACGCGTCCTCGAGGGCGCCCCGGTCCAGCGGGAGCCGGTCGTCGGCGGCCAGCCGGTCGATGAGGTCGGGTTCGCGGCCCTCCTCGCGCATGGCCAGAGCCACCGCGACCGCGTTCTCCTTGATCGCCTCGTGGGCCACCTCGCGGCCGACGCCCGCGCGGACCGCGGCCATCAGCACCTTCGTCGTCGCCAGGAAGGGCAGGTAGCGCTGTAGTTCCTTGTCGATCACCGCCGGGTAGGCGCCGAACTCGTCGAGCACGGTGAGGAAGGTCTCGAACATGCCGTCCAGGGCGAAGAACGCGTCGGGCAGCGCCACGCGACGCACCACGGAACAGAAGACGTCGCCCTCGTTCCACTGCGCGCCGGCGAGCTCGGCGGCCATCGAGCCGTATCCGCGAAGCACCACCTGGAGGCCGCCCACCCGCTCGCAGGAGCGGGTGTTCATCTTGTGTGGCATCGCCGACGAACCCACCTGGCCGGGCTGGAAGCCCTCGGTGACGAGCTCGTGGCCCGCCATGAGCCGGATGGTTTGGGCGAGCGACGACGGCCCGGCGCCCAGCTGCACGAGCGCGGAGACCACCTCGTGGTCCAGCGAGCGCGGGTACACCTGGCCCACCGAGTCGAAGGTGCGCGTGAAGCCCAGGTGCTCGGCGATGCGCCGCTCGAGCTCGGCGAGCGTGGCCTCGTCGCCACCGAGCAGGTCGAGCATGTCCTGCGCCGTGCCCATGGGGCCCTTGATGCCGCGCAGCGGGTAGCGCTCGAGCAGCGATTCGACGCGCTCGATCGCCACGAGCAGCTCGTCGGCCGCCGAGGCGAAACGCTTGCCCAGCGTCGTGGCCTGCGCGGCCACGTTGTGGCTGCGGCCGGCCATCACCTGGTCACGCTGGGCCACGGCGTGCTCGGCGAGCCGGCGGGCGGCGGCCACGGACCGGTCCCGGACCAGGCGCAGCGACTGCACGATCTGCAGCTGCTCGACATTCTCTGTGAGGTCGCGGCTCGTCATCCCCTTATGGATGTGTTCGTGTCCGGCGAGGTCGTTGAACTCCTCGATGCGCGCCTTGACGTCGTGCCGCGTCACCCGCTCACGCTCGGCGATCGACTCCAGGTCCACGCGGTCCACCACGGCCTCGTACGCCTCGATCACGCCGTCCGGCACCACGATGCCGAGGTCACGCTGCGCACGCAGGACCGCGATCCACAACTGCCGCTCGAGCACGATCTTGTGTTCGGCGGACCACAGGGTGGCCAGGTCGGCGCTGGCGTAGCGCGAGGCGAGGACGTTGAAGATGCGCGGCTTGGAGGTCACGCGTCCCAGTATCGCATCCGTCACCGCGGCGACCACGGCGCGCGGACCGTCGGCTCCGGCCACGGCGGCTGCGCCACCGGGGACGGTGTGGGCGCCGGGTACGTGGCAGGCATCGTGTGGAAGGCGGGCGCCGGGTGGAAGGCGGGCGCCGGGGGCACCGGCGGCCGGCCCCGCGGTGTCGCGAGAGGCCGGTTCCCGGCCACGAGGGAGGCGAGGATCGCCACCAGGAAGATCACGGGCGCCGAGGCGTGGACGAGGAGGAACTCCTGGACCCCGGAGTCCATCACGGTGAAGACGTTAACCACCATGTACCAGCCGCGCAGCACCAGGAACAGCATCCCCAGCACCCCGGCAACGACGACGCCCGCTGCCTTCCGGCCGAACGCAAAGGCCCAGGCCATCATCGTGATGACCATGAAGAGCGCCGTCCCTGCGATGTACGGCAGAAGGTCCGCGGTGGACGTGAGCGAGGTGGGTATCAGCCAGCCGAAGAGGAGGTCCTCGCCCGTGTCGTTGCTCACCGCCGCCTGCGTGACCTGGACCGGGACGAGCACGGCGGGCAGAACCGCGATCCATCGGCGTCCCGGGGCTCCGAGCGCCACCATGAGGACGGCGAGGAGCGCGAACATCCCGGCGTCGACGTACATGCCGACGTTCTCGACCGGCCCACCGGACGTCCGCAGTCCGGTGAGGGCGGCCGCGATCCCCAGCTCGATCACCATGAGGACCGCCAGGGCGATCAGCTCACGGGTGGGCGACACGGCACCCTTCATGGGCGGCTGCTGTGGCTCGTGATCGGGGTGCACCGCCTCACACTAGGACGCGCGCGCCGCCCCGGTCTGTCCCCCGTACGGCCGACACCCGGTCCGCCCGGGCGCAGGTCAGGAGATCATCGAGCCGCCGGTCGACCCGGCGAGGATCTCCCGGGCGTGGTGGTAGACCTGCTCGGTCGTCAGCGGCGGCGTGAAGATCAGCCACGGGCGGAACAACAGGACACCGGCGGTGATGATCTCGGAGGAGTTCATGCCGGTGAGACTATCCCGCCGCGCCGTCGGCCCGCTGCTGCCCGGCCACCGCACTAGACGCCGCGACTGCCGGGGTGTGCACCCTTTTCGGGACGCGGGGGATGCGCAACCGCCCTGGCGCGGGGCAGAACGGGTGCGCAACCCGGCGCGGAGCGCCGCATCGTCAGCCGGCCACCCCGTCCGCCAACACCGTCTCCAGCCGGTCGAGCGCCTCGGCGATCTGCGCGGTATCCCCCGCGAAGCTCAGCCGAACAGTGTGTCGGCCGTTCACGGTGTCGAAGTCGACGCCGGGAGTGAGCGCCACCCCGGTCCGGTCGAGCACCTCGGCGCACCAGGCCACGGAGTCGTCGGTCCAGCGTCCGACGTCGGCGTAGACGTAGAACGCGCCGTCCGGCGGGGCGATGTCGGCCACGCCCATCTCGGCGAGCCGGCGCACCATGAGCTCGCGGTTGCGGGCGTAGCGCTCCACGTGGGCGTCGAGCTCGGCCGCCGACTCGTCGGTGAAGGCGGCGACGGCGGCGAACTGCGCGTCGGCCGGTGGGCAGATGGTGAGGTTGCCGGACAGCCGGTCCACGGGGTCGCGCAGATACTCCGGCAGCAGCATCCAGCCGATCCGCCAGCCGGTCATGGAGAAGTACTTGGACACCGAGCCCATGACCACGGCCTCGCGGCTCGTCTGCCACGCGCTCACGCACTGCCGGCCGTAGGTGACCCCGTGGTAGATCTCGTCGCTGACGAGCAGAGTGCCGTGCTCCTCGCACCAGCGGGCCAGGGCCGCGAGCTCGTCGCCGTCGATGATCGTGCCCGTGGGGTTGGCGGGACTCGCCACGATGAGCCCGGCCGGGGCGTGCCCGAGCGTCGCCGTCACCTCCTCGAGCTGCGCCACGGTGGGCTGGTAGCGGGTGTCCGCGCCGCAGTCGATCTCGTGCACGCGGCACCCCAGCGCCTGGAGCGTGTTGCGGTAGGCGGGATAGCCGGGGCGGGCCATGACCACCGTGTCGCCGGCGTCGAAGGCCGCCAGGAAGAGGACCGTGAAGCCGCCGGAGGACCCGGTGGTGACGACGACGTCGTCACCGGTCACCGCGATCCCGTCCCGCCGCCGGTGATACCCGGCGATCGCCTCTCGCAGCGGCCGGATGCCCAGCGCCTCCGTGTAGCCGAGGATCTCCGTGTCCAACGCGTGGTGCGCCGCCGCCAGGACCGGGCCCGGCGCGGGCGTCGAGGGCTGGCCGGCGCAGAGCATGATCACGTCGCCGTGAGTCTCCTGCCGGCGCGCGGCCGCGGCCAGGACGGTCATGACGTGGAACGGCTCCACGGCCGAGCGGCGGGACGGGGTGCGGGGGACGGCCATACCCCAGACGCTAGCCGCCGCCTCAGAGGGTGAGACCGAAGACCCACACGAGAAGCGTCATCGTGACGAGCGTGATGAGGACGATCCCGATGAGGTTGAGCCACAGCCCGCCGCGGATCATCTGGCCGATCGTGACGTAGCCCGAGCCGTAGGCGATCGCATTGGGCGGCGTGGCCACCGGGAGCATGAAGGCGCACGTCGCGGCCAGCGCCACCGGGACGGCCAGCAGCATCGGGTCCACCCCGAGGCCGAGGGCCACGCCGCCGGCCACCGGCAGGAACGTCGCCGCCGTGGCCGTGTTGCTGGTCAGCTCGGTGAGGAAGATGATGCCGGCGGCCGCGATCACGACGAGCAGGACGATCGGCAGGCCGCCGATGGCTCCCGCCTGGTCGCCGATCCAGTCGGTGAGGCCGGACCCCGAGAACTGCGACGACAACGCGAGGCCGCCGCCGAAGAGCAGCAGCACGCCCCACGGCAGGTCGAGCGCCGCGTCCCACGTGAGCAGCCGGACCCCGCGCCGGGTCCCCGCGGGCAGCAGGAACAGCAGCAGGCCCGCGGCGAGCGCGATGCCGGCGTCGGAGATCGGCGGGTCCTCGAACAGCAGGGGTACCGACACCCACGCGACGGCGGCCGCCACGAAGACGGCAAGGACGCGCTTCTCACCGGACGAGGTCGGGCCGAGTTTGGCCAACTCGTCGTCGAACAGCTCCCGCCCGCCCGGCAGCCGCTCGATCTCCGGCTTGAACAGCACCTTGGTGAGCAGGAACCACGTGATGACGAGCATGACCAGCGACAGCGGGAGCCCGACGAGCATCCACTGTCCGAAGCCCAACTGCACGTCGTGCTCCGTGCTGAGGTAGCCCGCGAGCAGCGTGTTGGGCGGTGTCCCGATGATCGTCGCGAGGGAGCCGACCGACGCCGCGTAGGCGATGCCGAGCATGAGCGCGGTGCCGAAGTTGGAGCGGATGACGGCCTGCTTGACCTCGTCCGACTGCGGGTCGGCGTCGGCGTCGACCTGCGGCAGGGCGCCCTCGCCGTCACCGTCGGCGTCGGGGTCGGCGGCGGTGTCGTCCTTGGCGCTGAGCTCGGAGGCCAACATGAGCACGGAGACGCCGATGGGCAGCATCATCACCGCGGTCGCCGTGTTGGACACCCACATGCTGAGGAAGCCGGTGGCGATCATGAACCCCGCCACCACCTGCGTGGACCTGGTGCCCATCGCCCGGACGGTGAGCAGAGCTATACGCCTGTGGAGATTCCAGCGCTGCATCGCGATGGCGATGAGGAACCCGCCCATGAACAGGAAGATGATGTTGTTGCCGTACTGCGCGCCCACGTCGTCGACCGAGATGTCCTCGCCGAACACCGGGAAGGCGACGAGCGGCACGAGGGCGGTCGCGGGGATCGGGATGCACTCGGTCATCCACCAGACGCCCAGGAGCACGGCGACGGCCGCGGTGAGGCGGGCGTTGTGCTCGAGGTCCCCCGGCATGACCGCGTAGACGAGGAGTGCCGCCGCGAGCCCGGCGACGGTGCCGATGACGCTGCGGAGGAACTCCTTCCGCGGGACGGCCTCCTCGCGCTCGCCCGGCGACTGCTGCTCGATCTCGGCGCCCCGGTCGGGGTCCGCGTCGAGCCCACGCAGGTGCGGGGACAGCACCCGCGGGGAACCGGCGTGCCGGGGATCGGCGTCCCGGGGATCCCCCTTGTCGCCGTCGCCGTCGGTCGCCATCGCCGCCCCCTCGGGTCCTCGACCCCGAGCCTCCCGCCGGGGTGCTGTGGCCCCACCGTAACGGCGGCGCCCCGGCCCCACGACCGTTTCCCGCCCGGCGGCGCGTCCCCGACCAGGGCGGGGTCAGCTGCCGAGCGACCCGGTGCCCGGCCCCACCGAGCCGAGGGGTCCTCCGCCCTGCTCGAGCGAGCCGTCCGCCGCCACGTCGAGGCCGAACACCGCGAGCTCCCGGGCGGGGCCGCCGGCCTCGCCCACGGACACCACGAGTTCGTACCGGCCCGGGGCCAGCGGGCCCGGGGCGCGCAGGGCCGGCAGGAGGTCCGCCGACCCGCCCGCGGCCACCGAGACCGGCAGCGACCCGGCGTCCGCGCCGTCGGCGACGAACCGCAGCGGCACGCGCCGCTTGTCGGGGCCGGTGAGGACGGCGCGCAGCTCGCCCGCGTAGGCGGCGCCGGTCGAGTCGAGGCGCACCGGGGCGTCGAGCACGTCGCGCGGCGGCCGCAGCGTGGCGTCCCCGGCGGCGGCGAGGCGCACGGGCAGGGTCACGGTCGGGTCGGCGGGCCGCGTGGTCGACGGCGTGCCGTCCCCCACGACCGGCCAGCCGTCCACCCAGTCCAGGCGGTCGAGCATCATGTAGCGGCGCTGGATGCCGTTGGGCAGCACGGCGGAGCCGCGGGGCGCCGCGTGGTAGATCATCCAGTCCTGGCCGGCGTCGTCGGTCACCACGTCCACGTGGCCGGGGCCCACCCAGTCGTCGTTCCCGCGCAGGATCACGTCGCCGGCCCCGCGCTCGACGAGCGGCCGGTCCTGCCGGTCCACATAGGGGCCCATGAGGCCCTCCGCGCGTCCGCCCAGGACCCGGTACTGCGACGCCTCGCCGTCACAACACAGTCCGGCGCTGGTGAACAGGTGGGTGTGGCCCGCGCGCTCCACCACCGCCGGGGCCTCGACACCCGCCCCGGCCAGGAGGACGGGCTCGCCGTCGAGCGCCGTGCCCCCGGCGTTCATGGGGACGGCGTGGATGCCCTCGTAGTTGCCCATGATCAGCACCGGGCCGTCGTCGGTCCACACCACCTCGGGGTCCATCGGGTCGAGGTCCTGGTACGGCTCGTCGGCGCCGTAGCAGACGATCGGTGCAGCGTCGTGTGCCCACGGGCCCTCGACGCCCGGCGCGGAGGCACGGCCGATGCACGGCAGCCTGCCGCCGGTCGAGTAGTACATCACCGCGCCGTCCGCCGTGGCGTGGACGTCGGGCGCCCACAGGAACGACTGCGCCGGGGCCCACGCGGGGCGCGCCGCGAAGGCGTCGCCGATGTACTCCCACTCCACCAGGTCGAAGGACCGGAAGTGCGGGATCAGGCGGTGGCCGGCCCCGTCCGACCAGTCATCGGAAGAGGCGTAGACGTGGAACGCGCCGTCGGCTCCACGCAGCGCGGACGGGTCCGGCGCGACGGAGGAGATGGCGGGGTTGGAGGCGGTCTGGGCCGCTACGGGAGCGGCGGCCGCCAGCGGGAGGACGACGGCGAGGGCGGCCGCGGCGGCCGCGCGCAGGAGCGCGCTCACGGTGGCGCGCGGGGGGCGGGGGAAGGGCATGAAGAGAAGCTTATCCCCGCGCCCCGGTGTCCGCGTCGTCCTGCCGGGACCAGACGACGCGCACACCGCTGCTACGCGTTGGCGGCCCTCTCCTTGCGCAGGAGGAACCGCTGGATCTTGCCGGACGGGGTCTTGGGCAGTTCGGGGACGAAGTGGATCTTGCGCGGGAACGCGTGGGCGGCGAACTCGTGCTTGACCCAGTTCTGGAGTTCCTTCTCCTTGATCTCGTCGCCCTCGACACCGTCGCGGAGCACCACGTAGGCCTCCAGCACCTCGCCGGAGAGCTCGTCCGGAACACCGATGATCGCGGACTCGAGGACGTCCGGGTGCTTGGAGAGGACGGACTCCACGTCGAAGGGCCCGATGCGGTAGCCGGACATGATGATCACGTCGTCGTCGCGGCTGGAGAAGTAGAAGTGGCCGTCGTCGTCGAGCTTGGCGGCGTCGCCGGTGTAGTACCAGCGGCCGTCGCGACTGAAGCGCTCGGCGGTCTTCTCGGGCGCCTCGTGGTAGCCGGTGAACCACATGAGCGGGCTGGCGGGCACGTCGATCGCGACGCGGCCGAGCTCGCCGGCGGGGGCGGGCACGTCGTCGTCGGCGGCCAGGACGGTGCAGGACCAGCCGGGCAGGGGCACGCCCATGGAGCCGGGTCGGACGTCCTGGCGCAGCGAGTCGTGCCAGGGGTTGATGATGAACATGCCGTGCTCGGTCTGCCCGTACTGGTCGCGGATCTCGCAGCCGAACTGCTCCTTGGACCACTCGATCACCTCGGGGGTGAGCGGCTCGCCGGCGGCCGAAGCGCGGCGCAGCGTGACGCCGGCGGGCGCGATGTCGCGCTTGGCACGCATGGTGCGGTACACGGTGGGCGCGGCGGCGAAGTTGGTGACGCCGTAGTACTGCAGGACGGCGAAGGCCAGCTCGGGGGTGTAGCGGGCGTGGAGCAGGAGGCTGCGGCGGCCCACGGCCAGCGGGCCGAGGATGCCGTAGTAGAGGCCGTACGCCCAGCCCGGGTCGGCGCCGTTCCAGAACACGTCGTCGGCACGCACGTCGAGGCCGGTCTCGATGTACTGGTGGAACGCGGCGAGGGCCCGGACGGGCACCACGACGCCCTTGGGGGTGCCGGTGGTGCCGGAGGTGAAGAGCATGACCATGCCGGCGTCGGGGCCCGTGACTGCGGCGGCGCGGCCGGGCTCCTGCGCGGCGACGATGGTGGCGAGGTCGAGGTCGCCCTCCTCGGCCTCGAGGGCGTCGGCGAGCCCGGCGACGACGACGGGGCCGTCGAACGACTCGATCTTCCCGCGCTGGTCTGCGTCCGAGACGATCACCGTGGCGTCGCCGCCGGTGACCCGCATCTCGATGGCCGGCCACGCGAACGCGGTGAACAGCGGCATGTGGACCGCGCCGAGGCGCCAGATGCCCATGAGCGTAAAGACCAGGTCGGAGGATTTACCCATGAGAGTGGCCACGCGGTCGCCCTCCCCCACGCCGAGCTCAGCGAGGGCGGCGGCGACCTTCTCGCTCTCGGTGCGGAGCTCGCCGTAGGTGATGTCGCGGCTCGACAGGTCCGGGTCGATCACGGTAAAGGCGACGGCCTCCGGATCGTGACGATCGCAGAGGAACTCCGCGGCGCTGGCCTCCGGGATGTCGTACATCTCCAGGAGCTGCTCGGGGGTCATGGGGGCCGCGTGGGTGTCAGTCATGCGTCCGATTGTGGCCCACAACACCGCCGGTCACTACCCACGAACGGACACCCCCGCCGTCACACCCTGGCCTTTCGGTGGCCCACCGGTGCACTCTCAAGGGATAGCCGCACCCCAGCCCACCGGAGGATCCCCATGGCCGTGGACCGACTGCTCCCCACCGACGAGGCGTACGAGCTCCTCGACATGACGCGCCAGGTGGCGGACAAGCTGCTCGAGCCCGTCGCCGCCGAGCACGAGAAGAACCACACCTACCCGGAGGGCCTGTTCGCGCAGCTCGGCGAGGTGGGGCTGCTGGGCCTGCCGTACCCGGAGGAGTTCGGTGGCGGCGACCAGCCGTACGAGGTGTACCTGCAGGTGCTCGAGGAGCTCGGCGCCCGGTGGGCGGCTGTGGCGGTGGCCACCAGCGTCCACGGCCTGTCCTGCTTCCCGCTGGCCACCGCGGGCACCGACGAGCAGAAGGCCGAGTGGCTGCCGGGCCTGCTCGCCGGCGAGCAGATCGGCGCCTACTCCCTGTCCGAACCGCAGGCCGGATCCGACGCCGCGGCTCTGCGGTGCCGCGCGGTGCGGGAGGGTGATGACTACGTGGTCACCGGCACCAAATCGTGGATCACCCACGGTGGGATCGCCGACGTCTACAACACGTTCGTCCGCACCGGTGAGGGCTCGCGCGGCATCTCGTGCCTTTTCGTGCCCAAGGAGACCGAGAACCTGCACTTCGGCAAGCCCGAGGACAAGATGGGCCTCAACGGCGTGCCCACCACCACGGCCTCCTACGAGGGGGCGCGGATCGACTCCGGCCGCCTGCTCGGCGCCGAGGGCGACGGCCTGCGCATCGCCTTCTCCGCCCTGGACTCGGGCCGCCTCGGGATCGCGGCGGTGGCGACCGGCATCGCCCAGCGCGCCCTGGACGACGCGGTGGCCTACGCCAACGAGCGCGAGGCGTTCGGCAAGACGATCATCGGCCACCAGGGGCTGGGCTTCCTCCTGGCCGACATGGCCGCGGCCGTCGCCGGTGCCCGCGCCACCTACCTCGACGCCGCACGCCGCAAGGACGCCGGGCGGCCCTACTCGCGCGAGGCGTCCATCGCCAAGCTCACCGCCACCGACGCCGCCATGAAGGTGACCACGGATGCGGTGCAGGTGCTCGGCGGCGTGGGCTACACCCGCGAGTTCCCGGTGGAGCGCTACATGCGCGAGGCCAAGATCACCCAGATCTTCGAGGGCACCAACCAGATCCAGCGCCTGGTGATCGCGCGGGACCTGGCGCGCTGAGCCGCTAGCGGAAGAACCCGCGGACCGCGTCGACGAGGCGCTCCCACCAGGGCTTGTCGGCCTGCGCCGCCGGGGCGGCCGGGGCGTACTGACCCGCGTCGGGATCGCCGATCACGGGCAGCGGCACCTGGCCGGCGTGGGAGCCGGTGGTAGGGGACGACTGCCCGGCGTCGGCCCGGACCCCGCCCGTGCCCGCGGAGCCGTTCGCGGGGCCGCGGTATTGACGCTCGCGCTCGTCCTCGCGGTCGACGGGGAGGCCGAGCGAGCCGGACGATCCGCCGAAGTCCGGGACGGGTGCGGGGAACGGCGGGATGCCGGGGACGCGGAACCTGTCGGCGAGGTACCACGCGCCGCCTACAAGGAGCGCCAGCGCGCCGATCGCCACGGGGATGGCGAACAGCCAGCCGAGGTTGCCGAGCGAGCCGCCGGAGGAGCCGGGTCCGCCCGGGCTACCCGGATCGCCGGGGGCTGTGCCCGGCTCGGCGACGGTGATCTGGACGGTGACGGGCTCGACGGGCCCCTGGCCCGCGGTCGGCTCGAAGCGGACGGTGAGCCGGTGGTCGCCAGGCTCGTCGAAGGTGTGCGTGAAGGTGCCGGTTCCGTCGGCGCCCAGGGGGACGCGGGCGATCTCCTTGCCGTCGGCGTCGTACACCACCGCGGTGCCACCGGCGACGGCCTCGGCCGGGCTGCCGGCGATGGTGAAGTCGACGCGTCGGCCGACGATCGGGGGTGTGTTCTCCGAGCGCGTCACGCTGAAGGTGGCCGTCGAGTCTCCGAAGGAGGCCCGCGGCACGAAGTGCGCCTTGGTGGCCTGATTCATGAACCGCGCCTTGACCTCGGCCGACAGGGTGTCGACCTCGGAGGGGAAGGTAACGGTGTTGGTCACACGCACGGTAGCGCCGGGGGCGAGTTCCGCGCCCGAGACGAGAGTGTCGTGGGGCAGCGACGTGGTGCCGGTGAGTCCGTCCACGCCGGCGGCACCCGCTCCGATGAGGTGGAACTCGCCGCGGGTGGTGGTATCGGTGACGGTTCCGGATACGGTCGCGACAGCGGACCGACCCGCGAGGTAGGAGTACTCGTCGAGCGACGCCACCAGTACCGCTACGTCCACGCGGACCGGCACCGAGCCGTCGTTGCGGATGTAGTAGTCCTGCGTGGAGGAATCACCGGGACTCATACCCTCGAACGGCGCCGACCAGGCGAGGATCGCGGGCGTGGGGCCCGACGACCAGGTGTCGCCGTCCTTGGAGACCCGGAGCAGGTCCGAGGCCGACGGGTCCGCCGCCTGCGCGCGGGCGGGCGGGGCGACGAGGACCGAGGCCACCATCGCGACGAGTACCGACAGCGCCACGAGGACGGTGGTGAGGGGACCGGTCACGCGGTGGTTCGTGGAGGTGTTCATGGGCAGAGGGGCCCTTTCGGCGCCGACGGCGAGGGAGGAGGTTCACGGCGCTCACTGCGGTGATGCCTGACACAGAGGATAGAGCGAAATTTCCTGACCGCAAGCTTTTCGTGACATTCAGACATTTGGCCAGCCAACCCGACTTGGAAATCTGTCCAGCGCATTGAACTGCGACAATGGCGCGTGTCGCTGACATCGCACCCGAAAGTTAGACCAGGGAACGAATTCTCACCGTTCACTAGACATGGACATCTGTTCGGGTTAGCGTATTCCTCGCATGCTGTGAGCACCGTCACGAGGCGCCTTCAGCTGCAGCCCTTTCCAACCACCCCCCGGGCCGCCAGCCCGTCCCCCTCCTTAGGAGCCAGCACATGTCCGTTCTCAAGAGCCGTAAGTCGCGCGCCCTTCTCGCCGGCGGCGTCGTCCTCGGCATCGGCGCCTCGATGACCCTTGCCGCCTGGTCCGACTCGGAGTGGGCGAGCGGTTCGTTCTCGACCGGCGGCTTCACCTTCCAGGGTTCGCTCGACGGCCAGAACTTCGCCGAGCACGCAACCGAGGACAAGGCGGCCTCGATGACGTTCGTCACCAACCCGGAGGCACTCAAGCCCGGCGACTCGGTCACCGCCTCCTACTGGGTCCAGACGAACGGCCCGGTGGCCACCGTCAAGCTTCAGCAGCCGAAGATCGAGAACTCCAACGCCCTCGTCGATGCTCTGCAGGTCGAGGTCTTCAAGGGCGACTGCACCTCGGGAACCTCCGCGAAGTCGGGCCCGCTCAAGAGCATCGGCGAGATCGACCTCGGAGACGTCGGCGGCACGGCCGTCCAGACCTGCTTCAAGGTCACGCTGCCCAACACTTACAACGTGGCCGACGAACTCAGCACCGGTGCCGTGGCGTGGGAGTTCCAGGCCAAGACCGCCTGACCCTCCCCCTTTCCCCGGACTGATTCCGCCGTTTTTCCGGATCAGTACCGGACCCCTCAGGTGCGTGCTCCCTTCCGGGTCGCACTCTGCGGTTTCCGCTCCGCATCGGGATATGCGGGGCGGAAACCGCCCCTCCGACAGACGTAGAGGTCGTTGACATTGGCCAGACATGCCGCCCCCTCCAGCCGCGCCGCGGTGCTCGGCCGGCTCGGCGACGCCGTCGTCAATCTCACCGCAGTCCTCGGCGCGATCTGCATCCTCGCCACGATCGCCGCGTTCTTCTTCGGCGTGAACATCGCACTGTTCAAGACCGGCTCCATGTCCCCGTCGATCCCGGCCGGTTCGGCCGCGGTGTCGCTGGAGATCGATGCCGCCGACGCCAGGGTCGGCGACGTCGTCACCGTCGACCGCGGCGAGGGGCGCCTGCCGGTGACCCACCGCGTCGTTGACACGATGCCGCTGTCCGACGGTGGCGCCGCGCTCATCCTCAAGGGCGACGCCAACGAGGGCAACGACCCGTTCCCCTACGAGGTCCGCACCGTCAACCGTGTGGTCTGGTCCGCACCCGGAATCGGCCACCAGCTGGCGCGCTTCGAGCAAGCGCCCGTGATCGGCGGGATCACGATCTTCGCGACCCTCCTCGTGGTCTGGGCCTTCTGGCCCAGGAAGGACGAGGGTGACGACGAGCCCTCCCGGACCGCCCCTTCCGTCACGTCGGCCGCAGACCTCGACACCACCCCCACTCCCGCCCGCGCCCCTGCGGAAAGTGGGTCATCTTGAGCACCACGGCGGTCACCTCGACAAGGCCGACGGCACCCACGAATACCTCGACCTTCAACGTGACCACCGCCGACGGCGGCACCCTGCGCATCGTCCGGGAGAAGTGACCACCATGTCTGACGACCACACCACCGATCAGCCCACTGAGCATGGTCCCACCGGACGCGCCACCCGCGTGCGGCACGCACTGAGCGGTCGCCGTGCCCGTGCCCTCCTCGCCGGGGGCGTCGTGCTGGGCCTCGGCACCGCGGGGACGCTTGCCGCCTACTCCGACAGCGAGTGGGTGAGCAGTGCGTTCAGTGCCGCCGCCGTCGAGCCCCCGGGTGTGCTGAAGCTGGAGGGGTCCAAGGACGGATCGACGTGGGAGAAGGACGTCACCATGGCGCTGCCCGTCGATGCCTCGAAGATGACTGTGGGGACCGCATACTTCGCGCCCCTCTACCTCCGCCTCTCCGCGGACACGACCATTCACGACTCCGCCGAGGTCACCGTGGGCGGCGCGACGATCACCGGCACCAACCCCGACGCCCTGGCTCAGAACGTCATGGTAGATCTCCTCGAGGCCTCCACCTCCCAGTGCGACTCCGGGATGCCCGCGCCGATCTCAACGCTCCGGAGCCAGCTCATGAACAGCGCAAGCCCCTCTTCCGCCTTCTTCATGAACGCCCCGACCAACGCCGGACAGCCTGGCGCGACCAAGACCCTGTGCATGAAGTTCGTCCTGCAGCAGCGGCCTACCGGCACCGCGCCTCACACTGCGAAGGCCACCTGGACCGTGACGGCTACCGAGCACTCCTGACCTCGTCCGCCCCGCGCCCCCGTTCTCCGCCCAGCATCCGAGCCCTCACCTCATCCAAAGGACACCCAATGACGTCAGCCAGGACTCGCATCGGCGCCGGCCTCACCGCAGGCCTCGCCCTCTCGGCCGCCGCCCTCATGTCCGTCACCGGCGGCACGGTTGCAGCTTTGTCCGACTCGGTGAACGCGAGTGCGACCGTCGGGGTCGAGGGGGTGCCGTACGGGATCGCACGCGGGGTAAGCGCCGCGTTCCACTACGACGCCAGCGTCGTCGGCGGCGGTCAAAACACCGACAACAGAAGCACAGTCATCGACTCTCGGACAGTCCCGAGTCGCACCGACACAGCCACTTTCCCGGTTCCGTGGAGCTACTCCAGTCCGGGGATCCGGCTCGACGCCGCCCGCAACGTCACAGCCTGTGCTTCATCGACAACCGGCGGTAACACGAATCGGTGCCCCGGCACGACAGGCGGCGCTCCACTCGTCTCAGCGAGTTCAGGCAACGACCCGAGTGTCGGGAAGTTCGACATTGACTTCGTCGACACCCGAGTCCCGAACACCAATCTCCAGCTCCACGATGTGTGGACCTCGGTCTCCTGCCGGGCCGACGGTACGGTTTCTGCAGAGACACCACGAGGGAACTTCAATCTCGGCGGTACTGGTAGCTGGGCGAGTGGGCATGACAAGCGTCTTGGCTGGCGATCAATTCCTGCCGAGAATCGTTTCGTCCGAATCCAACAGTGGGCCAGCCGCTACTCGCAAATGGCCCAGACCGTTGAGGTACAGACGATCAAGCAGACCTTCGCGAATCCGCCTCGAGCCCTGTCCGCGATCGTCCTGTATGTCACCGGCTCGGACAGCAAGGATGGAACAGCGGTCCGCTCGGACTTCTCGTTCGTGACGAAGTCCGAATGCGCGGTCTCTCCCGACGGGTCCGTGACACTCAACCCCTCCACGACCTTCGGCCCGCTTGTCCCCTCGGTTCGGCGACTCGAGACCCCGGCATGGAACGGGGATTACTCGAGCACGCTCGCCGAGGGCGGCGTCACGACGTTTGGCCACGTCTCACAGCGCCAGTCGATGCTCGAGGCGCGCACGCCGTCCGATGCGTCAGTCGTCGAGCCTTTCCATTCCGGCGTACTTGAGGCAACCGACCCCTCCTCGACGCCCGTGACGTCCGACACCGAGAGCGCCATTCCTGAGGCTTCGCCCCTCTCGCCGTCGTCGCCGACCAGTGAGGTCTCCCCCGCCAGGTCGGCAAAGAGCACCACTGAGGCCACTGCGCCGACGGCCACCGCGAGCACCACGGCCAACTCCGCCGGCCCCGACCCGGCAGCGGGCAAGACGGCTACCAGAACCTCGGCGACGAGCGCCGTCGCGCCGGCTGCATACACCACCGCCGACGGTCAGACCTACTCCCGCGCGGGTGGCGACGCCCTCACCGCGGCGCAGCGCGCGCTTGTCGAGGAGGCCATCGCCGCGGCCGCGACCACTGAGTCCGGCGAGCTGCCCGGGGGCGCCTCCTACGCCGTCACGGCCAACCAACTCGACGGGACGACGCTCATCGTCACGACCGCCGACGGAGGCACCCTGCGCATCGTCTGGGAGGCGTAGGGCGCCCGTCAGCCGGAAGAGCCTAGGGTGGCGGCATGACCCCCTCCCCCTCCGTCCCCGCCGCGCCCGGCGCCCATTCGCCCGAGCTCGTGGTGCTCCTCGCCGACGACGGCCGCCCCGCCGGCACCGCCGACAAGGCCACCGTCCACACCGAGGACACCCCGCTGCACCTGGCGTTCTCGTGCCACCTGCTCGACGACGAGGGCCGCGTCCTGCTCACCCGGCGCGCGCTGGGCAAGCTCACCTGGCCGGGCGTGTGGACCAACGCGTTCTGCGGGCACCCCGGCCCGGACGAGGACCCGGCCGAGGCGGTCGTCCGCCGCGCCGAGCAGGAGCTGGGCACGCGGGTGGCGGACGTGACCCCGGCGCTGCCGGACTTCCGCTACCGCGCGGTGGACGACTCGGGCGTGGTGGAGAACGAGATCTGCCCCGTCTACACCGCCCGCATCGCGGCGCCGCTGGACCCACGACCCGACGAGGTGTGCGCCCACCACTGGGCCCGCCCGGAGGATGTGCGCGCGGCCGTCGACGCCACCCCGTTCGCGTTCAGCCCGTGGATGGTCGAACAGGTCCCGCAGATGGAGCTCTACAGCCGCTGAGGTCGAGCCGCGGGATGTGTGGCGGGTTGCGCATCCGTTCCGCGTCGCACGCCGCCGGGTATGCACCCGATCTGTGACCGAACGGATGCGCAACCCGCCTGGGCGTCGACAGAGAGGATGCGCAACCTGGGAGGGGGGTGGCGGGGTCAGCCGGGGATGGCGATGCGCCCCTCCTCGGCGGCCTGGCCGATGTCGGTGCGGAAGTGCCCGCCGCTGAGCTCGATGCCGCCCAGGATGCGGTACGCCTCGGCGCGCGCCTCGGCGAGGTCGGCTCCGGTGCCCACAACGGAGAGCACACGCCCGCCGGCGGAGACCAGCCGCCCGTCGGCGTCCCGCGCGGTCCCGGCGTGGAGCACCCCGGGCTGCTCGGCGCCGTCGATCACGTCGCCGCGCCGCGGGGTCGCCGGGTAGTTCTCGGCCGCCAGGACCACGGTCACGGCGGCGCCGTCGCGCCACACCAGCGGCGGCAGCTCGGCGAGCCGGCCGGTGGCCACCGCGTGCAGGGTCTCCCCCAGCGGCGACTCGAGCAGCGCGAGCACGGCCTGGGTCTCGGGGTCGCCGAAGCGGCAGTTGAACTCCACCACCTCGGGCCCCTCGGACGTGATCGCCAGGCCGGCATAGAGCAGGCCCGAGAACGGACAACCGCGGGCCACCATCTCGCGGGCGACCGGCTCGCACACCTCGGTGACGATCCGCTCGACCATCCCCTCCGGCAGCCACGGCAGCGGCGTGTAGGCGCCCATGCCGCCGGTGTTGGGTCCGCGGTCGTCGTCGCCGACCCGCTTGTGATCCTGGGCGGGCAGGAGCGACACCACGGTCTCGCCGTCGACGAGGCAGAACAGGGACACCTCGGGGCCGTCGAGGAACGACTCGAGCAGCACGGGGTGGCCGTCGTCCAGACACGCCGACGCGTGAGCGCGGGCGGCGGCACGGTCCGTCGTCACCACCACGCCCTTTCCGGCGGCCAGGCCGTCGTCCTTGACCACCCACGTGGGGCCGAAGCGGTCCAGGGCCTCGTCGAGCTCGGCCGGCGAGTCCACGACCTCCGCGCGGGCCGTCCGCACGCCCGCGGCGGCCATGACGTCCTTGGCGAAGGCCTTGGAGCCCTCGATCCGCGCCGCCTCCTTACCCGGACCGAACACGGCGATCCCCGCGGCGCGCAGCGCGTCGCCCACACCGGCGACGAGGGGCACCTCGGGGCCGATCACCACGAGGTCCACCTCGAGCCCGCGGGCCAGGGTGGTGACGGCGGCACCGTCGGTCACAGGGACGTCGTGGGCCGTGGCCTGGACCATGCCGGGGTTGCCGGGGGCCACGTGGAGTTCGGTCACCGCGGGGTCCGCGGCGAGGGCGACGAGGAGGGCGTGCTCACGGGCACCGGAACCGATCACGAGAATGCGCACATCGCCTACAGTAGCGAGGCCCGTGTCGTCCCCGCCCGAGAGGACCGCCGATGTCCGACCTGTCCGCCGTCGCCGAGATCAAACAGCTCAAGTACCGCTATCTCAGGTGCGTCGACATGCACCTGTGGGACGAGCTCGGCGAGACCCTCGCCGAGGACGTCTCCGCCAGTTACGGAAAGCGCCTGTCCTTCGACTCCCGGGACGCCGTGGTGCGCGGACTCGCGGAGCAGATGACCGACGACGTCGTCACCGAGCACCGCGTATCCCATCCGGAGATCACGGTCGACGGCGACACCGCGACGGGCCGCTGGTACCTGCAGGACCGGGTGATCGTGCCCGCCTTCTCCACCATGATCTTCGGCGCCGCGTTCTACGACGACGCCTACGTGCGCGTCGACGGCCGGTGGCTCATCTCGCGCACCGGCTATACCCGCACCTACGAGGCGATGATCGACCTCAAGGACGTACCGAGCTTCCAGCTCACCGAGAACCACCTGCAGAAGTAGGCGGCGCCGGCGGGCCGGTCAGAGGGCGCTGATCGTTCCTGCCGGCAGGTCCGCGGCGGCCACGGCCTCGCGGCCGGCGTCGGTGAGCATGTCGGACATGCACAGGTCGAGCGTTCGCGAGGAGTCGACGTCGGCCTCAGAGGTGCCCATGGGCTGCAGGCCGAACATCGCGTGCGTGCACAGGCCGGCGACGCCCGCCCAGAACACGCGATTGTGGCGCAGCTTCGTGCCGGGCAGGAACATCCCGGCCTCGACGCCCCGGTCCACGATCTCCTGCATCAGGTCCTCGGTCTCACGGCCCGCGGCGATCACCGCGGCCGACTCTCCGAGGCCCGCCACCATCATCCGGGACCACGCCGGCTCCTCGCCGGTGAAGGTCACCGCGGCGAGGGCGGCGTTGCGCAGGTCCACATAGGCGGCCAGCCCGGCGTCGGCCTCCCCGGCCAGAACCGACGGGAGGGCCAGCTTCTCGGACATCGCCGAGAACCCTGCGGCCGCGACCTCCTCGACCAGCTGCTGGCGGTTGGCGAAATGCCGGTATGCGGCCGTCGCGGAGACCCCGATCTCGGCCGCGATCTCCCGGAGGATGATCGCCCGCTCGCCCTGGGACCGCGCCCGCGCGGTGGCCTGCAGGATGATGGCGTTCCGAAGGTCACCGTGATGGTAGGCCTTCTTCTTGACGACGCCCTCGACAGGGGGGAAGGTGGCCTGAACCATGGCGGACTCCTCGTATGCTCTGTCGCCCGATGCTGCCTCGGCGATCACGCCCATTACAGCACGTTGCCCGGTGTAAGACCGTAACCACGGTCCACGACTTCCGTACTCTCAGGGGTATGGCATCCGTATTCAGCAAGATCATCGCCGGAGAGCTTCCCGGGCGCTTCGTGTGGCAGGACCCGGAGGTCGTCGCCTTTCTCACCATCGCCCCCGTCGCGCAGGGCCACACCCTCGTCGTCCCCCGCGCCGAGGTGGACCGGTGGACCGACCTCGAACCGGCCCTCCTGACCCGCCTCAACGAGGTGGCCCAGGCCGTCGGCAAGGCGGTGATCCAGGGCTTCGGCGCCTCGCGCGCCGGCTACCTCATCGCCGGCTTCGAGGTCCCGCACACCCACATCCACGTGTTCCCCGCCAACGACATGTCGGGCTTCGACCTCACCGTGGCCGACCCGGACACCCCGGCCGAGGAGTCCGACGCCGCCGCCGACACCCTGCGCCGCACACTGCGCGACCTGGGGTACGGCGAGTTCGTGCCGGAAGGCTGAGGCGGGTCGCGTCCGCCGCGGCGTGGCCCGGACTCAGTGCCCGAGAGCTCGGGCCACGTCGCGGAGGTCGTGGTAGTCGTACCACTCGGCCACCAGCCCGTCGCGGAGGTGGAAGAAGGACCCGACGGCGAGGGTGACGCGCTCCCCGGAGATCGTGAACTGGTCGGTCCGCTCCACCGCCGCGGTGTCGCCGTCCACGAGCACGTGGTGGATCCGCACGCTCGCGTCGCTGACGAACTCGGCCTGGAAGCGGAGGAGGTGGGCCAGATCCTCGTGCCCCTCGAGCTCGTCGAACCCCTCGATGTGGATGCGCACGTCCGGAGTGCACAGCGACAGCGCGGTCTGCTCGTCCCGGCGGACGACCGCCTCGACGAGCTCCCGGACGACCTCCGCCGCACCCACCTCGTGCGTCACAATCCCGCGACCGAATCCAGCGGTTGCATGTTCTTGTGGTCCGACCAGCGCGTCACCAGCCCGTCGGAGACCTCCACGAAGGAGCAGCTCGGGACGTCCAGGACGCCTTGGGGCAGTGTGTATTTCTCCACCCTGCGCACTGCGGCCACCCTGGGGGTGTCGATCCAGTCGAGTACCGTGATGGTGACGAATCCGGACAGGCGCGCGAAATCCTCGAGGATGTCGCGGACCCCCTCGTGTCCCTCGTACCGCATCACCGGCTCGACGGTGTAGACGATCGACGGCGAGGACAACGCGAGCGCGGCCTCCTCGTCACCCTGCGAGACCGCGACGAGCCACGCCTCCGCCACACGGCGCGCGGACCCGCCGGACACCTCGTCGTGGTCACCGTTCATTCCCCGAAGGTTACCCACACAGACCCCGTCGTCCGACCGGAGGAGACCCGATGCGGCCCCAGGACCTCTACCCCGATCTCGGTGACCTGGTGCGCCTCGCGGCCACCGCGGCCGACCGCGTGGCGCTCGTCCGGGCGGACTGCGAGGTATGGGACACCGACCACCTCCGCGTCGACCCCGGGACGCAGTGGGGCCCCGCCGAGACCCACGCCGCCGCGATCGACGACCTCGCCGCGGCCGAGGAGGCCCTGCGCGCCGCCGTCGGCCGCCTCGAGGGGGCGTGGGCGGCGATCGGCCGGCTCGCCTCCGACTGAGACGCCGGGTGCCGACGCCCGAAGCCGGGGGGAGGGCGTTCGGCGAGAGCTGGAGACGGGACTTGAACCCGCAACCGCCCGATTACAAGTCGGGTGCGCTACCAATTGCGCCACTCCAGCGTGGGCGCGACACCCGCCGCGTCCCGGCTCACATCCTAACCGTCACCGGGCTCCGGCCTTTGGCTAGCGTGTGGTCCGTGGACACCCGCGACGTGACCGGATCACTGACCCGCCCGTTGGCGTTGCTCGGCCTGCGCAAGTCCACCATGGACCTGGCCGTGGAGCCGCCGCTCTCCCCCATGGCGCCGGTCGACCTCGACGACGACGCCGCGGTGACCGACGTGCTCAACCTGGCGCTCGAGATCGCCGACATCCTGCTCTCCTCCGGGGAGGGCGCCGCCGACACCGTGGCGCAGGCCGAATCCGTGGCCGCCGCGTTCGGTCTTCCCGGGGCGACGGTGGAGGCGACGTTCACCTCCCTGAGCATCGGGGTCAACCGACGACGGGGCCGGCCCCCGATCTCGGTGATGCGGGTCGTGGACTACCGCACGGTGGACATGACCCGGGTGACCCGCGTGGCCCGGCTCATCGACCTGATCGTGCGTCGCCGGCTGACGGTGGAGCAGGCGGCCGAGGAGGTCGAGCGGATCGTGGCCGCGCCGCACCCGCACTCGTTCCGGGTGGCGGTGCTCGGGTGGGCGATGCTGGGGTGCGCGATCGTCATCCAGCTCGGCGGGAGCCCGCTGGCCGGCCTCCTCTCGATGGTCTCGACGTTCGCGCTGATGTTCATCAACCGCTTCCTCGACCGGCACCGGCTGCCGACGTTCTTCCAGCAGGTCGTCGGCGGGTTCATCGCCGCCGGCTGGGCGCTGGCGGCGTACTCGGTGCTCAGCGACAGGTTCGTGGAAGTCAGACCCTCCCAGCTCGTCGCGGCGGGGATCATCGTCCTGCTCGCCGGCCTGACCCTGGTCGGCGCGATCGAGGACGCGATCACCGGCTTCCCCGTGACCTCCGCGGGCCGCGGGGTGGAGGCGCTCATCCTCACCGGTGGCGTCCTCGGCGGCATCACGGTGGCGCTCGCCCTGTTCGCCCGGCTCGGCATGACCCCTCCCCCGATCGACCCGTCGATCACCGGGCACGCCGACGTCCACGTGGCGGTCCTGGCGGCCGGGGTCGGTGCCGCCGGCTTCGCGGTGGCCAGCTACGCAACGGTCCGGGCGACACTCGTCGGCGCGGGCGTCGGCGCCATGGGCATGCTCATCTACCTGGGCGTGATCGGCACCGGCCTCGGCGTGGTGGTGGGCTCGGCGCTCGCCGCGTGCGCCACCGGCCTCTTCGGCGGCATCCTCGCCCGCCTGGCCACCATCCCGCCGCTGGTGGTGACGGTCGCCGGGATCACCCCGATGCTCCCCGGCCTGTCCGTCTACCGCGGCCTGGCCGCGCTGACCAGCGACCAGACGGGTATCGGCCTGGGCCTGATGTTCCAGGCGCTCGCGATCGCGGTCGCGCTGGCCGCCGGCATCGTCTTTGGCGAGTGGGTGACCCGTAACCTGCGCCGGTCCGCCGCCGCCGACCAGTGACGGAGACGTGACGTAAGATCACGGACGTACACCGACCTCTGGAGGAGTTCCATGGCAGCCGCCGCACCGGCCAACAACGAGCCCGTGCTCGACGACGAGATCGAGCCGGTCGCCGACGAGACCGCGCGCCAGGCCCAGCGGATCGTGGCGTCCTACGCGGCCGACGCCGAGGAGTGCCGGATGCTCCTCGACATGCTGGGGATCGGTCCCGTGGCCGGCGGGGCGGCCGACGCCGGGTAGTCCCGGACGGGAGGGGAACTGGCATGACGGGCGCACACGAGACGGACATCCCGGAGGACGGGGCCGACTTCGTCGTCGTGGCCAACCGCCTGCCCGTGGACCTCGTCCGCGAGAAGGACGGGACCGAACGCTGGAAGGCGAGCCCCGGCGGGCTCGTCACCGCTCTCGAGTCCATCCTCAAGGCCAACGACGGCGCCTGGGTGGGCTGGCCGGGCATCGCGGACGCCGAGCCGGAGCCGTTCGACTCCGACGGCATCACGCTGCGGTCCGTCCCCCTGTCCGCCGAGGACGTGGAGCTCTACTACGAGGGCTTCTCCAACGGCACCCTGTGGCCGCTGTTCCACGACGTGGTGGTGCCGCCCGAGTACCACCGCGAGTGGTGGAACGCCTATCGGGAGATCAATCAGCGCTTCGCCGAGGCCACCGCCGCGGCCGCCGCGCGCGACGCCACCGTGTGGGTGCAGGACTATCAGCTCCTGCTGGTGCCCAAGCTCCTGCGCGAGATGCGGCCGGACCTGACCATCGGGTTCTTCCTCCACATCCCCTTCCCGCCCGTCGAGCTGTTCATCCAGCTCCCCTGGCGCTCCGAGATCGTCGAGGGCATGCTCGGTGCCGACCTCGTGGGCTTCCACCTGCCCGGCGGAGCCGACAACTTCCGCTACCTCTCCACGCGGCTGCGCGGCTACCCGTCCAGCCGGATCCGGTCCGCCCGCGGGCGCGCCTCGGAGATCCGGTTGCCCGACCGCACGGTGCGGGTGGGCGCGTTCCCCATCTCGATCGACTCGTCCGCCCTCGACGCACAGGCCCGCACCCGCGAGACCCTGGCCCGCACCGAATCGTTGCGCGCCGAGCTGGCCTCGCCCCGGATCCTCATGCTGGGCGTCGATCGGCTGGACTACACCAAGGGCATCGACGTCCGTCTGCGTGCGCTCGAGGAGCTGTTCGAGGAGGGCCGGCTCGAGCCCAGCGAGGTGACGCTCCTGCAACTGGCCACGCCCAGCCGCGAGCGCGTCGAGCAGTACCAGATCATGCGCTCCCGCATCGAGCAGGCCGTGGGCCGCATCAACGGGCGGTTCGGCGAGATCGGACACCCCGTGGTGACCTACATCCACCGCCCCGTGCCCAAGGACGAGCTCACCGCGTTCTACGTGGCCGCCGACGTCATGCTGGTCACACCCGTCCGCGACGGCATGAACCTCGTCGCCAAGGAGTACGTGGCCGCGTGCACCGACGGCGAGGGCGCGCTCGTGCTCAGCGAGTTCGCCGGCGCCGCCGCCGAACTCCGCCAGTCCTACCTGTGCAACCCGCACGACCTCGACGGCGTCAAGGACGCGATCATGGCCGCCGTCGAGGAACCGCAGGAGGACCGCCGCAAGCGGATGCGTTCGCTGCGCCGCCAGGTGCTCGGCAACGACGTCCACGCCTGGGCCCGCCGCTTCTTCGAGACCCTCGACGCCACCAGCGAGCACTGAGGGACCGGCCCGGGGCGCTGCGCGGGGCCCGGTCGGGACCCGGCGGTGCAACACTGCCGGCCCTAGAGCGCGTCGACCTTGCTGAGCTTCCAGACCCCGTCCTGCTGCACCATCTGCACGCTGAGCCGCGAGGCCGAGCTGGCCGCCTCCGGGCTCTCCTTGGTGGACACCATGCGGTTGAGCATCACCAGGACGGTCACGCGGGGCTCCTCGCCCTCGGCCTCCACGATCTCCTGCGGGGCCGCGGCGGCGACCGTCGCGTAGACGCTGGCCTCCTGCTGCTTGGCGGCCGAGGCCACCGTCGGCATGGACTGCTCCACGAACTCGGTGAGTGCCGGCTCGGCCAGCCGCTCCCGGACCGCCGCCAGGTCGGCGTCGACCGTGCGGTGGTCGTAGGTGAACATCTGCGTGGTGATCTCGCGCGCGGCGTCCGTGGCCTGCGTGGGCACGTCCTGGAACGCCTCCGCCGCGGCCGTCTGGTCCCGCGCGCCGAGGTACGCCAGCGTCGCCACGACGGCGCCACCGGCGAGCAGCACCGCCACGATCGCCACGATCGCGGTCAGCGTCTTGAGGCGGCCGGTGTCGGAGGGCAGCGCCGCCCCGACCCGGGCCGCGGGACCGGGACGCGAGCCCGCAGCAGCGGGGCCGGAGCCGCCGGCGTCCCGGGAGTACGGGTCCGACTCGGCGGGGCCGGACGCGGTGGTCCCCGACGGCCCGGTGTCGGGCGTGCGGGTCTGCGGCATCGCCTCCATGCCCTCGAAGAGGCCGCCGGCGCGGGCGGCCTCGAGGGCGCGCTCGCGGGCGGCGTCGGCCTTGCGCTGGGCGCGGGCCGCGCGCTCGGCCTCACGCTGGGCGCGCTTGGCCGCGCGGGCGTCGGAGCCGGAGGAACCGGTGGAGCCGGAGTTCGGGGTCATGTCGTCGTCGGTGCTCACGGGATGAAGTTCACCCCCGAGACCTTCATCTCGCCGTCGTCGTGCCGGTTGACGGTGACGCGGACCCGGTACTGGCGCTCCTGGTCCTCGGTGGCCTTGGGGTTGCCGATGGTCTGGTCGATGGCCATGATCACGTCCGCGTGGTCGGGGTAGGACTTCTCCACGGCGGCCGCGGACACCACGCCGTCCGCGATCACCTTTGTGGACTTGACCACTTCCTCGTACGAGTCCCGCCGGGGCGTGAACTGCTCGGAGAAGTCGCCCTCGATCAGGCCGACGATCCGGTCGACGTCCTCGTCGAGGGTCTCCTGCCGGATGGTCATGAGGTGGGTCATCACGTCGGTGGCGAAGTCGCGGTACGCGGTGTCGAGCTCGGTGGCCGAGGCGCGGTCCGCACGGATCGACGCCGCCTTCCCCCGCTCGGTGAGCCACAAGCCGGTGGCGACGAGCGCCGCGATCAGCGCGAGGGCGGCAACGACCACCACCGCGCTGAATGCGATACGCCAGCCGGTGGACGTGTCGTTCGAGGGCACTACTAGGTCACTCCGTTCGTCAGGATGTCGGCGAGTGGCGCGTCGGCGGGCAGCTTGCTGTCCTTGCCGAGGTTCAACTGACGGTACGCTTTGCCGTCGACGCCGAGGTACTCGCCCGTCGCCGGGTCGTACGTGGCGGCCGAGGTCCGGATCTCCCGCTCGCCCTCGTCCGAGGACGGGGCCACGTTCCAACCGTTGGGGTTGTTCCCGGGCGGGCCCACCTCGCTGGTGTCGGGTGGGTTGTGGCCCTGGGGCTGGTAGTTGTTCTCGCGGCACTCCTGCGGCGAGGCGGCGCGGCGGCCTGGGAACTCCATGCACGGGAAGTTGCGGGCGCCGCGGACGGTGATCTGCGAGTCCTGCGGGACCTTGCAGTAGATGCCGTTGATGAGCGGCGGGACCGTGAGATCTGCGGGCGAGCGGCGCTGCTCGGCCGGCAGGAAGCCGGTGGTGCACGGCGGGGTGTCGTTGATCTGGAGGTTGAAGTCCACCTTGATCTCGCCGTCCTCGCGGGCACCCTCGATCGCGGTGATGAGCGAGGACACCAGCGCCGGGTAGATCACGAGTAGTTGCTCGAGCGAGCGGTTGTAGACCACGCCCACCTCGCCGACGCTCATGAGGTTCGCGACGAGCAACGGCATGGTCGGCTGCAGGTCGTTGAGCACCTTGGTGGCCCGGCCCAGCGAGTCGGGGCCGCGCTGGATGAGCGAGGTGAGCTGCGGCTCGTTCTCGCGGAGCTGGTCGGTGACGTCGGCCAGGTTGCGGGTCCAGGCGCGGATCGAGTCCGCCGAGCGGAGCTGCGAGTCCAGGACCGGCTCGGCGTCGGCGATGAGCTGACGGGTGGCGCCGGAGTTGCGCTGGGCCTCGTCGAGCAGGAGCTGCGCGGAGTCGAGGAACTGCTGCAGGTCGCGCTCGGAGCCGTTGAAGGCGTCGAACGCCTCCGAGATGACGCGCCGCATCTTGGCGTCGTCGATCGAGGCCATGAGCACGGTGGCCTGGTCGAGGACCGGCCCGATACCCTGCGGCATGCGGATCCGGTCCGGGCCCAGGACGGTGCCGTCGGCCAGCTCGCCGGCGGGCGTCCCGGTGGGCACGAACTCGACGTACTGCTCGCCGACCGCGGACACGCTGCGGATCTCGGCGCGCACGTTCTCGGGCACGCCGGCGTCGGAGTCGAAGTGCATCTCGGCCACGACGCGGCCCGGCTTGAGGGTCACGGCGTCGACGCGGCCGATGACGTTGCCGAGGTAGGACACGTTGGCGTTCTGGTAGAGCCCGCCGGTGTCCGGCATCTCCAACGCCACGTCGGTCCGCTTCCACCCGAAGGCGGTGGGGAGCTTGAGGTACACGACCCCCATGACGACGAGGGAGATCACCGTGACCACGGCGAACACCGTCAGCTGCATCTTGACGAACTTGCTCATCGGGGAGCCTCCTCGGGCGCGGGGGCCGGGTCGGCGGCGCCCGGAACTCCGAGAGCCTCGGCGAGTTCCTCCGGTGCCGGCGCCGGCGGGGCCGGCACGTCGAGCGAGAACGGGTCGGCGCTCGCCATGGGGTTGGGCGCCAGGCCCACGTAGCCCTCGAGGCCGGCCATGCGGTTCCCGAACTCGGTGCCCAGCAGGAGGGTCTCTGCCAGGCGAGGCATCGTGGCGTCGGCGTCGATGTAGAGGTTGGCGTAGTCGCCGCGCAGGAAGTTGTCGATACCGGCCTGCGGGAACGGGAACGTGATGAGTGAGCTCAGCACCCGCGTGAGGTCGCGGCCCGAGTTGGCCAGCGCGTCGAGGACCGGCGTGATGTCACGCAGGTTCTCCACGAGGTTCTGTCCACCCCCGGCGTCGATGATCTGGTTGGCCTTGTTGCCGAAGTCGCCCAGCGAGACCAGCGCGGTGGTGAGCTCCTGCTTCTGGTCGTTGATGAGGTTCAGGGCCTCCGGCATCTGCGCGAGCGCCTTGGACAGGGTGTCGTTCTGCTCGTTGATCTGCCGCGAGAGCCGGTCGAGCCCGTCCATGGCCGCGATGATGTCGGCGCGCTGGTCGTCGAGGCCGCTCACGGTGGTCTCGAGCTGGCCCAGGACCTCCTTGGCGTCGACCTGCCGGCCGTCGAGCGCGGTGTTGAGCTCCCGGGAGATGGTCTCGAACTGGGCGAGGCCGCCGTCGGTGAGCACCACGGAGAGCGCCGAGAGGGTCTGCTCCGTGGTCGGGTACACGCCGGCCCGCTCGAGCGGGATGCGGTCGCCACCCGACAGGCTGCCCTCGGCCTTGCCGTCCGGCGGCGGGAACAGCTCGAGGTGCTGTGAGCCCAGGAGGCTGGTCTGCCCGATCTTGGCGTGGGCGTTGGCCGGGAGCCGGACCTCCTCGTTGAGCGAGACCGTGACGATGGCCGTGTAGTCCTCCACACGCAGCTCCTTGATGGAGCCCACGTTGACGTCGTTGACGCGCACCGGCGAGTTCTTGGTGATGGTCGTGACGTTGGGCATCTCGATGGTCACCTCGTAGGCGCCCTCGCCGTTGCCCTGCGCGCCCGGCAGCGGCAGCGAGTTGAGGCCGTCCCAGGTGCAGCCGGCGCCGGTGAGCAGCACGGCGGCGCCGAGGGCGCCGGCGCCGAGCAGGCGGCCCCGGGTGCGGGATCCGTGGCGGTCGGTGCGCATCACGCACCCCCCGTCGCGAGCAGCGTGTCGGTGAGGTTGTCGCCCTTGTTGACCACGTTGACCAGCGGGTCCGGCCGCGCTGACGGCGGCTGGACACCGGGCGGGGTCTGCGTGCCCGGCTTCTGGTGCTCCCAGATCTGGTGTGGCTCGGCGGTCGGCGTGACGGGCGGGGTCACCGTGCCGTACGGGTAGTTGGAGGTGAGTGAGTTGAACAGCGGCCCCATGTACTGCGCGCAGAGCTCGGCGTCGGACTCGGCCGTGTTGTTGGCCAGGCCGGCGATGGCGCCGCAGATGAAGTTGGTGGGGTTGGCCATCTGGTTCATGGCCAGCACGCCGTTGAGCACGCCCTGGTACGGGCGGTAGATGTTGTAGAAGTTCGCCATGGCGGTGGGGGCCACGTGCAGGACGCCCTCGAGGTCGGCGCGGCGGTCGCGGATCACCGAGGTGGCCTGGCCGAGCTTGTCCACGGCGGTGGTCAGGCGCGTGCCGTGGTTGTCGAGGAAGCGGTCGATGTCGGTCACCGCCAGGTCGAGGTCGCGCAGGGCGGCGTCGATGTCGTCGGTCTGGTCCCCCAGCACCTGGGTGACGCTGGCCAGCCTGCCGCCGAAGGAGACGATCTGCTCCTCGCTCTGCGAGAGGGCGGTGACGAACAGCTGGAGGTTCTTGAGGGTGGTGAAGAGGTTCTCCCGGCCGTCGGAGAGCACCGACATGGTGTGGGAGAGCTGGTTGAGCGCGTCGCGCACCTCGGCGCCGTTGCCCTCGAGCATGGCGTCGGCCGAGTCCACGAAGTCGCCGAGCGGGCCGGTCTCCTCACCGTCGGCGGGACCGAGCGCCGAGGAGAGCTTCATGAGCTGCTCCTTGACGCCGTCCCACTCCACGGGGACCGCGGTGCGCTCGACGGGGATCTCGCCGCCGTCCTCCATCTCGGGGCCGCCGGTGTGGGCGGGGGAGAGTTGGATGAAGCGTTCGGCGACGAGCGACTGCGCCACGAGCAGCGCGTTGGCGTCGGCGGGGATCGGGACCTCGTGGTCGACCTCCATGGTGACCTTGGACAGGCCGTCCTCGATGCTGATGTCCGAGATGGTGCCCACCGTGACGCCGAGCACGCGCACCGTGTCGTCCTGGTAGACACCGCGGGTGGACTCGAAATAGGCCGTGATGGTCTTGGTCCGGGTCGTGAACAGCCACACGGCGGCCACGACCAGGGCGATCACGGCGAGCACCGCGATCACCTTGGCTGCTGTGGAGGAGAGGAATCTACTCATCGCGGCTTCCTGTTGACTCCCCAACCGGGGAACTCGTCCATGAGGGTCAGACCGGGTGTGCCGGGCATCGTCGGCTCACGCACCAGGCCCGGCTCGGGTTGGACCCGGTCGTCGATCAGCGGCATGAGGTCCCGGAGGATCGTCTGCTGGTAATGGCCGAGCGACAGGTTGGAGATATAGGCGTTGAACCACGGGCCGGAGGCGACGGCCTCGCTGAGCGCAGTGGCGTAGGGGACGATCCGGCGCAGGCCCAGGTCGAGGTCGTCGCGGTTGCGGATGAGCAGGTCCGAGACGTTCTCGAGCTTGTCGAGCGCGGGCCCGAGCTGCGCCTCGTTGTCCTGCACCACGCCGGAGAGCTGGCGGGCGAGCTCGTCGATGTTGGTGATGAGCTCGCTGATCGCGCGGCGCCGCATGTCGAGTTGGATGAACAGGGTGTTGCCGTCCACCATGAGCTGGTTGATCTGGTCGCTGCGCGTGCCGAGGATGTCGGTGGTGCCGGCTGCCTTGTCGAGCAGCTCGCGCACGCCCTCGTCGCGCTTGTTGAGGGACTGCGACAGGCGGGTGATGCCGTCGATCGCGCCCCGCACCTCGGGCGAGGAGGTCTCCATGGTCTCGGAGATCACGGTGAGTGCCTCGTCCACCTTGTCGGTGTCCATGGCCTCGACCGTGTCGGACAGGTCGCCGAGCGCGGAGGTGAGCGAGTACGGCACCGAGGTGCGCTCGAGCGGGATGGTGGTGTCCGCCAGCTCGCCGCGGCCGTCGGAGAAGACGGCGAGCGCGCGGCGGCCGAGGATCGAGTCGGTCTTGATCTGGGCCGAGGTGTCCTCCCCCAGGTCCACGTCGGTGTCGATCGCGAAGTCGACCTTGACCCGGTCGCCGTCGAGGCCGATCTTGCGGACGGCGCCGACCTTCATGCCCGCCACCTGGACCTCGTCGCCGGTGTTGAGCCCGGCGGCGTCGGCGACGTAGGCGGTGGCGTTGCGGGTGCCGTTGACGTACGGGATGCGGTCGTAGCTCAGCGAGATCGCCATGAGCGCGACCGCGCCCACCGACCCCCACACGCCGATCCACTTGGGGTCGCGGTCGCGGAACCGGAGCTGGCCCCTGGGCGCCTTGAGCGGCGCGCCGTCGTTCTTCTCACTCATCGGGGAACGCACACCTCCCCGTGGTCTGCTCGTACTGGGGCATGAAGAGGTCCTGGCCGGTCGCCGGGTTGGTGATCCGGACGATCACGCCACAGAGGTAGAACTGGAAGAAGCTGCCGTAGACGCCCAGTCGACCCATCTTCTCGAAGTCGCTCGGCAGGCGGTTGATCACGTTCTCGACGAACTCCTCGTCGTCGTTGACGAGGGTCGCCACGCGGTCGATCTGCCGCACGTCCTCCCTCAGGGCGGGCCGCACGTCGGACAGCAGGGTGGTCATGTTGGCGCTCGCGTCGCCCAGCCGGCTCACCGACTCGCCGATCGGCTCGGCGTTGGCGGCGAGCCCGGAGATGAGCTGCTGGAGGTCCACGACGATCGAGTCCACGTTGTCGTGGTTGGCCTCGACCGTGGTGAGGACGCCGTTGAGGTTGGTGATCACGTCGCCGATGAGCTCGTCGCGGTCCGCGAGGGCGCGGGTGAGCGACGACGTCGAGGCGAGCAGGTCGTGGACCGTTCCGGCCTCGCCCTGGAACACCTTGACGATCGAGTCGGACAGCTCGTTGACCTCGCCCGGGTCGAGCGCGCGGAACAGCGGACGGAAGCCGCCGAGCAGCGCGTCCAGGTCGAGGGCCGGCGAGGTCTGCGATATCGGCAGGGTGCCGCCGGGCTCGAGCGCCGACTGGTCGCCCTTGCCGCGCTTGAGCTCGAGGTAGCGGTCGCCGGTGAGGTTCTCGTACCGGACCACGGCCTCGGTGCTGCGGTGCACCACCTGGTTGCCGGTCACGGTGAACTCGACGTCGGCGGTGTTGCCGTCGGCCAGCCCGATCTTGCCGACCCGGCCCACCTCGACGCCGGCGATACGGACCTTGTCGCCCTTCTCCAGTCCGGAGACGTCGGTGAAGTGCGCGTTGTAGTCCTCGTAGTCGCCGGAGCGGTACTCGCTGAACACCACGATGAGGCCGGCGAGCACGAGCAGCATGACCGTCGCGAAGATCGACAGCTTGATGAGCGTGGCGCGGGCCCGGCGGGCGGCGACGCGGCCGGCGGTCACGGGGTCTCCCCGTCCATGCCGAGCATGACCTGCAGGAGCGTCGGCGGCGCGGGGCGGCCGGGCTCTGTCGGCTTGAGGGGCCCGAACAGCGGGCCGGGGCGTGAGGTGAACACGTCGGGCATGCCCTCCACGGGGTTGGAGCCGGTGTCGGTGACGACGAAGGGGGCGTGCACGTTCGGGTCGGGGAACGGCAGGCCGTAGCAGTTCGGGCCGGTGCTGGCGTTGACCTTGGGCAGGTCCTTGGGGTACTCGTACGCCCGCGCACCCTGCTGGAAGCCGGCCTTGAACACGAGGCCGGGCTGGTCCTTGCCGCCGAACGCCGGCATGGCGCCCTCGACGCCTTGGTTGAGGCCCACGATGAGGCAGGTGAGCATGGGGTGGTACTCGGACACCAGGCTGACGGTGGCGCGCAGGTCGGACAGGGTCTTGACCAGCTCGTCGCCGTTCTCGGCGAGCAGGCGCTTGCCGGTCTCGCCGGTGCCGATCGCGGCGACGAGGGTCTGCTCGAAGCGGGCCTGGTTGTTGACGATGTTGGTGCCCACGTCGGTGCCCGAGTCGAGCAGGCGCATGAGCTCGGGGGTGACGTCGGCGTAGAGGTTGGCCACGCGCGAGCCCTTGGCGAGGTCCCGCTGCAGGGTCTCGATCTGCGGGTTGATCTCCTCGAGGTACGCGTTGAGGTCGGTGATCGTCTGGCCCACCTGCTCGCCGCGGCCGTCGACCGCGCCGGCGATGGCGCCGAGGGTGGAGTTGAGCTTCTCCGGCTCGACCGCCTCGAGCAGGTCGGTGAGGTCCTGGAAGAGGGTGTTGACCTCCTCGGTGACGTTGGAGGCCTCGACCACGGTGCCCTCGCGCAGCGGCGCGCCGTCGGTGCCGGCGGTGGGGATGAAGTCGATGGACTTGGCGCCGAAGATCGTGTTGGAGCGGATGTTGACGTGGGAGTCGGCGGGGATCGCTTCGAGGGCGGCCGGGTCCACCTCGATCTCGATGGTCGCGCCGTCGAACTCCTGGCGGATCTCGGTGACGTTGCCGATCTCGACGCCGCGCGAGCGCACCTTGGCGTCGGCCTCCATGACGAGGCCGGCACGGTCGCTACGGACCGTCAGCGCCACCCGGTCGTCGAACGCGCGCGTGAACATGGCCAGGGAGAGTGCGACCACGATCACGATGAAGAGCGTCAGACTCGCGGCAGCGATGCGCTTGGGCACCGTGTCGCTCTGACTCACCGTTCTCGCCACGTTCGCCTCCTATCCCGACAGGTTGAAGTTGCCGTCCCCGCCGTAGATCGCGAGGGAGACGAGAAGGGTTACGGTCACCACGGCGACGAGCGAGGTGCGGACGGCGTTGCCGACCGCGGAGCCGACGCCGGCGGGGCCGCCGGCGGCGTTGTAGCCGTAGTAGGTGTGGATGAGCATGATCGTGATGGCCATGGCGATGGCCTGCACGAAGGACCACAGGATGTCCGTGGGGATGAGGAACGTCGAGAAGTAGTGGTCGTAGACGCCGCCGGACTGCCCGTAGATCCGCACGGTGGCGAAGCGGCTGGCGAGGAACGACGCGATGACGGCGAGGGAGTACAGCGGCACCACCGCGATCATCCCGGCGACGATGCGCGTGGACACCAGGTAGGTGATCGAGTCGATGCCCATCACCTCGAGGGCGTCGATCTCCTCGGAGACCTTCATGGCGCCGAGTTGCGCCGTGGCCCCGGCGCCGATGGTGGCGGCCAGGCCGATGCCCGCGATGACGGGCGCGGCGATGCGGACGTTGATGAAGGCGGCGAAGAAGCCGGTGAGGGCCTCGACGCCGACGTCGGTGAGCGAGGAGAAGCCCTGGACGGCAATGACGCCGCCGGTGGCCAGGGTGAGGAAGCCGACGATCACGACGGTGCCGCCGATCATGGCCAGAGCGCCGGTGCCCATGGCGATCTCGGCGATGAGCCGGATCGTCTCCTTGGGGTACTGGGTCAACGCCCGCGGCGTGGCCACGAGGGCACGCCAGAAGAACAGGGCGTGGTCGCCGAAGTCGTCGAAGCTGCCCACGACGTTGTGCTTGGCCCGCGACAGCCGCGGGAACCGGGTGGTCTCGATGACGGTCATCTCACGCCCCCAGGACCTTGACGCCGACCGCCGTGAGGACGGTGTTGACCACGAACAGGGACATAAAGGCGAAGACGACGGTCTCGTTGACCGCGTTGCCGACGTCCTTCGGCCCGCCACGCACGTAGAGGCCCTTGTAGCAGGCCACGAGGCCGGCGAGCATGCCGAACATGCCGGCCTTGATCTGGGCCAGGATGAGCTCGCCGAAGCCGGTGAGCAGGGTGATGCCGTTGACGAACGCGCCGGGGTTGACGCCCTGGAGCAGGACGGAGAACAGGAAGCCGCCGAGGATGCCGATGGTGCAGACCAGGCCGTTGAGCAGCAGCGCGACGAACGTCGAGGCGGCCACGCGCGGCACCACGAGGCGCTTGACCGGGTCGATCCCGAGCACCTCCATGGCGTCGATCTCCTCGCGGATGGTGCGCGCGCCGAGGTCGGCGCAGATGGCGGTGGCGCCGGCGCCGGCCACGATGAGCACCGTGACCATGGGGCCGACCTGGGTGACGGCACCGAGGGCTGCGCCCGCCCCCGAGAGGTCGGCGGCGCCGATCTCGCGCAGGAGGATGTTGAGCGTGAAGCTCACCAGGACAGTGAAGGGGATGGCCACGAGGACGGTGGCGAGCATCGACACGCGCGCGATGAACCACGACTGGTCGATGAACTCGCGGGTCTGCCGGACGATCGAGGGGAACGACACGAACGTGTCGAGGGTGAGCGCGAAGAACTCGCCTACGCCCTTGAGGGGCGCGTCGAGAACCTTGGCCATGCGTGCCCCCTCCGTTTTATACAAGCGTCCATTTTGGTGTGACCCGGCTTACACAATAACGAGAACGTGCTCTCGTTGGCAAACCCCGCTGAACCGGCGGCCGCCGCACACCTCCCGTTGTGCGGGGACCTTAACACGGGCTGACAGCGTGAAACGGGCCCCCGGACCGGACTCTCAGAAACCGGCTCGGGGGCCCGTCACCTGCGCAGATCTAGAGCTTCATGATCTCGCTGGCGGAGAACGACTTGCCCTCGGGCCGATCGGCCCAGTGGGCGGAGACCGCATCGGCAAAGGCGCGCCGGTCCCAGATGCCGCCGTCGGCGTCGAAGCGCTTCTCCACGACCGGTGCCTCGACGAGCGCCACCATGCCGCCGTAGACCACGAACAGCTGTCCCGTGATCTCCGCGGCGGCCGGGGAGGCGAGGTAGGACACGAGGTCCGCCACCCGGTCCGGGGAGAGCGGATCGGGACCCTGGGACTCGTCCCAGGCCTCGAAGACGTTCTCGGTCATCCCCGTGCGGCCGCGCGGGGCGATCGCGTTGGCGGTGCAGCCGATCCGCGAGAGCACGCGGGAGGCCGAGAGCGTCAGAGCCGTGATGGCCGCCTTGGCGGCGCCGTAGTTCGCCTGCCCGGGCGGGCCGAAGAGCCCGGCCTCGGACGAGGTGTTGATCAGGCGACCGTAGACGGGATCCTCCGACTTCTTGCTCTCCGCCCGCCAGTGGGCGGCGGCGTTGCGCGTGAGCAGGAAGTGTCCGCGGAGGTGCACCTTGACCACGGCGTCGAAGTCGGCGTCGTCGAGATTGAAGAGCATCTTGTCGCGCGTGATGCCGGCGTTGTTGACCACCACGTGCAGGCCGCCGTGCTTGACGGCCGCGGCGCACATGGCGTCGGCGGTCTCGCGCTCGGAGACGTCGCCCACCACGAGCTCGGCCCTGGCGCCGGCCGCCTCGATGTCCGCGATCACCGCGTCCGTGGCCTCGCCGGCCCGGATGTCGTTGATCACGACGGCGGCGGCGCCGGAGCGGGCCAGGTTGACGGCCTCCGCGGCGCCCAGGCCGGAGCCGGAGCCGGTGACGACGGCGACGCGGCCGTCGAGGGACAGATCGGAGTCGAGTGAGGCCATCCCGGCGGTCACTCCTCGGCCTTGAGGGCGGCCATCGGGCACTTCTCCACGGCCTTGAGGGCGCGCTTCTGGAGCTCCTCCGGGACCGGATCGGCGATCACGCGCACGATCTCGTCGTCGTCACCCAGTTCAAAGACCTTCGGGGCCAGTCCGGTGCACACGGCCTGCCCCTCGCATCGGTTGGGATCCACGATGATCCTCATGACTGTCCTCCTCGGCCGGGCCCGCGGCCTCGGTGACCGCGGGCGTGGTTCGATACTATGTGAGCCGCGACACTAGAACGTGTTACAACTCAGGGACGAGCTTAGGGCATATGGACATCACTTACACCCCCGACCAACAGCGGCTGCGCGCCGAACTGCGCGAGTACTTCTCGCGGCTCATGACGCCCGAGCGCCGCACGTCCTTCACCTCCACCACCGGCGAGTACGGCCACGGCAGCGCCTACCGCGACATCGTGGCCGAGATGGGCCGCGACGGCTGGCTCACCCTGGGCTGGCCCGAGGAGTTCGGCGGCCGCGCCCGCCCGATGATCGAGCAGCTCATCTTTACCGACGAGGCAGCCATCGCCGGCGTCCCCGTGCCCTTCCTCACCATCAACTCGGTGGCGCCCACGATCATGGCGTTCGGCTCCGACGAGCAGAAGGCCTACTTCCTGCCCCGCATCAGTCGCGGCGAACTACACTTCGGCATCGGCTACTCCGAGCCCGACTCCGGCACCGACCTCGCCTCGCTCAAGACCCGCGCGGTGAAGGAGGCCGGCTCCGGCGAGCACGAGGGCACCGACGTCTACCGCATCAACGGGCAGAAGATGTGGACCTCCCTCGTCGCGTACGCCGACTGGATCTGGCTCGCGGCGCGGACCGATCCCGAGGCCAAGCGGCACAAGGGCATCTCCATGATCGTCGTGCCCACCACCGCCGAGGGCTTCTCGTGGACGCCCGTTCGGACCATGGCCGGGCCGGACACCAGCGCCACCTACTACGAGGACGTCGTGGTGCCCGCCTCCAACCTCGTGGGCCCCGAACACGGCGGCTGGCCGCTCATGACCAACCAACTCAACCACGAGCGCGTGGCCCTGACCTCGGCGGGGCCGCTGCAGGCCTCGCTGCGGCAGGTGCTCGCGTGGGCGCGCGAGACCCGCTCCGCGGACGTCGGGCTGCCCGGCTCCGGCGTGGTGCTCGACCACGAGTGGGTGCGCTCGCACCTGGCCCGCGTCCACGCCATGGCCGAGTACCTGGCGCTGCGCAACTGGGAGATCGTCAGTGCCGACGACGCCACGCCCACCCGGATCGCGGCGTCGGCGACCAAGGTCTACGGCACCGAGACCGCGACCGAGGCCTACCGCCTGCTCATGGAGGTACTCGGGTCCAGCGGCTACCAGCGCGCCCACTCCCCGACGGCCGCCCTGCACGGGCGGATCGAGCGGCTGCACCGCTCGGCGCTCATCCTCACCTTTGGCGGCGGCACCAACGAGGTGCAGCGCGACATCATCGCCACGGCCGGTCTGGGCCTGCCGCCCGCCCCGCGCGTGGCGCCCGCCCCGGCTCCGGCCCGGAAGGACGGCTGACATGGACTTCCGCATCAGTGACGACATCCGAGAGCTCACCGGCCTCGTCCGTGACATGGGCGAGAAGCTGGTGACCGACGGGTCCCTGCGCGAGCTCGACGCCCGCTTCGGCCCCGGCACCGAGTCCGGCGGCACCGACCGTTCCGACGCCCGCTTCCACGCGGGACTGTGGTCCGCGCTCGCCGAGGGCGGGGTGCCGAGCGCGCTCGCGCCCGAGTCCTGCGGCGGCGCCGCGCTCGGGGTGGTCGCGGAGGCGCTCGTGCTCCGCGAGCTCGGCCGCGTACTGGCGCCCGTGCCGCTCTCGCCCGCCGTCCGCGCCACGCACCTGCTCGATGCGGCGGGGCTCGGCGACCGCGCCGCCGCCGTCGCCGAGGGCCGGGAGATCGCGGCCGTCGCCGACCCCGGCGCCCACGGCCCGGCGCCCGAGGTGGACTGGGCCCCGATCGCGGACGTGGTCGTGCAGCCCGCGGACGACGGCCTGCGCGTCGCCGACCGTGCGTCGGTGCAGGTCGAGCGCACCGTGCCCGTGGACTACTCGTGCGCGGGCCTGGTCACCGGCCAGCTCGGCGACGCCACCGCCCTACCCCAGGGCGCCGCCGCGACCGACGCCCTGCGTCGCCGCGTCCACCTGGCCGCGTACCAGTGGGGCGTGGTCGAGGCCGCGCTCGAGCGCACCGCCGCCTACGCCTCCCAGCGCCGCCAGTTCGGCCGGCCCATCGGCTCGTTCCAGGCGGTCGCGGCGCGACTGGCGGACGGCTCGATCGACGTGGACGCGGTCCGGCTCGCGACGCTGCGCGCCGCCTTCGAGCTCGACGCCTGTAGCGGCCCGGACTCGTCGAGCGCGGCGGGCCGCGGAGCCCCGGGTCCCGCCGCCCGCTCGGCCGTGGCTTCCGCCCACTTCTGGGCCTGCGAGACCGGGCACCGGCTCGCGCACTCGACCGTGCACATCCACGGCGGCGTGGGCCTGGACCGCTCCGAGCCCGCCCACCGCTACTTCCTGGCCGCCAAGGCCGGCGAGTTCCGCCTCGGCGGCGCGACCCGGCAGCTGCTCGACCTGGGCGAGGTGCTGGCGGCGCACGGCGATCCGTGGGAGCGACACACGTGACGGGGGCGATCCGCACGATCGCCGACTACGCCGGTGGCCCGGAACGCTCCGTCGCCGCCGCGATCCACGCCCTCGCCGGCGCGGACACGTGCCCCGCCCGCGGCTCTGACGGGCCGCGCGGCATCTGGTCCGAGGGCGAGCTCCTGCCCTGGCCGGACGCGGTCCGGGCGGCGGCGACGCGGATCGCGGCGCTGCGCGAGCTGCTGGCCTCGTCGTCGTCACAGGGCGGGGCCCCGCCGGGCGGCTCGCCGCGCCCTCCCCACGTCGGCGTGCTGCTACCGGGCGTCCCCGAGTACCTCCACCTGCTCGCGGCCGCGGCGTGCTCCGAGCTCGTGGTGGCCGGGCTCAACCCCACGCGCCGCGGCGAGGCCCTGGCGCGCGACGCCGCGCTCGCCGACTGCGCCGTGGTGCTCACCGACGCCGACCACGCCCCGCTGCTCGACGCCCTCGATCCGGGGGTGCCCGTTGTGGACGTGGACTCCCCCGAGTGGACGGCGCTGCTCGAGCGGCACGCGGGCGCCGGGCTCCCCGACCCCGCCGACGTGCCGGTGGGGCCCGACGACCTGGTGGCGCTGGTGTTCACCTCGGGCACGAGCGGCGACCCCAAGGCCGTGCGGATCACGCAGTCCAAGATCGCCGTGCCGGGGCGGATGCTCGCCGAGCGGTTCGGGATCGGCGCCGACGACTGCGTGTACAGCGCCATGCCGCTCTTCCACTCCAACGCCGTGATGGTGGCGTGGCCGATCGCCCTGTTCTCGGGCTGCTCGATCGCGGTGCGGCGACGGTTCTCGGTCTCCGGCTGGCTCGACGACGTCCGCCGCTACAGGTGTACCTTCGCCAACTACGTCGGCGCCCCGCTCTCCTACGTGCTGGCCACGCCCGAACGCGACGACGACGCCGACAACCCCATGCGCGTGGTCTACGGCAACGAGGCCCCGCCGGACGTCCGGCGCGAGTTCGCCCGCCGGTTCGGCGTGACCGTGGTGGACGGCTTCGGCTCCAGCGAGGGCGGCGTGTCCGTGACCCGCACCCCCGACACCCCGGAGTCCGCACTCGGGCCGCTGCCCGACGGCGTGCGCGTGGTGGACGTGGAGACCGGCGCCGAGTGCCCGCGGGCCGTGTTCTCCGACGAGGGCGTCCTGGTGAACGCCCACGAGGCGGTGGGCGAGATGGTCGCCGACGGCCCCGGCCTGTTCGCCGGCTACTACAACGACCCGGCGGCCGACGCCTCGCGGCTGAGGGACGGCCGGTTCTGGAGCGGCGACCTGGCCTACGTGGACGCCGAGGGATACGTCTACTTCGCCGGCCGCTCCGGCGGGTGGATGCGGGTCGACGGCGAGAACCTCGCGGCCGCCCCGATCGAGCGCGTGCTGCGCCGGCACCCCGACGTGGCCGAGGTGGGCGTCTACGCGGTGCCCGCCGAGGTGGTGCGCGGGCCGGGTGCGATCGGGGACGACGTGGCCGCGGCGGTCGTGCCGCGCGCGGGTGCGGACGCCGCGGCGGTCGATGCCGGGTTCGCTGCCGGGTTCGCCGCCGGGTTCGCTGCCGGGTTCGGGGAGTTCCTCGCCGCGCAGGCCGACCTGGGGCCCAAGCAGTGGCCGTCGCTGCTGCGCGTGACCGCGGACCTGCCCCGCACCGCGAGCTTCAAGTTCCGGGCCCGTGACCTCACCTCGCTCGGGGCCGAGCCAGCCGGCGACCGGGTGTTCCTCCGCGCCCCGGGTACAACCGTCTTCGAGGCCCACTCCCCCGGCTGACCTCGTCCACCCCGCGCCTGCGCGCGGCCCGCCCCCGCCGGCCCGCCCCCACCGGGCCGCCCCCACCGGGCCGCCCCCACCGGGTTGCCCCCACCGGGTTGCCCCCACCGGGTTGTGCATCCCTGTTGTCGGGCGCACTCGGGTTTGCGCTTCCGTTCGGTTACCAAGAAGAAGCGCAACCCGGGGAGCGAGGGACCGAGAGGAAGCGCAACCCGGGCGGGGCGCACTCGGAAGATGCGCGGCCGGACGGGAAAGACGGGGAATCGGGTCGCCGAGGTGGGGGCCTCGTCGTCGTCTCCCGGCGGCGCTTCGATGACCAGCGAGTCCATCCATTCCACATGGCCCCGGCGCACCCACAGTTCGACCGCGTTCGGCACGGTGACGGGGCCGACGACCTCGGGGAGCCGGAGATGCTCGGTCCGTGTACCTTGACGACCCGCACGATCCGCGCCCCCGCCCGTCCCGACTCGCCCCCACGCCGGCCGTGTCGGGTCCCGCGCTCGCAGAGCTCCGGCGATCGGAACGCCGGAACGCGTTCCGCTCGGTCACCACCGGCCTCGTGCTCCCGGTGGATCACCCGGACGACCTCCGCGCGCGATCCCTCGCGGTGGCGTCGTTGTATCCGGAGGCGGTGTTGTGCGGATGGTCGGCGGTCGCGGTACACGGCGGACCCCATCCCGACGACGCGCCACCCGAGATCTGTGTGGGGAAGAGCATGCGGCGCCGGGCGGGAATTCGGATCCGTCGGTTCGTCGTTCCGGAGGCCGCCGTCACGACGGTGGCGGGAGCGCGCGTCACCACGCCCCGGTGGACGGCCTTTGACCTGGCCCGGTTTCTGCCGTTCGAGGACGCGGTGATCGCTGTGGAATCACTGCACGGCCGCATCCTGCGCCTCGAGCACATGGACGAGACCATCGCGGCCGTGGCCGGGCGCTGGGGCGCGGCGCGGGCGAGGCGCGTGTTCGCCGTGGCCGACGGTCGGTCGCAGTCGCCGATGGAGACCCGGGTGCGAATGACACTCGCGGCCGCCGGTTTCACCGACCTCGTACCGCAGGTCGAGGTCGCCGGCCTGGGCTACCACCTCGACCTGGCGGACCGCCACCGGAAAATTGCCGTGGAGTACGACGGCGACGGCCACTTCGCCGACCCCGCACGCATCAAGAGAGATATCCGGCGGCGAAACCGGCTCCTCGCGCAGGGGTGGACCGTGATCGTGGTGACCAAGGAGATGTACTACCGCAATCGCGCAGAGATGATCCGGCTCGTGGCCGAGGCTTACGCCTCGAGAGCATGACCTCCCCGCCGGGTTGTGCATCCGAAATGTCGAGTGGTGCAGGGGTTGTGCATCCCGACTGCGCCCAATCGGATGCACAACCCAGCGAGGATGCACAACCCGGCGGGCGGGCGCCCAATCGGATGCACAACCCGGAGGGGATGCGCAACCCGGCGGGCGGGCACAACCCGGCGGGGCTAGCCCAGCGTGCCGCGCAACCGCTCGACGGCGGCGGAGTACTCGTCGACGATCTGCGCCATGGTGTCGGCGACCGGGACGATCCCGTCGAGCGAGCCGATGATCTGCCCGGCGGGCATGGCCACGACCTCGGGATCCTGCGCCTCGGAGATGCGCTGGTGAGCCTCGGCCACGAGCACGTTCTGCAGCGGCATGGGCAGGGCGTCGGGCGCGCCCTCGGCCTCCCATGCGTCGGTCCACTTGGAGCGCAGCAGCCGCGCCGGCTTGCCGGAGTAGATGCGCGAGCGGACTGTGTCGCGGCTGGTCGCGCGCAACAGCGCCTGCTGCATGGCCTGGGAACCGCCGTCGTCGGCGTACTCCTGCGCGGTGAGCCAGCGCGAGCCCATCCAGGCGCCCTGCGCGCCCATGCCGATCACGGAGGCGACCTGCGCGCCGTCGCCGAGGCCGCCCGCGGCGAGCACGGGAACCTTCCCGTCGAGCGCGCGGACGATCTCGGGCACGAGCACGATGGTGGCGACCTCGCCGGTGTGGCCGCCGGCCTCGCCGCCCTGGGCCACCACGATGTCGACCCCGTTCTCGACGTGGGCCAGCGCGTGCTTGACCGACCCGGCCAGGGCCGCCACCTTGAGCCCGGCGGCGTGCGACTGCTCGATCACCTCGACGGGCGGCGAGCCGAGGGCGTTGGCGATGAGCACCGGTCGGTGCTTCAGTGCCACCTCGACGTGGGAGGCCGCCACGGAGTGCAGCCAGCCCAGGACACCGGTGTTGCGCGTGTCGTCCTGGTCCAGCGGCGGCACGCCCAGGTCGTCGAGGACGCGGTTGACGAAGGACTTGTGCTCCTCGGGGATCATGGCGCCCAGGTCCACGGCGCTGCCTTCGGTGGGCACCTTGTTGGGCATCACCACGTCCACTCCGTACGGCTTGCCGTCGGTGTTCTCGTCCATCCAGGTGAGAACCTCGTCGAGCTCCGCCGGGTCGTTGTAGCGGACGCAGCCGAGCACGCCCATGCCGCCGGCGCGGGTGACGGCGGCGGCGACGTACTTGGAGGGGGTAAAGGCGAAGATCGGGTATGCGATCCCGAATTCCTCGGCGAGTGGGGTGCTGATGCGGGTGACGGTCACTGGGAGATCTCCTGGCTGTCGTCGGCGGGGCGGGAGGCCGCGATCTCGGCGGCCCACCGGTAGTCGGGCTTGCCCGCGGGGTTGCGCTTGACGCTCTTCTCGACCCACACGGCGCGGGGCACCTTGTAGCGGGCGATCTCCTTGCGGGCGTAGTCGTTGATCTCGTCGATCGGCGGGCAGAGGCCGTCGCGGGTGTGCAATACGGCGGCGACCTTTTGACCCATCCGCTCGTCAGGGACGCCGATCACGAGCGCGTCGTAGACGTCCGGGTGGGTCTTGAGAGCGGCCTCGACCTCCTCGGGGTGGACCTTCTCGCCGCCGGTGTTGATGGACACCGAGCCGCGGCCGAGCATGGTGACGGTGCCGTCGGACTCGACCCGGGCGTCGTCGCCGGGGATCGAGTAGCGCTTGCCGTTGTAGGTCTTGAAGGTCGCGGCGGTCTTGGCCTCGTCCTTGTAGTAGCCGATCGGGATGTGGCCGGTCCGGGCCACCTTGCCGATGACCCCGGAGCCGGGCTCGACCTCGTTGCCGTCGGCGTCGAGGACGGTGGTCTCGCCGTCGATCTTGACCCGCGGCCCGCCGGTGTGGGTCTTGCCCTTCTCGGCGAGCTGGATGCCGGAGAAGCCGGTCTCGGAAGAGCCGATGGAGTCCGAGATCATGGCGCCCGGGAAGGCCTCGATGAACTGGTCCTTGACGGCCGGGGAGAACAGTGCGGCGGAGGAGCCCATGTAGAACAGCGACGACGCGTCGTACTTCTCCGGATCCCAGGCCTCGATCATGGGGCGGGCCATGGCGTCGCCGGTGATGAACATCAGGTTGACCTTGTGGTCGGTGACGGCCTGCCACACGGCGTGCGGGTCGAACTCGGGGATGAGGATGTTGGTGTGGCCGGCGAACAGGGCCATGAGGATCGCCCACTGGGCGCCGCCGTGGATGAGCGGCGGCAGGGCCATGCGGACGAGGACGCCGCCGTCGACGGCCTTGTTGGCCAGCTCCCACTCGTCGGTGACCTTCTCGCCGGTGAGGAAGTCGATGCCGCCGCCGAGGACCATGAACACGTCCTCCTGGCGCCACATGACGCCCTTGGGCGAGCCGGTTGTTCCACCGGTGTAGAGCATGTAGACGTCGTCGTTGGACCGCTCGCCGAAGTCGCGCTCGGGCGACTGGGCGGCCAGCGCGTCCTCGTAGTGGGCCACGGTCACGCCCTCGGGGGTGGCGGGGTCGGGGCCGTCGGTGCCGTCCTCGACCACCACGCAGTGCGTGACGCCCGGGGTGGCGGGGAGGGTATCGGCCAGGACATCGGAGTAACGCCGCTCGTGTACCACCACGACCGAGTCCGAGTTGTTCAACAGGTACTCGAGCTCGGCGGAGACGTACCGGTAGTTGATGTTGACCATGACGGCCCGGATCTTGAAGATCGCGACCATGGCCTCGACGGCCTCGATGGTGTTGCGGCTGTAGACCGCCACCTTGTCGTCGGGCCCCACGCCCACGGACTGCAGGTGGTGCGCGAGCCGGTTGGCCCGGTCCTCGAGTTCCTGGAACGTGTAGGAGCGGTCCCCCTGGACCAGGACGACCCGGTCCGGGACGCGGTCCACGCTGTGTTCGACGAGATCTCCGATGGTGTACGCCATGGCCCCCAAACTAGAACGTGTTACCGTCTGGCGTGACGGAAACCACTGATTCCCGTCTCGACCCTGTGCCAGGAGGCCTCATGACCAGCGCCGTCACCCCGGAGGACCAGCATCTGCTCACGGAGCGGCGGGGGCACGTCCTCGTCGTCACCATGAACCGTCCCGAGGCACGCAACGCGCTCTCCGGTCCCATGATGCGCGGCATGGAGGCGGCCTGGGACCTCGTGGACTCGGACCCGGAGATCCGGGCGTGCATCCTCACGGGCGCGGGCGGGTTCTTCTGCGCGGGCGCGGACCTCAAGGCCATGAACTCGGAGGCCCCCGGCGACAAGTTCGCGAAGGGTGGCTGGGACCTCACGCGCCTGCCGGCGCTGCTCAAGGGCCGGCGCCTGACCAAGCCGCTCATCGCGGCGGTGGAGGGCCCGGCGATCGCCGGCGGCACCGAGATCCTGCAGGGCACCGACATCCGCGTGGCCGGGCGCAGCGCGACGTTCGGCGTCTCGGAGGCGCGGTGGGGCCTGTACCCGCTGGGCGGCTCGGCGGTGCGGCTGCCGCGGCAGATCCCGTACACGGTGGCCATGGAGATCCTGCTCACCGGCCGACACCTCACCGCCGAGGAGGCGGAGCGGTTCGGCCTCGTGGGGCACGTGGTGGACGACGGCGAGGCGCTCGACACCGCGATGGGGATCGCCGAGAAGATCGCCGCCAACGGCCCGCTCGCGGTGCAGGCCATGATGCGCACGATCCGTGCGTCCGAGGGGTTGCACGAGGAGGAGGCGTTCCGGATCGACGCCGAGGAGGGCGGCAGGGTCTTTGCCTCCGCCGACGCCAAGGAGGGCCCGCGCGCCTTCGCCGAGAAGCGGGCGCCGCAGTTCCGCGGCGAGTGACCCGGCGGTGCGGCGACCCTGGGCCACTGACCCCGCGCGCGTGGCGCGCCCCGTAGGCTGGGGCGAACCCCGTACGCAGGAGCCCTGAATCGTGAACCCACCGGTCGCACGGATCCTCGTCGCCGACGACGACGCGGACATCCGCGACCTCGTCGCCACCAAGCTCGAGCTCGGAGGCTACGAGGTGCGCGCGTTCGGCGACGGGCCCGCCGCGCTGGCCGCGATCCGCGAGTGGGAGCCGGACCTGGCGGTGCTGGACATCTCGATGCCGGACGTCGACGGCCTGGACGTGCTGCGCGAGGTGCGCCGCGACCCGGAGGTCTCCGAGACCCGGATCATCCTGCTCACCGCCCGCGCCACCACCTCCGACCTGGACCTGGGGCTCACCGCGGGTGCGGACGCCTACGTCTTCAAGCCGTTCAGCCCCGCGGACCTGCTGCGGCAGGTGGAGGAGATCCTCGCGACGTGACGCCGCCCGCGGTCCCCGTCGCCGACCGGCTCCACCGCCTGGTGCGCAGCCTCATGTGGATGGTGTGGGTGCTGGCCCTGGTGGGGCCGATGATCATGATCGCGCAGCACTCGGTGAGCGAGCGGATCGCCTTCCGGTACGCGCCGGCGATCGACGAGGCGCACCGGGCGTCGTCCCAGATGTACGCGGCCCAGTCGGACCTGCGGCTCTACCGCCACACCGAGGACCCGGAGGTCGTGGCCGACTTCCCCCAGCGGCGCGAGGAGTCCCTCCGGCACCTGGGGCACCTGCGGGACCGCGCCCCGGGCGAGGGTGCACGGGAGCTCGCCGTGCGCGCGGACGAGGCGGCGCGGGCGTGGTGGGACGAGGCGGACCGGATCGCCGGCCTGGTCCGCGAGGGCCGGCCGTCGGACCTGGCGGCGCCGAGCGCCCACTTCACCGAGTTCACCGACGCCACCGCCGAGCTGCTCTCCGGCCTCGAGGACCGGCGGCAGCTGCTGCGGAACGTGCGGCAGGCGATCGTCGCCGCGAGCGTCCTGCTGGGGCTGGCCGCGATGGCGGCCGTCACGGTGTACGGGCGGCGGCGGCAGCGCCGGGCCACGGAGTCGATCGTGGCGCCGATCCAGGCACTCGACCAGGTGGTGGCTCGCCAGCGGGCCGGCGACGAGGACGCCCGCGCGGACGAGAGCCGCGGCCCCACCGAGGTGCGGAGGCTGGCGGCGGAGCTCAATTCGTTGCTCGACCAGACCCGCGGGTTCGAGCGCGAGCAGGTGCACCTGGCGACCATGCAGTCGGTGACGCTGCGGGCGGGCCAGCGGCTGCGGGAGACGTCGGTGGTGGCGGTGGCCGTGGAGGCGATCGTCCGCGAGATCGCGGAGGCGGTGGGCTGCGACCTGTGCGTGCTGCGGTACCGCGCGCCGTCCGGCGAGGAGGTGACCCGGTTCCACGCGGACCCGGCGGGGCCCTACGCGGCGCTGGGTGACGACGAGGTGGTGCGGATGCTCCCCGCGACGCCGCCGGAGCCGTCCGCCCATCGCACGGTGGTCAACCCGTCCGCGATGCCGCCCGGGTCGCCGCGGTCCATGATGATCGTCCCCATCCGCCTGGGCCGGGAGCGCCTGGGCAGCATCCTGGTGGCCGACGAGAAGGGCCCGCACCCGTGGCGCGGCGCGGACACCTCGGCGCTGGAGCTCATCGCCGGCAAGGTGGCGCGCACCTTGTTCGAGCGGGTCGCCTACGAGGCGGAGCGGGAGAACGTGCGCCAGCTCCGCGAGCTGGACCGCCAGAAGGACGCCTTTGTCTCCACCGTGAGCCACGAGCTGCGGACGCCGCTCACCTCGATCTCCGGCTACGCCGAGATGCTGGCGCACGGCGCGGCCGGCGAGCTCACGCCCGAGCAGCTCCGCCTGGTGGAGGTGATCGACCGCAACACGCACCGCCTGCAGGGGCTCATCGAGGACATCCTGCTGTTGTCCACCATCGAGGCCAACGACGCCCGGGCCGCGCACCACGAGGTCGACATGGCCGCCGTGGCGCAGGACGTGGGTGAGAACCTCCTGCCGGTGGCCGGGCGGAAGGACGTGGACCTCGTCGTCGTCGCCCCCCACCCCGCCCCCGTGGAGGGCGACCCGGCGCACCTCGAGCGGGCCCTGTCCAACCTCGTGTCCAACGCGGTCAAGTTCACGCCCTCCGGCGGCCGGGTGCGGGTCTCCGTGGCCACCACCGACGGCCGGGTGGTGGCCACGGTCGAGGACTCGGGCATCGGAATCCCGGCCGCGCAGGTTCCGGAGCTGTTCAACCGCTTCTACCGGGCCTCCAACGCGGAGACCGCGTCCATCCCGGGCACGGGCCTGGGCCTGTCGATCGTGCGGCAGATCGCGGTGGAGCACCGCGGCACGGTGCGGGTGACCTCCCGCGAGGGCGAGGGCTCCACGTTCCACCTGGATCTGCCGGCCGCCGGCGCCGCCGGGGCGGCCGACGCCGAGCCCGCCGACTCAGCCGAGGAGCCGGGTGCGTAGCCGCATGGCGGCAAAGTAGAGCGACGCCTGCCGCTTCTTGTCCGGCCCGAACGGCGGGACCATGAACTCGGCGGCCGAGTAGTCGAAGCGGTGCATGGCCACGGCCCGCTCGTGGGTAAAGGTCCGGAAGCCGTGGTGGCCGTGGTAGTTGCCCGTGCCTGAGTTGCCGACGCCGCCAAAGGGGATGGCGGAGGAGACCATGCCGATGCCGAAGTCGTTGCCGTAGATGTTGCCGGAGCGGGTGCGGTCGGCGACGGTCTCGAAGCGGTCGTTCTGCTCCCCGTACCAGTAGAGGACGAGCGGGCTGGGACGGGCGGTGATGTACCGGATGGGCTCCTCGACGCTCTGGTAGCCGAAGACGGTGAGGACGGGGCCGAACACCTCGTCGGAGTCGATGTCCATCTCCGGGGTGACGCCGGTGAGCAGGGTGGGCGCGATCTTGCGGGTGACCGGGTCTGGCAGGCTCTCCCCCGCCGGTGCCGCCTCCTGCTTGGTGGCGCCTTTGGCCACGGCGTCGTCGATCAGGCCCACGATCCGCTCGTAGTTGGAGTCGTTGACCACGGCCGTGTACTCGGGGTTGCCGGCGATGGCCGGAAGGGTGCTGCGCCACTGGTCCAGGACGATCTCGCAGAAACGGTCCATGTCCTGCTGGGGCACCCACACGTAGTCGGGGCACATGCACACCTGGCCGCCGTTGACGAGGCGGGAGGAGGCGAGGTTGCGGGCGGTGCGCTCGATGTCCGCGCTCGTGTCCACGATCACCGGGTTCTTGCCGCCGAGCTCGAGGGTCACCGGGGTGAGGTTCTCGGCGGCGTCCCGGGCGATGGACTTGCCGACGCCGGGCGAGCCGGTAAAGAAGAGGTGGTCGTACGGGAGGCGGGAGAAGTCGGACCCGCGGCCGTGTTCGGGGCCGGCAAAGGCCAGCTCGTCGACGGCGAAGTATTCGGGCGCCCGGCTGCAGAGCACCTCCGTGGTGTGCGCGGTGACCGAGCTCGGGCGGATCATCACTCGGTTGCCGGCGGCCAGCGCGGAGCCCGCGGGGACGATCGTGAGGTAGAGCGGGAAGTTCCAGGGGCCGATGATCCCCACGACGCCCTTGGGGTCGTGCCGGATCTGTTGGGTAAAGCCCAGGCGGTCCAGGGCCCGCGAGGGGCGGGTGGGCTTCATCCACTTGCGGACGTGGCCGCGCTGGTGGTCCAGGTCCGGGATCGAGGAGGCGATGTCGGAGAGCGTGGAGAGCGTCTCGGGGCGGGAGCCGTAGTCCTCGCGCATGGCCTCGGTGAGCTCGGCGGCGTTGTCCAGGACGAGCTTCTTGAGGCGGCTGATGCGGTCGCGGCGGATCTTGGCGCCGGGCTGCGGGTCGGCGAGGAAGGACTGCTGCTGCCGCTCGAGGATCTGCGCGAGCGTGAGGTCGCGGGCGGTGGGGGTCGTGGCCATGCCACCAGGGTAGAACGTGTTCTCGCCAGGTGCGAGCCCCATGTTCGCGCCCGGCCCGCCTCGCCCTCCGCTGCCCTCCCCGTGCCCACACCGCACTGCCCCGTGCCCGCACCGCACTGCCCACTCCCGTTTGGTCGACACCTCGCCGAATTTGCAGAACTCCCTGTCTGATGTCCGCGCCGAAATCCCTGCGAGACGTACACCGGACTCGCGCCGGTGTTCACCAACTCCCCGCCACTCCAGGAGTGGAGGCATGCGCGCTGACGACGACGCCCGCGAGGAGGCCTAGAGAGAAGAAGGCCCCGGCCCCACCGCCGTGGTGGCGGTGGGGCCGGGGTCTGCCGACTGGGGTACGTCAGCGTCGGCGACTGGTGCGGCCGATGGACAGCCGGCCCATCGATCCGAGCGGCTTGACCGCCGAGCCCACGAGCGGAAGGAGGATCGGGCCGAGGGAGCCGAGCGATCCCGTGCCCGCCGCTACCTGGGCCGAACTCCCCAGGCTGGAACCGGCTGCGCTACCACCCGGCGAGACAGATCCGAGCGAACCGCTTCCGATCGAGCCCGTGCTTCCGGGGGCCGTCACCGTGGTGGTGGTGGCGGGCACGGTCACCGTGGTCGTGACTCCGGGTCCGGCGACCGTGGTGGTGACCGTCTGCGTCGCCGTCTGGGTGACGGTCTCGGTTGCCGTGGCCGTTGTGGTGACCGTCGTCGTACCCGGATCGGCGGTCACGGTCACCGTGGTGGGCATCGTCGACGTCGAGGTCTCCGTCACTGTCGTGGGGACCTGTGTGGTCGTGGTCTCGACCACCGTGGTGGGGATCTCCTTCGTCGTCGTCTCGGTCACGGTCGTGGGAACCATCGACGTCGACGTCTCCGTGACCGTCGTGGGCACCTCGGTGGTGGAGGTCTCCGTCACCGTCGTGGGCACCTGCGTGGTCGAGGTCTCCGTCACCGTCGTAGGCACCTCGGTTGTCGTGGTCTCTGTCGCCGTCGAGGTCTCCGTGACCGTGGTCGGAACCACCGTGGTCTCGGTCTGCGTGGACGTCTCGGTGACCGTGGCCGTGGCGGTCGCGGTGATCGTCGTGGGCACCTCGGTGGTCGTGGTCTCCGTGGCCGTCGAGGTCTCCGTGACCGTGGTCGGAACCACCGTGGTCTCCGTCTGCGTGGACGTGTCGGTGACCGTGGCCGTCTGCGTCACCGTCGTGGGAACCTCGGTCGTCTCGGTCTGGGTGACCGTCGTCGGGACCGTCGTGGTGGCGGTCGCCGTCGTGGTGTCGGTGACCGTCGGCATCTCCGACTGCACCGTCAGGATGGCCGGGGTGGAGGGCTGCGACTCCCCGTACTGGTTGACGGCGGTGGCCGTCACCTCATACTCGCCTGTCCCGGACGGGGCGTTCATCGTGCAGGTGAAGGCTCCGGAGGCGTCGGCGACAACCGGCGCAGGCCCACACGCGACCTGCTGACCGAAGACGTACACCTTGACGGTTCGCCCCGGCTCGGCGTGGCCACTGACGGTGACGATCGATCCCGGCATCACCAGGGACGGGGTCACCGTGACGTCGGTGGGCGCCCCCGGAGGAGGCGGATCCTGCACCGTCACCGTCGTGGCCTGTACGGACTGCGAGGCAGCGGCCTTCGCATTGCCGGCATAGTGCGCGGTCACGGGCACCGCTCCCGCGGTGGACGGGGTCCACGGACACGAGGCCGACCCGGCACCGTCGAGCGTGGTGTCGCACAGGACAGTGTTGCCCGACTTGAATAGAACCGGATCGCCGGCCGACCCACCCGTGACGGTCGCGGAGAGCGTCGTCGCGGTTCCGGTCACCACAGGATTCGGCGTGGCCGTGGCCGAGCTCGTGGTGGTGGGGTTCTTCTTGACGGTGATGGCGGGTCCGCCGTTGAAGTTCTCAAACGTGTAAGTGCCACTGCCGAGGGATCCCGTGTACCAACTGATCGTCGATCCAAGTGGAACCTCACGTGGACAGTTGGCGGACACCCTGAACGTCATAGAGAGGGTCCTCGAGCCGCCCCCCGGCACCCGCCATGACGTGGAGTTGGGAGCCTTCGCCTTGACGTACTGGTACCCCGCAGCCGCCGGGTCCGAGGGAAACACGGTGACATCGGAGACTGCGCCGCCGTTCCAGGTAGTCGATCCGCCGACGTATTCAAGACACTGATGCACGCGGTGATCGACCTCATACACGTACTCGGCTATTATCCCGCTCCTCGTCCATGTCGTGTCGATCCTGACGGTCTCCCCCACGACGGGTGTCGTGTTTTCGACCCACCTTGTGAAGGTTGTATCTCCGTGCTTGTAAGTTGCCGATGCTGGCGCCGCCGACGCGACCAACGACTGTCCGGTGACGAGGAACGCCGCAGCCATCATGATCGTGCTCAGTATCGCCGCTATGCGGCGTGACAGTCTCTTCATGTGAGGGGGCCTCCGGAGGCTGGGGTCGCGGACAGAGAGCGACCGATGACGCGGTGATCCACGCCATACTATCGCACAACGCCGCAGATCAAAACTCGATTTGGAACTAGTGCGGCCGCGTCAACATGCCTCTACGGTGAATCCTGCCGGATTAGTCATCCGTTCAGATGACACTCATGAAGGCTGCCACGGGGCCACGAGGGTCACTTCGTCGTCGTCACATCACAATCCACCCCGCCGGGCCGGGCGAAGTCATCCCACCCTCCTGAAATACGGCGGTGCCCCACCGCGCGAACGCGATGGGGCACCTACCCGGCCCGGCTCGGAGCCGGACCGTCAGTTGTTCGAGAGCGACCCCAGCGAACCCAGCGAGCCGCTGGCGCCCTGGCCGCCACCGAGGATGCCGGTGAGCGAGCCGAGGCTGCCCGAGTTGCCGCCCGGGGTGCCCGGGTCGTCCGACTCACCGGGCTCAGGGGTGTCCGTGGCCGAGGTGACGATCGCCTGCGTGGCGGCCTGCGACGAGATCACCGTCTCCGTACCGGAGAACACCGCGCGGATGGTGCGCTCGCCCTCCGTGGTCGGCTCCCACGCGAGCGTGGCCACGCCGTTCTCGCCGACCGGGACCTCATCGAGGAGGGTGTTGCCGTCGTAGAACTTCACGGTGCCACCGACCGCCGGGTCCACCGTCGCCTGCAGCGTGACAGTGTCGCCGAGATCAACCATCCCGACCTGAGCGAGGGACGTGGTGGACTGCTGCATCTCCGCAGGCTTGGGGGTGACATTCACCTTCGCGCCGATCGCAGCCGATCCGTTGACCCCGGCGCGGCCGGAGAACTCCGCGTCGATCGAGCGATCCCCCTCAACCTCGGGAACCCAGTCGATGGTGACCTTACCGCTAGCGGGCACATCGGCGCTGGCGATGATCTTGCCCTCTTCCTTGAACGTCACCGTGCCGCCGGCGCCGGCCGGAGTAACGGTGGCGGTGAGCTCGGACCTCACGCCGACCTGAGCCGTGTCAGGTGCGTCGATGACGACGGTCGAGTCCACAACCTGCTCAGCGACGGACACCGTTCGCTGCGTGCTCTTGCCGAGGTGCGTGGCCGTCTGCGCGAGCTCCGCGGTCACCGTCTTGGAGCCGGCCGTGGACGGGGTCCACGTCACGGTCGCCTTGCCGTCGGCGACCTTGGCCGGCAACGTCTGGCCGTCGACCTTGAAGGTGACGTCGGAGCCGTTGGGAGCATTGGTGTTGACCCGCAGCGTGGTGGGAGTGTTCACCTCGAGGGCGCCGGGAGCCGCGAGGAAGAACTCGGAGACCGTGGCGCGGTTGACGGTGATGGTGGGGCCAAGCGTTTCCGAGCCACGGTACTGTCCGGCCACAGAGGCGAACTCCGCGCCACCTGCAGGAACCCGCCCGGCGTCACACAAGACCGTGTAATCGGTCTCCATCCAGAACCAGGAACCAACGCCCGGGCCGTTCCACTGCAGGTCCCCATCGGGATACGAGAACTCGCGGTTACCCTCGTGGATAAGTGCACCACCACGCGCCTGTGCCGACGCGGTCCCGGGGACCCGCTGGAAACAATCGGGAGTGTAATCCCGGACCCCGTATAGAAGGTCACCCAAGGAAGTCCGCTCGACGCGCGTGTGAACGGTGACGGTGTCCCCGTAGGTCGGCGACCCCTCACTGATGGTCCGTGTCACCCGGAACTTCGAGGCGAAAGCTCCCGAATACTCCTGGCTCGCCGATACCTCTGCCGCCGAAGCCACCCCAGCCCCGCCGACCACCAGGGCCGCGCCAGCCATCGCCGCCGCGCTCGCCGCAGCGAGGGAGCGGCGCATCATTCCGTGCCTCATGGACTCTCCTTTTGAGTCAGAACACCCGCCGCGATCGGCACTCGGTCGCCGATGAGGGAACACAGACGGTGTGACGCAGCAGACAATATCGCGCCCGGGCGAGAAAATGAAGTCTTATCGAACAATCGTCCATTAACGGTTGAGGCGGCCACTTGGCCGACCGCCCAACGGGACTACCCGCCGCGCGAGAACGTGGTTACCGCAGGACAGGCAGGACTGGTCACCGATAGGACACGACCGCTGGGGCCGGCGTCCGAATTGTTCGCGGAAGGTTCACCGAAATTAGGAGACACCAAGGAGTCGTCAGTAGTAACTTTGACGGTTGTTCCGTCACCTACCGGCGGGCTGGCCCCACCCGCCCTCTCCCAGGAGTTCCGATGTCGACCACTGTCGGCGGCACCCCCACTGCCGCACGCACCACCGGACGGCGCTGGCTGCGCTCGCTTACGGTGATCCTGTCCTCCCTCGCCCTCGTGTTGGGGCTGGCCCCGGCGGTGCACGCCGCGATCTACACGGGCAAGAAGACCATCGATGGGGACTACGACGTCACCCTGCAAATCAATGACAGCTCGCCGCTCAGCCAACCTCGGCCCGGCGGTTTCCTCCACATCGACGTCACGAACTACCAGAACAAGTGTGGCCGCCTTGATACCTCGACCGTTCTGTGGCAGTCGGGAATCCGCGCTCCGGGAGGGTGGACCCACCACTCCCGGGGAGGCCACATCGAGGCCCAGGTGCTTCATCGGAGTCCCAACTGGATCGGCGGACGGATCACCGACATGCCTTTCACAGGCATCAAATGTGAGTCGCGCAACTACTGGATGAAGCTCAATATCCCGAATAACGCCCGGGGCGGACAGGTGTTCCAGTTCGGGGCCGAGTTGGAGAAGAACAGGCTCAGCCCTCGGTGGGCCCACGCTGACGACATCGTCCGCTACACCCTCCCCGCCGTCGAGACCAACATCTCGCCGCTGACCTTCTCGCCGAACCCGGGCCGCCCGGGCGAGCCGGTCACGGCCACGGCCCGCGTCAACGCCACCTACGGCACCAACACCCCGACGGGCACGGTCCGCTTCGTCGTCGAGGGTCAGACCTACACGGCGAACGTCGTCAACGGTGTCGCGACTGCCCAGATCACCCGGCCGACCGCCGGCACCAAGAGCGTCACGGCGAACTTCACCCCCACCAACTCAACGCAGTGGCGGACCTCGTCGACGACGGGAACCTTCAACCTTGACACCGAGAGCACCCAGACCAACCTCACCCTGGAGACCGTCCAGGTGACGGCCGGCGGCACGGTCAACGCCACGGCAGCGGTCACCCCCGCGGACGCACAGGGCGACGTCGAGTTCGAGGTCGCCGGTAAGACGGTCCGCATCGCCGTCGTCAACGGCCGGGCCGAGGCCTCGATCCCCGTCGAGGCGGCCGGCGAGTACACGGTCAACGCCCGCTTCATCCCCACCAACCCGCAGCGTTACTCCGAGAGCTCGGACACCGAGACAGTGGTCGTCTCCGCCGAGGCCACGGAGACCTCGCTCGCCATCTCACCCACGTCGGCGCTCGTCGGTGACGACGTGACCCTCACGGCCACCGTCTCCCCCGCCGCCGAGGGAACCATGACGTTCGTCGTGAACGACGAGACGGTCGAGGTCCCGGTGGCAGACGGCAAGGCGAGCATCACGCGCCAGTTCGACGCCAACGGCCAGTACCCCGCCACCGCGTCGTTCACGCCCGGTGACCCGACGCGCTACGGCCCCAGCTCGGACACCGGCACCGTGGTCATCGACCTCCGCGCCACCGCCACCGAGCTCACGCTCGACCCGGTCACGGTCACGGCCGGCGGCCAGGTCTCGGCCTCCGCGCAGGTGACCCCCGCCGGGGTCGCCGGCCACGTGGTCTTCACGGTGGCCGGCCAGGAACGACGCGTCGCCGTCGATGAGCAGGGCCGCGCCACCGCCGACTTCCAGCTCGACGCCGCCGGCACGCACACGGTCACGGCCACCTTCGAGCCGGCCGACGCGACCAGCTACGCCGAGAGCTCCGACGAGCAGACCGTCACCGTCGAGCTCGAGGGCACCACCACCGAGGTCACCGTCGCCCCGACGGTCGCCCGCGTCGGCGAGCCCACCACCCTCACGGCCACGGTCGCCCCGACCGCGGCCGCGGGAACGGTGACCTTCGAGGTCGACGGCGAGGAGTACCCGGCCGTCGTCGTGGACGGCGTCGCCACCGCCACCCACACCTTCTCCACCACCGGCGAGCACCCGGTCAAGGCCACGTTCACGCCGACCGACACCGACAGGTACGCCACGAGTACCGCCACGGCCACGGCCACGGTGTCGGCGGAGGCCACACAGACCGACCTCACGCTCAGCGAGGTCGAGATGACGGCCGGCGGCACCCTCACCGTCACCGCCGAGGTCAACCCGGCCGGCGCCGCGGGCGAGGTCGTGTTCACCGTGGACGGCCAGACCAAGCGCGTCCCGCTCACCGGCGGCCGGGCGGAGGCCGAGTTCCAGCTCGACGCCACCGGCACGCACACGGTCACCGCGACGTTCGAGCCCACCAACCCGGCCCGCTACACCAGCTCCTCGGACTCCGAGACCGTGTCCGTCGAGTCGGAGAGCACGCAGACCTCCGTCGAGGTCAGCCCCGTCCCCGCGCGGGTCGGCGAGCCCGCCACGCTCAGGGCCACCGTCTCCCCCGCCGGGGCCGCGGGCACGGTGACCTTCGAGGTCGACGACGAGGAGTACACCGTCGAGGTCGCGGACGGCGTCGCCACCGCCACCCACACCTTTACCGAGAACGGCACCTACCCGGTCAGGGCCACCTTCACCCCGGCCCACCCGGACCGCTACGCCGGGAGCAGCGGCACCGCTCAGGCGACGGTCTCCGCGGAGGCCACCGCCACCGACGTCACGGTTACCCCGACGCGCGTCGCCGCGGGCGAGTCGGTCGAGTTCACCGCCACCGTCACCCCGGCCGATGCGGCGGGCACCGTCACCTTCACCCTCGACGGCGTCTCCCGCGACGTCGAGGTGACCGACGGCATGGCCGTGGCGACGTTCCCGGTCACCTCGGGGGGCGAGAAGACGGTGACGGCCGAGTTCACGCCCGCCGACGCCCAGCGCTACGCGCCGAGCGAGGACACCGCCACGTTCAGCGCGCTCTCCGAGATCACCACCACCGACCTCACGGTGTCGCCGGTCTCGGCGCGCGCCGGCCAGGAGGTCGAGCTCACCGCCACCGTCGAGCCCGCGGGCGCGTCCGGCACGGTCGCCTTCACGATCGGCGACGACACGGTCGAGGTGGACGTCGTGGACGGCGTGGCCCGCCACACCGCGACGTTCGCCACCACCGGCGAGCACACGGTGCGGGCGACGTTCACGCCCCACGACACCACCCGGTACGCGGTGAGCACCGACACCGCCACGGTCGTCGTCAGTGCCGAGGCCACCTCCACCCAGGTGGTCGTGGACCCGGTGCGGGCGGTCGCGGGGGACGAGGTCACCGTCACCGCGCGAGTCAACCCGGCCGGCGCGGCGGGCACCGTCACCTTCGACTTCGGCGACGGCACCACCTCCGAGCCGGTCACCGTCACCGGCGGCGTGGCCACCACCACGCACACCTACACCGAGGCCGGCGACTACGAGATCACCGGCAGCTTCACCCCCACCGACCCGGAGCGGTACTCGGCCAGCGAGGACACCACCAACGTCTTCGTCACCCCCGAGCCCGTCGAGCAGGCCGGCACCACGATCAGCCTCGCACCGGTCACCGGCGCCGTCGCCGGCCAACCCGTGGACATCACCGCCACCGTCGGCCCCGAGGGCGTCGCCGGCGAGGTCCGCTTCACCATCGACGGCCGCACCATGGTCGTTCCGGTCACCAACGGCGAGGCCGTGCTCTCCCACACCTTCGCCACCGACGGCGACCACCCGGTGAAGACCGAGTTCGTGCCCACCGACCGCGAGGCCTACGCCGGCAGCGTCGACACCGCCACGGTGACGGTCGCCCCGGCGCCGGTGGATCCGGGCGAGCCCGGTGACCCGGAGGAGCCCGGGTTCCCGCCGACGACCGGCTCGGCCGGCTCGATCGGGGACCTCTTCTTCTGGCTCCCCGGCACGAAGGGCACGCTGGGATCGCACTCCGGCTCGCTCGGCAGCTCCCGTCCGGCGGGCAGCTCGCTACCCACGCTGGCGTCGATCGGTAGCTGACCGCCGCCAACGAGTAAGGCCCCCGTTCACCAGGGACGGGGGCCTTACTCGTCGAGAGGAAGTGACACAGAATCCACCATCATTCGGTGTAGTCTGCGCGCACACCACACCTATTGCCGGATGCATGCTGCCACGCACTCACTCATCCCCGGCGGCGCGGCCAGACCGTCACCGTCACCGTCCCGGGCAAGGTCGTAGTGGAGCCGGAGCCCGAGGTCCCCGAGGACCCCGCTCCCGAGGAGCCCACGGACCCGGGCCTGCTCGGCTCGCTCACGGGATCACTCGGGAGCTAGCGCCGGCTACGCCCAGTACGGATCCTTGAGCGTCCGCTTGACCAGCTTGCCGTTGGCCTGCCGCGGCAGCTCGTCCACCACGTCGATCGAGCGCGGCATCTTGTACTTGGCCAGCCGGGCGCTCAGATCGGAGAGGATCTGCGCCGTGAGCTCGTCGGACTCGGTGTAACCCTCTGCCAGCTCGATGACGGCCTTGACCTCCTCACCCCAGTCGGGGTGCGGGATGCCGAACACGGCGGCGTCGCGCACGGCGGGGTGGCGGGTCATCTCCGCCTCGATCTCGGCCGGGTAGATGTTCACGCCGCCGGAGATGATCATGTCGTTCTTGCGGTCGCAGAGGAACAGGTAGCCGTCCTCATCGACGTACCCGATGTCGCCCATCGTGAACAGCTCGCCGACGTAGGTCTTGGCGGTCTTCTCGGCGTCCTGGTGGTACTCGAACCGCGAGCCGTGCATCTGGAGGTACACGTTGCCGATGTCCCCGGTGGGCAGCTCGTTGCCGTCGTCGTCGAGGATCTTGAGGGTGGTGGTGCGCCACGGCCGCCCCACCGAGCCCGGCTTGCGCAACCACTCCTCGCCGGTGATGGTGCAGCCGCCGCCCTCGGTGCCGGCGTAGTACTCGGTGAGCACCGGGCCCCACCAGTCGAGCATCGCCTGCTTGACGTGCTGGGGGCACGGCGCGGCGCCGTGGACGATCGTCCGCAGGCTCGACACGTCGTACGTCGCCCGCACGTCCTCCGGCAGCTCGAGCAGCCGCGAGAACTGCGTGGGCACCATGTGCGACTGCGTGACCCCGTGGGCCTCGATGAGCCGCAACATCTCCTCCGGCGTCCACTTGTCCATGAGCACCACGGCCTGGCCCAGGTTGAGCGAGATGGCCACAAAGTTGAGCACGGCCGTGTGGTAGAGCGGCGAGCCGCAGATGTGGACGTTGTCCGGTCCCTCGATGCCGAAGCCGGCGAAGAAGTAGTAGTTGGGCACCGTCACCTGGTCCGGGCTCGCCCCGGTGAGCGGTCGCCGCACGCCCTTGGGTCGGCCCGTGGTTCCACTGGTGTAGAGCATCGGCGCGCCGAGCGTGCGGTCCCGCGGCAGCGGGTCGGACCCCTCGGCGGGCGCGGTGAGCTCGGCCAGCGGCCGGAAGCCCGGGACGTCGCCGATCGCGTAGCAGCGCGCGGGGTCGAGCCCGGCCTCGCTGGCGGCGGCGGTGGCCACGTCGGCGAACCGCTCGTCGGCCACGAACACCGTGGAGCCCGAGTTCTCCAGGATGTACGCCACCTCGGGCCCGGTGAGGTGCCAGTTGGCCGGCGCCACGTACAGGCCGATCTCCAGGGCGGCGAAGTACACCTCGAGGAAGCCGATCCCGTTGGGTGCCAGCAGCACGATGCCGTCGCCGGCCGTCAGGCCCAGCGCCTGCAGGCCGCGCGCGTAGCCGTGCGCGGCGTCGGCCAGCTCGCCAAAGGTGACCTGGCGGCCCGACGCCTCGATGACGGCGGTGCGGTGGGGCTCGGCCTCGGCTATCGAATAGACGCTGGTCACGTGCTCCCCGGTGCGGGGGTCGAGGATGCCGGCGTCGGCGGGAACGGACGGGGCGGGCACAGTCATGCCCACCACACTAGAACGTGTTATCGCCACGATGTCGGAACTTCGGCCCAGCACGGCGCACGACGCGCACACGACGGGCACACTACGGGCGCCGGAGGCGGGATTATCCTCGTCGTCATGAGCCCGAATCCCCAACGTCCCTCGCGCTCTCACCCGTCGCCGCGCCGCCGGCTCCGCGCGACCGACGCCCAGCGCGACTCGGTGTGGAAGGCCCTCGACGCCGCCATGACCGACGGCCAACTCGACCGCTTCGAGCACCTCGAGCGGACCCGCGCCGTCCACCGCACCACCTACGTGGACGAGCTGCGCCCCCTCGTGGCCGACCTGCAGGGCGTCTCCGCCGACCTGCCCGACGAGAGCGGCCGCCCGGCCCGCGCCGGGGGCGCCGCCGGGCTCGAGAGGCACGCGGGCGCCAAGCCCGTGGGCGACACGCGCCGGCGCCAGTGGCCGGTCGTGGCGGGCGTCGCCGCCGCCCTCCTGGTGGTGGGCGTCGCGGTGGTCGCCTCCCCTCCCGGTGACACCCCGGGCCCGGGCCTCCCGTCGATCTCCGCCCCCGCCGAGCCGGGCCCGCTCCACACCAGCGAGGGCCTGGAGCGGATGCTCGCCGCCGCCCGCGAGGAGTTCGGCGACGCCCCGATCGACGTCCTCACCGTCCACGGCGACCGCGCGACCCTGATGTACGAGGACCCCACCGAGCCCGGCAAGCGCCTGTCGCACCAGTTCAGCGGGGGCGAGTGGCAGGAGCCCTCCTTCCACTCGCGCACCGAGTCGGCGACGTTCCGGCTCGACGGGATCGACGCCACCACGGTCATGGACGCCCTCCAGTCCGCGCCCGCCGAGCTGGGCCGCGAGGGCGCCCCGGTCAGTCACGTCTCGGTCGCCGGCGACGTGCTGGGCGAGCCCGAGTTCACCGTCGCCGTGCGCGCCGGCGAGCGCCTGGGCACGGTCCGCTACGACCACGACGGCGACGTCCTGCGCGTGGACGCCCCGAACTGATCCCGCCACCGGACTCGGCCGGGCCCCGCCACCAGCTCTGGCCGGACCCGCGCGGGGGTAACGGAATTCTCACCGGCAACTATCCTCGGGGCCATGGCCACCACCTCTGGACCGAAGCCCCTCCGGGCCACGGACGCCGATCGCGCCGCCGTGCTCGACGCCCTGGACACGGCCCACGACTCCGGGCAACTCGACCGCGTGGAGCACTACGAACGCGTCCGCGCGGCCACCGCCGCCCGCCACCTCGACGAGCTCCGTCCGCTGGTGGCCGACCTCCAGGGCAAGGTCCGCCTCCCCGCCGGCCGCACGCCCGCCCGTCGGACGGACACCTCGTCGTCACCCCACCGCACCACCTCCCTCTCCGGCGAGCAGATCCGCACCATCGAGGTGCCTCAGAAGTGGTCCACCCGCAAGAGCGTCGGCGTGCTCACCGTGGTCCTCGCCGGGGCGCTGGGCCTGTTCCTCACGCTGGCGCCGCTGAGCGACGACACGCGGCCGATCGACGACCCCGGCGAGTCCGTGATCTCCCGACCCGCACCCGCGGGGGACGAGGGGACCGGGGGCGACGACGGCGAGGCCCGCGTCTTCGACACCCCCTCGGCGCTCTCGGCGGAGGGCCTCACCCGCATCCGCGACACCGCGCCCGACGCCGCCGGCTCCGAGGTGGCCACCGACCTCGTGGTGTACTCCGAGTACGCCGTCCTCACCTGGCCCGACGCGGAGCACCCCAGCCGCGAGTTCCGCATGACCTACCGCGGCGGCTGGGACGACCGCGACGACTCGCCCGCCTCGCCCCTGCCCGACCCGACGTTCCGGATCGCCGACATCGACCCGGCCCTCGTCGCCTCCACGGTCCGCGGCGCCCCCGAGACCCTCGGGGTCCCCGACCCCACCAGCACGTACGTCATCATCGACGCCGACGAGCAGGGCCTGCCCCAGTACCGGGTGTACGTGAGCAACGAGGTCCACCTGAGCGGCTACCTACTCGTGGACCACACCGGAGAGCCCAAGAGCATCCACGCCCCGTAGACGGCCTCCTCAGTCGAGAAGATCCAGGTAAGCCTTCCGAGCCTTCATTGCGTGGATGATCTCGATAGAACCATCGTCATACCGCAACGCGACGATCTCGAGCACCCGACCCACAGTGTCGAACCCCAGGGCAAGAATGCGTTGTGGATGGTCATCGTCGAGTGGACCGGTCAGCAGCGGAGAATCGAATGCGGTGCGAATTTCCTCTTCGGTCAGGCCATGCTTGAACGCCGACCGCCGGAGGATCACGAGGCCGAGGCCCACTCCGCGAGTGCCCTGCGGATCGCGTCGGACCGGTTGAGGTGCTCGCGCTCCGCACGTGCCATCACGGCTTCGAGCTCAGCGTCCGTCAAACGGACGGGGACGACCTTGGACGTGCCGCCCGCGCGAACCGGCCTGCCCATTCGCGGGCGGAGCCATTCCGGGTCATATCCCTTTTCCGCCTCGTCGACCCACTTGTCGATCTGGCTCTCGGTCACATCGCGACCGTCGATCTTCCGCTCCATGGCGACTAGTGTAATACGAATGTCCTCGGCGGTCACCCCCCCGCGCACGAGCCGTGCCCTAGACGCCCCTTCCAGGACACCCCAGGTCAGCGCGCCGCCGCGCCGGCGGCCCCGCCGAAGCCCCTCAGTCGAGGAGCGTGGCGAGCTTCTCGATCTCCTCGACCGACCGGCAGGTCACGACGAGCATCGTGATGCCGGCGGCCTCCCACTCGGCGATCTGTTCGCGCACCGACGCCTCGTCACCGATGATCGCCGTGGCCTCGACCATCTCGTCCGGCACCGCGGCGGCGGCCTCGTCCTTGCGACCGGCGCGGAACAGGCGGGTGATCTCCTCGACCTCGTCCGTGAAGCCCATGCGGCGGAACGCCTCGGCGTGGAAGTTCTTGTCCTCCGCGCCCATGCCGCCGGCGTACAGGGCGGTGAACGGCTTGTAGGCGTCGAGCACCGCGCGGCGGTCGTCGGTGATGTGGAGCTGGCAGAGGAACGCCACCTCGAAATCCTCGCGGGTGCGGCGCGCGCCCGGGCGGGCGAAGCCCTCGTCGAGCCAGGCGTTGAACTCCGACGCCGTGCGCGGGGAGGCGAGGAAGCCCAGCCAGCCGTCGGCGATCTCCGCGGCCAGCGCCACGTTCTTGGGGCCCTCGGCACCCAGCCAGATGGGTACGTCCTCGCGCAGCGGGTGGACGATCGACTTGAGGGGCTTGCCCAGACCGGAGGCGTCGTCTCCGGCGTACGGCAGCGTGTAGGCCGGGCCGTTCGAGGTCACGGGTTCCTCGCACCGCAGGACCTTGCGGATGATGTCGATGTACTCCCGCGTCCGCGCGAGCGGCCTGGCGAACGGCTGGCCGTACCAGCCCTCCACCACCTGCGGCCCCGAGACGCCCAGGCCCAGGCAGAAGCGGCCGCCGGACAGGTGGTCGAGCGTCAGGGTGCTCATCGCGGTGGCCGTGGGCGTGCGCGCCGAGAGCTGCACGACGGCCGTCGACAGGCGGATGTTCTCCGTCATGGAGCCGTACCAGGCCAGCGGCGTGAACGCGTCCGACCCCCACGCCTCGGCCGTAAAGACGGTGTCGAACCCCGCCCGGTCGGCGGCCACGACGAGCTCCGCGTGGTTGGCGGGCGGCTGCGCGCCCCAGTACCCCAGCTGCAAGGCGAGTTTCATACGCCCATCATGCACCCTCACCCGGCCGATGGGCCCGACGTCGTGGCACCGGCCCTCCGGCGCGGGCACAACCCGTTTGCCGGAACTCCTCCGCTCGACGAGTGGAACGTGTTCTACTTGCGGGCGTGACGTCCAGAGAGATCGTGGTCGACATCGCTCCCCCCGAGGAACCGGTGCTCTCGGCCCCACTGACGCCCTCGTTCGACTACACGCGCTCGACGGGCCCCGTCCTCGGCGCGTTCTTCACCGGCCTGCGCGACGGTCGCGTCGTGGGGTGCCGCGACTCCCGCGGCACCGTGCACGTGCCCCCCGTCGAGTACGATCCCCACACGCACGAGGCGCTGGACGAGATCGTCGAGATCGGTCGCGGGGATGGGATCGAGGGCCTCGTCGTCACATGGACCTGGGTCCACTCCCCCGCCGACGTGCACCCGCTCGCCGAGCCCTTCGCGTGGGCGCTCGTGCGGCTCGACGGCGCCGACACCGCCACCCTCCTCCCCCTGGCCGCCGACAGCCCCGACGCCGTGTCCACCGGGATGCGGGTGCGGGTCCGGTGGGCCGCCGAGCGCCTCGGGTCGATCCGCGACATCGCCTGCGTGGTCCCCGTCGACGACGCGGGCAGTGCCACGGGGAGCGGCGCGGAGGGTGACGACGACGAGCTCGCCGTCGCACCCGCCGGCGACTCCGAGCCGGTCACGACCCTCGTCACGCCCATCGGGCTGTCCGTGACCCACACGGCGGCGCCCGCGGAGAGCGCGTTTCTCCGGGCGATCGTCGAGGGCCGCCTACTCGGGCGCCGACGCTCGAACGGCCCCGAGGTGTACGTGCCGCCGCGCGACTACTGCCCCTCCGACGGCGTCGCGATGGGCGAGTACGTGGAGGTGGCCGACCACGGCACGGTGACGACGTTCGGGATCGTCAACGTGCCGTTCGCCGGGCAGTCCATCACGCCCCCCTACGTGACCGCGTACATCCTGCTCGACGGCGCCGACGTGCCCATCCAGCACCTCGTGCTGGGCTGCGAAGCCTCCGAGGTCCGCATGGGCATGCGCGTGCGCGCCGCCTGGCGCCCCGAGGGCGAGCGGCCCGCGTCGATGCAGGCGATCACGCACTTCGAGCCCAGCGGCGAGCCCGACGCCGACCCCGACACCTACGCGAAGCACCTGTAGAGGACGCCCACCGTGACACCATCAGCACCCCGGGACGTCGCCGTGGTCGGCTTCGCCCACGCCCGCCACACCGAGTCCACCTTCGGCACCACCAACGGCGTCGAGATGCTCGCCCCGGTCTTCGCCGAGTGCTACCGGCAGACCGGCCTGGACCGCACGCAGATCGACTTCTGGTGCTCCGGCTCGTCGGACTACCTCGCGGGCCGCGCCTTCTCCTTTATCTCCGCCATCGACTCGATCGGCGCCACGCCGTCGATCGTCGAGTCGCACGTGGAGATGGACGCCGCCTGGGCGCTCTTCGAGGCCTGGCTCAAGATCGCCTCCGGCCAGGCCGACACGGCCCTGGTCTACGGCTTCGGCAAGGCCTCGGCCAGCACGGACCTCGACACGGCGCTCGCGCTGCAGCTCGACCCGTACACCGTCGCCCCCCTGTGGCCCGGCCGCCACCACCTGGCCGCCCTGCAGGCACGCGCCGGGATCGACGCCGGCCTGTGGTCCGAGCAGGACATGGCCGCGGTCGCCGCCCGCGCGACCGGCCGCGACCAGCGCGAGCTCCTCGCCGAGCCGTACGTCGCCGACCCGCTGCGGCGCCACGACTGCCCGCCGGTCACCGACGGCGCCGCCGCGATCATCCTCGCCTCCGGCGACCGCGCCCGCGAGCTGTGCGACACCCCCGCCTACATCGCCGGGATGGAGCACATCATCGACTCGGCCGAGTTCGGCGCCCGCGACCTCACCGACTCGCCCTCGACGCGCGCCGCCGCGGCCCGCGTCACCGGCGCGAGCGGGGACCGGCCGGACCTCGGCGGGGTCGCCGTGGTCGAGCTGCACACCCAGTACACGCACCAGGAGCTCCTCCTGCGGCGGGCACTGGGGATCACGGGCGACGTCGCCGTCACCCCCTCCGGCGGCTCCCTGCTGGCCGACCCGCTGTTCTCCGCCGGGCTCGAGCGGATCGGCTACGCCGCCAACACCGTCATGGAGGGCCGCGCCGACCGCACCCTGGCCCACGCCACCAGCGGACACCTGCTGCAGCAGAACCTCGTCTGCCTCCTGGAAGGACGCACCGCATGAGCGCCCACGCCACCGGCCGGGCCGGCACCGGCCTGCCCGCCGCCGTGCTCGGCACCGGCCAGACCCACCACGTCTCCCGCCGCACCGACGTCTCCATGGCCGGTCTCTGCCGCGAGGCGATCGACGCCGCCATGGCCGACGCCGGCGTGACCTGGGACGAGATCGACGCCGTGGTGGTGGGCAAGGCCCCCGACCTGTTCGAGGGCGTCATGATGCCGGAGCTCATGATGGCGGACGCGCTCGGCGCCGTGGGCAAGCCCCTGCTGCGCGTCCACACCGCCGGCTCCGTGGGCGGCTCTACGGCCGTCGTGGCCGCGTCGCACGTCCAGTCCGGCCGCTACCGGCGCGTGCTGGCCGTGGCGTGGGAGAAGCAGTCCGAGTCCAACGCCATGTGGGCGCTCTCGCTGCCCGTGCCGTTCACCGCCCCCGTCGGCGCCGGCGCCGGCGGCTACTTCGCACCCCACGTCCGCGCCTGGATCCGGACCACCGGCGCCCCCGAGCACGTGGGCGCCATGGTCGCGGTCAAGGACCGGCTCAACGGCGCGATCAACCCGTACGCGCACCTCAAGCAGCCCGACATCACGGTGGACAAGGTGCTGCAGGGCCAGATGCTGTGGGACCCCATCCGCTTCGACGAGACCTGCCCGTCCTCGGACGGGGCGTGCGCGATCGTCATCGGCGACGCCGAGGCCGCGGAGGCCGTGGAGTCCGAGGGCCGCTCCGTGGCCTGGATCCACGCCACCGCGCTGCGCACCGAGCCCGGCACCTTCTCCGGCCGCAACCACCGCAGCCCCCGCGCCGGCCGCGACGCCGCCGCCGACCTCTGGGCCCAGGCCGGGATCACCGACCCGCGCGAGGAGATCGACGCCGCCGAGATCTACGTGCCCTTCTCCTGGTTCGAGCCCATATGGCTGGAGAACCTCGGCTTCTGCGAGGAGGGCGAGGGCTGGAAGATGGTCGAATCCGGCGCCACCGCCCGCGAGGGCGAGCTGCCCGTCAACCCCTCCGGCGGCGTCCTGTGCTCCAACCCCATCGGCGCCTCCGGCATGCTCCGCTTCGCCGAGGCCGCCCGGCAGGTCATGGGCCGCGCCGACCAACACCAGATCCCCGACGCCCGCAAGGCCCTCGGCCACGCCTACGGCGGCGGCTCGCAGTACTTCTCCATGTGGGTCGTGGGGACCGACCGGCCGGAGCAGGCGTGAGCGCGGGCCGCGCCGGTGCGGCGCGCAACCCGTACCTCGACGACCACGGCGAGTACCGGCCGCTCGAGATGAGCGACGCCGCCGCCGCGAGTCCCACCTACGCCGCGGCACGCGCCTCGTGGCGGGCCGCCAACGCCAAGGACCGCGACGGCTGGCTCGCCCTGTGGAGCCCCGACGGCCGCATCGAGGACCCCGTGGGGCCCTCGTTCCTCGACCCCACCGGCGCCGGTCACGCCGGACCCGACGGCCTGGCCGAGTTCTGGGCCAAGGCCGTCTCCACCCCGAGTCACATCGAGTTCCGCTTCGACCGCGCCGTCCTGTGCGGCACCGAACTGCTCTGCGTGGGCACGATCCGCACCCACCTCGGCCAGGGCGCGGACGCCCAGGTCATGGACGCCGCCGGCGCCGTGGTCTACCGCGTCGACGACGCCGGGCGGATGCTCACCCTGCGCGCGTTCTGGGAGCCCGACGTCGCGATGACCACCCTCCGGCCGGCGGCGACCTCGTCGTCGTCGGACCCCACCGAGCCCCGGGAGGCCTGACACCGTGTCCCGCGTCGTCGACGTCGAGTTCTCCGTCCCCATCTCCTTCTCTCCCGTCGAGCAGATCATCGACCTCGCGCGCGGCGCCGAGGCCGCCGGCTTCGACCGCGTCGTGCTGCCAGACTCGCTGTTCCACCCGCGGCGGCAGGACGAGGACTACCCGTACACGCCCGACGGCTCGCGCATGTGGGACGAGTCCACCGAATGGGTCGAGCCGCTGGTGGCCGCCGCCGCGATGGGCGCCGCCACCGAGCGCATCCGCTTCTGCCCGCAGGTGCTCAAGGTGGGCCCGCGCAACCCGCTGCTGCTCACCCGGCAGGTGGCCTCCGTCGCGCTACTCACCGGCAACCGCCTGGACCTGGGCGTGGGCATCGGCTGGGACCCCAACGAGTTCGAGTGGTGCGGCGCGCCGTTCGCCGGCCGCGGCAAGCGCGTCGACGAGTCGCTGGCGATCATGCGGCAGGCTCTGACGGGCGAGTGGATGGAGTTCCACGGCGAGCACTTCGACTTTGACGAGCTGATCTTCACCCCCGCGCCGTCCGAGCCGGTGCCGTTCTACGTGGGCGGACACACCGAGATCGCTCTGAAGCGCGCAGCGCGGGTGGGCCAGGGCTGGACCAGCGCCATGATGACCTACGACGACATCGTGGCCACCGTGCGCCGCCTGGGCGAGTTGCTCGAGGCCCGGGGGCGCTCGCTCGCCGACCGCGGCGACGGCAAGCCCTTCGCGATCCAGGTCGTGTGTCTGGACAAATTCGGCGCCCGCGGCTTCACCGAACTCGCCGAGGCCGGGGTCACGGACATCATCGTGATGCCGTGGCTCATCGAGGGCCTGGGCTTCGACAGCTCCGCCGCCGAGAAGGTGGACGCCATCGCCCGCTTCGGCGAGAAGTACGGCCTGCGCGACTGACTCGCCCCGGCGCCTCCGCGGGCCCGGGCGCCGCACCTCCGCGGCCGCCCCTGCCCCGGCCCCGGCCCCGGCACCTCCGCGGCCGCCCCTGCCCCGGCCCCGCACCTCCGCGTTTGGTCGACGCTGCGCAGAGTTCGGTGAACGCTAGGCGTGGGGCGCAGGCAAAAACTCGCACATTCTGTACACCGAACTCCCGCGCGCCTGCGGATCGGGGCCGCCTGTGGAGGCCTGTGGAGGCCCTGTGGAGACTGATCCTCGTTGTCCACAGATCGCCCGCGGGGCGTGCGCGGCGAACGCCGGGCACACACGATCGAGGCATGGCCCGACGAACCCCCGAACGACCTTCGCGCCGCAGCACCGGCAGCAGACGTAGCACCGGCACCACCCGCAACCGCGCCAACGGCCGCCGGGCCCCGGCCCCCGCGCGCACCCTGACCACCGCCACCTTCGGAACCGTGGACCTCGACGCCTTCGAATCCGCGATCACCGGCGGCAAACCCTTCCTGGCGAAGGCCGCCCTGGAGTGCGGTGTCCTCACCAGACATGCCCTGTCCACCAGGTTCCGCCTGGTCCACCCGGGTGTGTACATCGCGGCGGACGCACAGCCGGACACACGGGACCTCATCCGCGCGGTCCATCTCTGGGCACCGCCCGACGCGGTGATCGCCGGCTGGGGCGCGGCCAAACTGCACCGCGAGAAGTGGTACGCGGATCGCCGGTGCGCCGTCGCCGTCGACCTCTACTCCCCCCGCAGATTGCGTTCCACTCCCGGGGTGCGCGTGCACGTGACCGCGCGAATGCCGAAGGCCCCTGACCTGAGCGTCGTCGACGGCATGATCGCGACGAGCCCCGCCCGCACCGCCGTCGACGTGGGCCGGTGGACCAGAGGCGTGGACGAACGCATCTGTGCGATCGACGCCGTGTGCAACGGGTCGCGGACCGGCCTCGACGCCGTCGCCGGAGCCGCGGGTCGCATGGTCGGCCAGCACGGCGTCAAGACCGTGATCGGCCTGCTCGCGAGCTGCGACATCGGCGCCGATTCGCCGCAGGAGACGATGGTCCGGCTGTGGCTCGAGCGCTCCGATCTCCCCGCGCCCGCGACCCAGGTGGTCATCTTTAACCGCTACGGACAGAAGATCGCCACCGCGGACCTGGCCTACGAGAAGGTCAAGGTCGCGGTGTTCTACGACGGCGAGGTCCACCGAAGCGCAGAGCAGAGCCTCTTCGACGACCACGTCGACGCCGAGCTCCGCGACATGGGCTGGGAGGTCATCCGGGTGGTGGCGGGGATGCTGCCCAAGGTCGTGGTGAACCGCATCGAGCGGGCGTACGACAGGAACCTGCTCCGGTACCACCTCTGACGGGCTCGGTCCCGGCGCAGCCACCTGCCGCGCTGGCACTTCCGTCGCGCGATTCGGTGAACAGAATTCGCGGCGGATCGCCGGTGCGACGCGTCAGATGTTCAGCGAACTCTGCGAGATGTCGACCAGACACGCGAGGATCGCCTCGTGCGTGTCCTCCGTCGCCTCGAGGTGCATGAGGTGGCCGGCGGGCGCGGAGATCGCGCGGACCATCCGCACGTCGTCGTGGTAGCGGTCCAGCTTGGACAGCGGATCGCGGCCGTGGAAGCCCTCGAGGTCGGGGTCGTGCTCGGAGTAGAGGAAGTAGTACGGCACCGGGTTGGTCCGGCGCTCGAACTCCTTGCGCGCGTGCCAGCTCACGTCCATCGCCCGGTACCACTGCAGCGGCCCGGCGAACCCAGTGCGGACGTACTCGGCCTCGTAGGTGTCCATCTCCTCGACGCTCAGCCACGGCCACGGCAGCGGCGGCGCCTCGGGCAGGGCCTCCAGGTAGGTCGAGCCCGGCGGGTGCGACCACACGTCGAGGTAGTGGTAGTCGGCGGACAGCGCCCAGAAGACGCGGGTGAGGAACTCGCGCTCGCGGCCGGCGAGATCGGCCTCGGCCACGCCCGGCTGCGCGAAGTAGTGCAGGTGCAGGAAGTGCTTCTCCGCCATCGTCGCCGAGCCCTCGAGCGGCGGGACCGAGCCGGCGGTGCCCATGAAGGGATTCTCCATGCCGATCACCGCGCGGACCCGGCCGGGCTCGAGGTGGCACACGTCGTAGGCGACGCCGGCGCCGAAGTCGAAGCCCACGAGCACCACGGGGTCGTCGGGGGGCCTCCCGGCGAGGGGTCCGGCCTCGTCACAGACGGCGAGCACGTCGTCGACCACCTCCCGCGGCGCGTACGCGGCCACGTCGCCGGGCGCGTCGGAGCCGCCGAATCCGCGCAGGTCCGGCGCGATCACCCGCCAGCCCGCCGCCGTGAGGACGGGGATCATGCGGTGCCACGTAAACCAGAAGTGCGGGAACCCGTGGATCAGGACGACGGTGCCGCGGGGCTCGGTGTTGGTGGCGGTGGGCTCGGTGGTGGCGCCGGTGGGGTCTGCGACGACGAAGTGGAGGCGGACGCCGTCGCGATCGACGAAGCGATGATCGACCATGGCCTCCACCCTGCCCTCCCCCGCGTTTGGTCGACGGATTTCGGGGAAATCGGGCCTGGGCACCGGCATGGCGTTCACCAGACTCTGCAGAGCGTCGACAAAACGTATTGCGTCGACCAAACGCCTTACTTCGACCACACAGCGCCTAACCGGCGGGGGCGGGAGAAGGGCCGGACCGAAATGGCGGGGCGGCCCCGGCCTCCGCGAGGGAGGGCCGGGGCCGCATCGGCGAGGGCCGGGGCCGCGTCAGCGTGAGCCGCGCCGGCGCCGGGGTCGGCTCAGTGCTTGACCGGGCACTTGAAGTCGACGGGCCACTCGGTGATGCCGTTGAGCCAGCCGGAGCGGATGCGCTTGTAGTCGCCGAGCGACTCGAGGTCCGGCATGTGGTCGGCGATCGCGTTGAAGATCAGCTCGATCTGCAGCTTGGCCAGGTTGGCGCCGATGCAGTAGTGCGGGCCGTTGCCGCCGAACGTCAGGTGCGGGTTGGGGTCGCGCGTGATGTCAAAGGTGAAGGGGTCGTCGAAGACGTCCTCGTCGAAGTTCGCCGAGCCGTACATCAGGGCCAGGCGGTCGCCCTTCTTGATCTGCTTGCCGCCCATCTCGACGTCCTGGGTGGCGGTGCGCTGGAAGGAGGCGATCGGCGAGGCCCAGCGGAGGATCTCGTCGTAGGTGGTCTCGGGCCGCTCCTTCTTGAACAGCTCCCACTGGTCGGGGTTGTCGAGCATCGCGATCATGCCGTGGGTGGTGGCGTTGCGGGTGGTCTCGTTGCCGGCCACGGCCAGCAGGATCACGAACCAGCCGAAGTCGTCGGCGGAGAGCTTCTCGCCGTCGACATCGGCCTGGATGAGCTTGGTGACCAGGTCGTCCTGGGGGTTCTTCTCGCGCTCGGCGGCCATCTTGCCCGCGTAGTCCAGGAGCATCGCGGCGGAGGTGTTGGCGTCCTCGGCCAGCTCCGGGATGTCGTAGGAGGTCATGAGGTTGGACCACTCGAAGATCTGGTGGCGGTCCTCCTGCGGCACGCCGATGAGCTCGGCGATCGCCTGCAGCGGCAGCTCGGAGGCCACCTCGAGGATGAAGTCGCCCGAGCCCTTGGCGGCGGCCTTCTCCACGATGTCCTTGGCGCGGGCGGCCAGCGACTCGCGGAGCTTCTCGACGTTGCGGGGGGTGAAGCCCTTGGAGATGATCCGGCGGTGCTTCTTGTGGTCCTCTCCGTCCTGGTTGAGCAGGAGGAAGCGCATCATATCGATGATGGCGCGGTCGGTGCCGGGGGCGAAGCGCGGGATGGCGGTGTTCTCCCAGGTGGAGAACTCCTCGTTGGTGCGGCGGGAGATCTCCTTGATGTCCTCGTGCTTGGACACCACCCAGTAGCCGGCGTCGTCGAAGCCGTCGCAGCCCGGGTCGCTCTTCTGGACCCAGTGGATCGGCTCGGTCTTGCGGAGCTGCGCCCACTCGGGGTGCGGGAGGCGCTTCTCGTAGAGTTCCGGGTCGGTGAAGTCGAAACCCTCGGGGATGGTGACTGGCTGCACTGCATACTCCTTGACCGCGTCGGATGCGTCTGGTGCTCACTGACCGCAGGCGAGGCCTCGCAGAGCCGGCGACCGAGCGGTAATCTAGAACACGTTCCACGCAGCATACTAGAACAGGTTCACCGCGGGCCACCATTTTCCGCGGCTCCGCTCACCTGGAAGGACTCCCATGGGCAATCCCGTCATCGTCGAGGCCGTACGCACCCCGATCGGCAAGGCGCGAGGCGTACTGTCCGGCCTCCACCCCGCGCACCTGCTGGGCGCCTCCCAGAAGGAGGTCATCCGCCGGGCGGGTATCGACGCGAGCCTGGTCGAGCAGGTCGTGGGCGGCTGCGTGAGCCAGGCCGGCGCGCAGGCCAACAACGTCACGCGCGGCGCGTGGCTCGCCTCGGGGCTGCCCTGGCAGACCGCCTGCACAACCATCGACTGCCAGTGCTCGTCGGCCCAGCAGGCCAACCACTTCATCGCCAACCTCATCCACGCGGGCGCGATGGACGTGGGCATCGCCTGCGGCGTCGAGTCCATGAGCTGGATCGCGCTGCGCGCCGCGGTGGGCGACGGCTCCAACGGCATGCCGCGCCCGGACGACTGGACCATCGACCTGCCGGACCAGTTCACGGCGGCCGACCGGATCGCGCAGCGCCGCGGCATCACCCGTGAGCAGCTCGAGGAGCTCGGCGTGCGGAGCCAGGCCAACGCCAAGCGCGCCTGGGACGAGGGCCGCTTCGACCGCGAGACCTTCGCCGTCACCGCCCCGGAGCGCCTCAAGGACGGTACCTACACCGGCGAGACGGTGACCGTCACCAAGGATCAGGGCCTGCGCGACACCACGGCCGAGGCGCTCGCCGGCCTCAAGCCCGTCATCGAGGGCGGCCTGCACACCGCCGGCACCTCCAGCCAGATGTCCGACGGCTCGGCCGCCGTGCTGCTCATGGACGAGGACGTGGCCAGGGCCCACGGCCTGACGCCCCGCGCACGGATCGTCCACCAGGCCCTGGTCGGCGGCGAGCCCGAGTACCACCTCGACGGCCCGGTCCAGGCCACGCAGCGCGTCCTCGACCGCTCGGGCATGTCCATCGCCGACTTCGACCTCTTCGAGTGCAACGAGGCCTTCGCCTCCGTCCTGCTGAGCTGGGCGCAGGTCCACGGCCCGGACATGGACAAGGTCAACGTCAACGGCGGCGCCATCGCGATCGGGCACCCCGTGGGCAGCACCGGGTCTAGGCTCATCACCACGGCCCTGCACGAGCTCGAGCGCACGGACGGCGAGCGCGCCCTCATCACGATGTGCGCGGGCGGCGCCCAGGCGTCGGCGAGCATCATCGAGAGGATCTGACATGAGCACCGTCATCGAGACCGCGGCGGCCCGCCGCCGCGAGGTCTTCGCCGCCATCTCCTCCGCCACCGGGACCGAGGACGCCGCCGACGCCGTCGCGCACCTGCTCTCGGTCTCCGCTGACGAGGCCCGCGAGGTCCTGGCCGCACCGCTCGAGTCGTTCCTCGGGCCGGCCGCCGACCAGCCGGCCAGGTCCGGCGCGGGCGGCGAGGCCGGCGCAAGCGGCTTCAGCCTCCATCCCTTCAAGGACTCCGACGAGCACCGCGACCTCTACCACAAGCGCTCGGAGGACGAGACCTCCGCGACCGGCGGCGAGTGGGACGAGGCCAAGACCGAGGAGGAGCGCAGGGCGGGCCTCAAGCGGATGGACGCGGAGACGGCGATGTGGTTCGTCGCCGTGGACACCTCCCGCGACACCCTGGTCGGCCTGGTGTTCGGCGAGCAGCTGGATGACGGCGACGTGGACGTGGCCATCTGGGTGCGACCCGAGGAGCGCAAGAAGGGCTTCGGCCTGCACTCGCTCAAGGAGAGCCGCCGCGAGCTGGCCGCGTTCTTCCCCGGTAAGCACGTCATCGTCCGGGCGCCCATGCCCGGCCGGAAGTGACCGGCAGCGACCCGCGTCCCGAGACGGGAACCGACGACCCACGGTTGGCCAAGCCGTGGGTCGTCGGCGTCATCCGGGTGATGTCGCGGGTCAACACCTGGCTGTACCGGCGCACCGGCGGGCGCGTCGGCGGCACCTGGCGGGTGGGCTCCGCGCTGCGGGCCCCCGTGCCGGTGTGCCTGCTCACCACCACCGGGCGCACGTCCGGCGAGCCGCGGACCGTACCGCTGCTGCACCTGCCCGACGGCGACCGCGTGCTGCTCGTCGCCTCCCAGGGCGGGATGCCGAAGCACCCCCAGTGGTACCGGAACGTGCTGGCCGACCCGGCCGTCACGGTGCAGGTGGGTCGGCGGGTCAGGGCGATGACGGCGAGGGAGGCCACTCCCGCCGAGCGGGCTGAGCTCTGGCCGCGACTCGTCGAGCGGTACAACGACTTCGCCACATACCAGGCCAACACCAGCCGCGTGATCCCGGTGGTGATCTGCGAGCCGGCGTGAGCCGCCGGAAAGCGCACGACCCCGGAAGGCACACGTTTCCTTTTTCATATGTCCCACCTCGCCGTCATCCCGTGGCCAACAGTGCAGGTCGGCGAATCAATAGGGACTTTTATGAAATTTCGTCAATCCGTTGACAGGAGGGGTCGCTCAGGGGAATCTTATGTGAGCCACCGCACGGGGCATAGGCTGCGTCCATGCGCAGCAGACCACCTGTGACCAAGGGGGCCAGCTCACGTCGAAAGGACATCTCTCCCATGAAGAAGACCACCAGGACGGCGGCCGTCGCCGCGGTCGCCGCGCTCGTGATCTCGGGTGCGACGGGCACGGCGAACGCGCAGAGCTCGGGAAGCGGTGACAGTTCGCTCCCCCCCGGCGTGAGCGCCCAGAGCGTCGCCGACGCGATCGGACTCGGCAACCTCGGCGACCTCGCCCAGAGCATCATCGGCACTCTCACCGGTTCCGCCACCAACACGCCCGGCGTTCTCGCGGGATCCGCCCAGAATCTCGGAGAGGGCTCGACCGGGATCATCCCGCAGTCGTCCGAGCTCCCGCCGCTCAGCACCGAGCCCCTCGGCGGCTCGGCCGCGCTGCCCGCCGGCGTCATCGGCTCGTACGAGATGACCCCGCTCACCGGTTCGTGGGGCATGACGCCGCTCAACCTGCTCGGCGGATCGGCCGCGCTGCCCGCCGGCGTCATCGGCTCGTACGAGATGACCCCGCTGTCCACCGAGCTCAACCTGCTCGGCGGTTCGGCGGAGCTGCCGCCGCTGTCGGCCAACTTCCCGGACGGTTCGACCGAGGGCATCGGCGGTTCGGCCGAGCTCGTCGCCGAGGGCTTGGGCGGCTCGCTGGCCGACGGTGGTGGCCTCGCCCCGATCATCGGTTCCGCAGCCGCTTGCCCCATCTGTGAGGCCGTCGCCGGCTCCATCTCCGGCACCAGCGGCTCGCTCACCGGCGAGTCCGGTTCCACCGGCGCCAGCTCGGACGTCCTCACCGGCTCGTTCGGCGACCTCACCGCCGTCAACGGCTCGCTCACCGCGTTCACGGGCTCGCTCGCGAACGGCTCCCTCCAGGGCACCGCGATCACCAACCTCGGCTCGAGCGAGCTCGTCACCAGCCTGGTCACCAGCGGCGGCGGGGGCAGCCTCGTTCCGCTGCTCGCGCTGGGCGCCTCGGCCGGCGCCGGTGCCCTCGCCGCGGGCGTGGCCAACGGCACCATTCAGCTGCCGCCGCTGCCGTTCCTGCCGGCCAACGTCGTCGCCCCCGGCCCGGACACCCCGAACGGCCAGGGCTGATCCCCGGATCGCCCCACGACACACGGGAGCCCCGCACCGTCGCCGGTGCGGGGCTCCCGTGTGTCCGGTCTCAGCGCGCGCCGTACACCGGCACCGGCGCGGGCGACTCGGAGAGCAGGCGCGGCACCACGGAGCCGAGCTCGGCGGGCTCCCACCTGGCGCCCTTGTCCTCGGAGGCGGCGCGCTGCCAGCCGTCGCACACGGTGACCCTGCCGCCCTCGACCTCGAAGACGCGGCCGGTCACGTCGCCGGCCTCCTCGGAGCCCAGCCACACGACGAGCGGCGAGATGTTGGCCGGGTCCATGGCGTCGAACGAGCCGTCCTCGGGCGCGGCCATCTGGGCGGCCATGCCCTCGCCGGCGGAGGTGGTCATGCGGGTGCGCGCGGCGGGGGCGATGGCGTTGGCGGTGACGCCGTAGCCCTTCATCTCCGCGGCGGTCTGGATGGTGAGCAGGGCGATGCCGGCCTTGGCGGTGGCGTAGTTGCCCTGGCCCACGGAGCCGAAGAGCCCGGCGCCGGACGAGGTGTTGATGACTCGGGCGGCGCGGGGCCGGCCGGCCTTGGACTCGGCGCGCCAGTACTCGGCTGCGTGACGCAGCGGCGCGTAGTGGCCCTTGAGGTGGACGGTGATGACCTTGTCCCACTCCTCCTCGGACATGCCCACGAGCATCCTGTCGCGCAGGAAGCCGGCGTTGTTCACCAGCACGTCGAGCCCACCGAAGGTGTCGATGGCCTGCTGGACGAGCTCGCGCGCGCCCTCCCAGCTCGAGATGTCGTTGCCGTTGACCACGGCCTCGCCGCCGGCGGCCGTGATCTCGGCCACCACCTGCTCGGCGGGGTGCTCGCCGACATCAGAGCCGTCGAGTCCGGCGCCGAGGTCGTTGACGACGACCTTGGCCCCCTCGGCGGCAAAGGCCAGCGCGTGCTCGCGGCCGATGCCGCGGCCGGCTCCGGTGACGATGACGACGCGTCCGTCGCAGATACCCATGTGTGTCTCCTATTTGTTGGCGGTCGATGCGGACAGAAAGGCGGGCTTCTCGCCGCCACCGTGGACGAGCAGCTCGGCACCGGTGATGTAGGCGGCGAGCGGGGAGGCGAGGAACGCGGCAGCCAGGCCGACGTCGCGCGGGTCCGCCATGCGTCCCATGGGGATGGTGGCGTCGACAGCCGCGACCCCCTCCTCGTCGCCGTAGTGCATCTCGGCGAGCTCGGTCTTGACCGGCCCCACCACGACCGAGTTCATGCGCACGGCGGGCGCCCACTCCACGGCGAGGGACTGCGTGAGCGAGTCCACGCCGGCCTTGGCGGCGCCGTAGGAGGCGGTGCCCGGCGAGGGGCGGTGGCCGGAGACGGAAGAAATGTTGACGATGGCGCCGCCGGTCGCGCCCTCGGCGGTCATCACGCGGTGGGCCTCCTGGGCCACGGTGAGCGCGGAGAGCAGGTTGAGCGCGACGATCTTGGAGTGGAAGTTGGCGCTGGCGTCGGCGGCCAGGGCGAACGGGGCACCGCCGGCGTTGTTGACCACCACGTCGAGGCGTCCGTGCGTGGCCACGATCTCGTCGACCATCGCGCGCACCGCGTCGGGGTCGCGGAGGTCGGCGGAGTGGAACTCGAGGTCGGCGACGTCGGAGCCCTCGTCGGCGGGGCGGCGCGCACAGGTGACGACGACGGCGCCGGCCTCCCGGAAGACGCGGCTGATACCGGCGCCCACCCCGCGGACGCCGCCGGTCACGAGCACGACCTTGCCCGCCAGTCCCAGATCCATGGTTGTCATGCGTGCTAGCCTACCAAGCAAGCGTTTGGTTAGTCATTGGGCGACCGAACCCAGCGAACGAAGGGAGCCCGCCGTGGGCATCACCGTGGACAAGGGCGCGGACGGCATCGCCACCGTCACCGTCGACTATCCCCCCGTCAACGCCATCCCCTCCGCGGGCTGGTTCGAGCTCGGCGAGAAGATCCTCGAGGCCGGCAACGACCCGTCGGTGCACGTGGTGATCCTGCGGGCCGAGGGCCGCGGCTTCAACGCCGGCGTGGACATCAAGGAGATGCAGGACTTCGAGGGCTTCGACCACCTGCTGGCCGCCAACCGCGGCTGCTACGTGGCCTTCAACGCCGTCTACGACTGCGCGGTGCCGGTCATCGCCACGGTCAACGGCTTCTGTGTGGGCGGCGGCATCGGCCTGGTGGGCAACGCGGACTGCATCGTCGCGAGTGACGACGCCGTGTTCGGCCTGCCCGAGGTGGACCGCGGCGCGCTGGGCGCCGCCACGCACCTCGCGCGCATGGTCCCGCCGCACATGATGCGCACCCTGTACTTCACCTCCCAGAACATCACCGCGCAGCAGCTGCACACCTGGGGCACGGTCTTCGAGGTGGTCCCCCGCGACCAGCTCGACGACGCGGCCCGCGCGCTCGCGGAGAAGATCGCCGCCAAGGACACCCGCGTGATCCGGGCGGCCAAGGAGGCCATCAACCACATCGACCCGGTGGACGTGAAGAGCTCGTACCGCATGGAGCAGGGCTTCACCTTTGAGCTCAACCTCGCGGGCGTGGCGGACGAACACCGGGACGAGTTCGTCAAGAGCGGCAAGAACCTCGACAAGCGGAAGGATCAGAAGTGACCCAGGCACCCGCCAAGCGCGACAAGCGCATGAGCCTCGACGAGATGGTCGGTGAGCTCTCCAGCGGCATGACCATCGGCATCGGCGGATGGGGCTCGCGACGCAAGCCGATGGCCCTGATCCGCGCGATCCTGCGTCGCGAGGACCTCACCGACCTCACCGTGGTGGCCTTCGGCGGTCCGGACATCGGCCTGCTCTGCTCGGTCGGCAAGGTCAAGCGGGCCTACTACGGCTTCGTGTCCCTGGACTCGGCGCCGTTCTACGACCCGTGGTTCGCGCGCCGCCGCACCGAGGGCGCGATCGAGTCCCGAGAGATGGACGAGGGCATGGTCCGCTGCGGCCTCCAGGCCGCTGCGCAGCGCTTGCCGTTCCTGCCGATCCGCGCGGGGCTGGGCACCGCGGTCCGCGAGTTCTGGGGCGAGGAGCTCAAGACCGTCGATTCGCCGTACCCCGTGGACGGAAAGACGGAGACGCTGCTGGCCATGCCGGCGTTCCAGCTCGACGCCGCGCTCATCCACCTGGACAAGGCGGACAGGCACGGCAACGCCGCCTACACCGGCACCGACCCCTACTTCGACGACCTCTACGCGATGGCCGCGGACAAGGTCTACCTCGAGGTCGACGAGATCGTCGAGGACTCGGGCGCACTGTTCGAGGAGGTCGGCCGCCAGCGGATGCTGCTGCCGCGGATGTACGTCGACGGCGTGGCCGAGGCCCCCAACGGCGCCCACTTCACCTTTGCCGGCGGCTACGGCCGGGACGAGGCCTTCCAGCGGCACTACGCCGAGTCGGCCAAGACCGACGAGGGCTGGGCGGCGTTCGCCGACGAGTTCCTGTCCGGGTCCGAGGAGGACTACCAGAAGGCGGTGCGCGCCTTCGGCGAGAAGGTCGCGGCCGAGAAGGCCGCTTCGAAGGGAGCCAAGTGATGTCCGAGAGCACCACGACCACGATCGAGCGCGCCGACTACTGCGCGGTCGCGTGCGCCGAGATCTTCGCCGGCGCCGGCGAGATCTTCGCCTCCCCCATGACCCCCATGGCCACGATCGGCGCGCGCCTCGCGCGGCTGACCACGGAGCCGGATCTCATGGTCACCGACGCCGAGTCGCTGTTCCTCGCCGACACCCCCGCGGTGGGCCAGGTCAACGAGTTCGAGGGCTGGATCCCGTTCAACCGCGTCTTCGAGGTCCTGGCCTCGGGCAAGCGCCACGTGGTGATGGGCGCCAACCAGATCGACCGGTACGGCAACCAGAACCTCTCGGCGTTCGGCGACGACCTGCAGAAGCCCACGCGGCAGATGTTCGGCGTCCGCGGCGCGCCCGGCAACACCATCAACCACGCCACCTCGTACTGGGTGGCGCGCCACTCGCCGCGGGTGTTCTGCGAGAAGGTCGACGTGGTGTGTGGCGTCGGGTACGACCGGTACGACGACGGCGACCCCGCCTTCCGCTTCCACCACCTCCACCGCGTGGTGACCAACCTGGGCGTCTTCGACTTCGGCGGCGCCGGGCACACCATGCGGGCGCTGACCCTCCATCCGGGCGTCACCGCCGACGAGGTCACCGAGGCGACCGGCTTCGAGGTCGAGGGCCTTGCCGAGGCCGGCGAGACCCGGGCGCCGTCGGCGGAGGAGCTGCGGATCCTGAACGAGGTCGTGGATCCGCGCGGCATGCGCTTCCGCGAGGTCCCCAAGGCGGAGCAGCAGTGACCGCCGCGACCCCCGGCGCCGGCCGCGCCGCCTCGATCGCCACGGACTTCACCAAGCTCGTCGGCGTCGAGTACCCGGTCGTGCAGACCGGCATGGGCTGGGTCTCCGGGCCCGAGCTCACCGCCGCCACGGCCAACGCGGGCGGCCTGGGGATCATCGCCTCGGCCACCATGACGTTCGCCGAGCTCGAGGCCGCCATCGTGCGGACCAAGGAGCTCACCTCCAAGCCGTTCGGCGTCAACCTGCGGGCGGACGCCGAGGACGCCGCGGAGCGGTGCGAGCTCATGATCCGCCACGGGGTCAAGGTGGCCTCGTTCGCGCTGGCGCCCAAGCCGGAACTGATCGCGCGGCTCAAGGAGAACGGCCTCGTCGTCGTCCCCTCCATCGGCGCCGCCAAGCACGCCGTCAAGGTCGCCTCCTGGGGCGCCGACGCGGTGATCGTGCAGGGCGGCGAGGGCGGCGGACACACCGGCCAGGTGGCCACCACGCTCCTGCTGCCGAGCGTGATCGACGCCCTGGGCGGCGCGGGCAACACCTCGATCCCTGTGGTGGCCGGCGGCGGGTTCTTCGACGGCCGCGGCCTCGTGGCCGCGCTCGCCTACGGCGCCTCGGGCGTCGCGATGGGCACCCGCTTCCTGCTCACCAGCGACTCGCAGGTGCCGGACGCGGTCAAGCAGCAGTACCTGGAGAAGGGCCTGCAGGACACCGTGGTCTCGACGCGGGTCGACGGCATGCCGCACCGCGTGCTGCGCACCGGCCTGGTCAACGCGCTCGAGTCGGGCAACCCCGCCAAGGGGCTCGTGGCCGCGGTGCAGAACGCCAACAAGTTCAAGTCCATGACGGGCATGACGTGGCAGCGGCTCGCCAAGGACGGCCTCAACATGAAGAAGGCCTCGGACCGGACGTGGCAGCAGATCATCATGGCCGCCAACACCCCGATGCTGCTCAAGGCCGGCCTGGTCGAGGGCAACACCGAAGCAGGCGTGCTCGCGTCCGGCCAGGTCGTGGGCATGATCGACGACCTGCCGAGCTGCGACGAGCTGATCCAGCGGATCATGACCCAGGCGCACGAGCGCCTCGACGGGTTGCAGAACCTGGGCTGACCCCGGCCCCGCCGGGCTACCGCTCCCGACGCCCCCCGGATCACGCACCCGCACGGCCCCGCCCGGGCCGGCGGGTGCGTGGTCATTTCCACTCAGTTGTGCCCACTGTGACGCAAGTGGCTTATGGTGTGTGGCATGAGCCGCACCCGTATCCTCGCCGCCACCGCCCTCGCCGCCGGACTCACCGTGGCCGCCGCGCCCGCCGCCTCGGCCGCGACCGTCACCCACGCCGTCAACGGCACCACCGTCTCCGCCACGTTCACCGTCAAGCCCGGGCAGTGGATCGACACGTGCGCGGCCCTGCTCGCCCCGTCGGGCAAGGCCCCCGAGATCGCCGACCGCCTCACGAGCGGCGACCTCTCCGACGTGGTGGGCACCGCCGACCGCGACCCGTCGGTGATCGCCCTGCGCGCCGGCGCGCTCCCCGTGGCCGCTCCCACCGGCCTGGGCCCCGCCACCATCCGCGCGACCGACGTGCCGCCGAACGTCTACTCGCTCGTCACCGTGTGCCTCAGCGACCGCACACCCAAGATCACGCCCTTCATCATGGTGGGCGACCCGCTCTCCGCGATCGGGGGCAGCCTCGCCACCCTCGGCGAGGGCGATCCGGTCGCCGCCGGGTCCTCACTGCTGCAGAAGGCGATCGAGGGCGGATTGGGCTAGCCGCCCGCAGGGTTCCCCATCGGGTGGCCCGGTGGTTTAGTATTCGTTTACTCATCCACGATGGTGACCCCCGTCACCCCTGCCCCCCTCTGGAGGCCCCATGCCCTTCCGCACCGCCACCCGCGCCACGGCCGTCCTCGGCGCGGCGGCCGCCCTGAGCGTCGCCGGCGCCGGGGCCGCGATGGCCGCCACCGCCACTCACGAGATCGACGGCGACACCGTGTCCGTGACGTTCACCCGCGAGTCCGGTGACGGCGCTCTCAAGGGCTGCGCCGCTGTGATCACGCCGGTCGCGTCCGCCGCGGATGTCGCCGCCGAGTTGAAGAAGGCCTCGGACTTCGACCTGGGCGCGATCCAGAACCTTCTGGCCGGAGAGACCGACGCCGAGATCGTCGGCGTGACCGTCCTCGCCCCCCTCTTCAACGAGTCGAGCACGGTCTCCACCACCGTCCCGGCGAACTTCTACTCGCTTGTCACCTACTGCCTGGGCGAGTCCCCGCAAATCTCGCCGCTGGTCATGGTCGGCAACCCGATCGAGGCCATCCAGGGCAGCGTCAGCACGATGTCGAGTGGTGACTCGCTGGGCGCGATGTCCACCCTGCTCGAGCCCGGGGATGCCGGCAGCAGCATGCCCGGTAGCTGACCCCTCGCCTCCGGACCGGACGAACGACACGAGCCCCGCATCCTCATGGAGGGTGCGGGGCTCGTCGTCATCCGGGCCCGGCGGGTCAGCGGTCGAGGCGCTCGATGATCGTCACGTTGGCGGTGCCGCCGCCCTCGCACATCGTCTGCAGCCCGTAGCGGCCGCCGGTGCGCTCGAGCTCGCACAGGAGCGTGGCGAACAGCTTGGCGCCGGTCGCACCGAGCGGATGGCCCAGCGCGATGCCGCCGCCGTTGGGGTTGACGCGCGCGGGGTCGGCGCCGATCTCCTTGAGCCACGCCAGCACGACGGGGGCGAAGGCCTCGTTGATCTCCACCACGTCGATGTCGTCGATCGACAGGCCGGTCTTCTCCAGCGCGTACCGCGTGGCCGGGATGGGGGCGGAGAGCATCATCACCGGGTCGTCGCCGCGGACGCTCATGTGGTGGATCCGCGCGCGGGGCGTCAGGCCGTACTTCTCCACGGCCCCCTTCGAGGCCAGGAGGCCGGCCGAGGCGCCGTCACAGATCTGCGAGGCCACCGCGGCGGTGAGCGTGCCGCCCTCGGCGAGGGGCTGCAGTCCCGCCATCTTCTCCATGGTGGTCTCGCGCGGGGTCTCGTCGGCCTCGACGCCGGCCATCGGCACGTACTCGTTCGCAAAGCGGCCCTCGGCGATCGCGGCGCGGGCGCGCTCGTGCGACCGGAAGGCCCACTCCTCCATCTCCTGCCGCGAGATGTCCCACTTGTCGGCCATCATCTGGGCGCCGTTGAACTGCGAGATCTCGGCGTCGCCGAAGCGCGCCTGCCAGCCGGTGGAGCCGCGGAAGGGGTCGTCGAAACCGTACTCGCGGCCGGCGAGCATAGCCGAGGAGATGGGCAGCGCGCTCATGTTCTGGACGCCGCCGAAGAGAATGACGTCCTGGGTGCCGGACATAATGGCCTGGGCGCCGAAGTGGATCGCCTGCTGGCTCGAGCCGCACTGGCGGTCCACGGTGGTGCCGGGCACTCCCAGCGGCATCCCGGCGGCGAGCCACGCCGAACGCGCGATGTTGCCGGCCTGGGGACCGATCGTGTCGACGCAGCCGAAGATCACGTCGTCGACCACCTCCGGGTCGATCCCGGTGCGCTCGACCACGGCCTTGATGACGTGCGCACCCATGTCGGCGGGGTGCTGGGCGGCCAGGCCGCCGCCGCGCTTGCCGACCGGGGTCCGGACGGCGTCGATCACGTAGGCCTCGCGGGCGGTCACGGACTGGGACATGGTGTGCTCCTCGGGTTGGGACGGTTCAGTCGACGGCCAGGCCGTCGAGGACGATGTGCAGGTACTGGGCCGCGATCTCCGCGTGGTCGATGGCGTCCTCCGGTCGGTACCACCGGACGGCCACCCACACGGTGTCTCGGAGGAAGCGGTAGGTGAGCTTGGGGTCCAGGTCCGAGCGGAACTCCCCCGACTCCATGCCGCGGCGCAGCACGTCGGTCCACATGGCGCGGAACTCGGTGTTGCGCCGGCCCAGGTAGTCGAAGCGAGGGTTTCCACGCAGGTGCTTGATCTCGTCCTGGTAGATGGCCACCTCGTCGCGGTGCAGGTGGATGGCCTCGAACGACGCCCGCACCATGCCCTCAAGGGTCTCGCGGGGGCCGAGCCCGGCGTCGACGATCCGCTGGTACTCCCCGAACAGCGCGTCGAGGAACCCGCGGAGGATCTCGTCGACGATCGCCTCCTTGGAGGAGAAGTGGTGGTACAGGCTCCCGGAAAGGATCCCGGCGGCGTCGGCGATGTCGCGCACGGTCGTCGCGCGCAGGCCGCGCTCGGCGAACAGGCCGGCGGCTATCACGAGGAGTTCCTCGCGGCGGGTCGTGCTCGTCATGCGGGTAGTCTACCAACCAAGCATTTGCTAGGCAGTGGGGAACGGTCGAGGCGGACCCGGCCCTGCCACGTCGGCGGCACGCTTCGTACGCATAAGCGCACGAAAGTCAGGTGTTTCGCCACATCTCGTGCGGTTGTGGGTACGAAGCGGTTTTCCTCGGCGCGCTCGGCGGGCGCAGGGCGGCTGATCAGGGGCGCGCCGGCCGGTCGGGTGCAGGCCGAGCGGGGAATTCCACAGGCCTGCGGCGCCTCCACAGCAGCCGCCTGCTGCAGGCTCTCCCGACCGGACCGGGTCCGCGGGCGTGCTCACAATGACCGGGTGCCACCAGCCTTCTACCGCTCCGATACTCTCCGACAGTCGATCGGCGTGCACGCGATGCGCCGCGACTACCGACCCCTGTATCGCGGCATCTGGGTGCCCAAGCGATCCGAGCCGACGCTCGCGGTCCGGTCGCTGGCGGTGGCGTCGCTCTACCCCGGTGGGACACTCGTCGGTCCGTCCGCGGCCGCGGTGCGCGGCGCCCGACTCGATCCGGGCTTCCTGCCCGAGATCGGGGTCGGTCCCGCGGCGACCCGCCGCGCGGGAGTGGTGTTTCGCAGGTACGAGGTCCCCGAGGAGCACGTCCAGATCCTCCGCGGCACCCGGGTCGCCTCGCCCGCGCTCACGGTCTTCGATCTGGCGCGCTTCCACGATCGGGAAAGGGCGGTCCTGGCGATCGAGAAACTCATCGACGCGAGTCCCGCCACCCGCAGGCTCTGGGCAGGCGGCGTCGATTCGCTCTTCGACGGCATCCCGGCCACGTGGGGGTCCGCCCGCGCGCGACGCACCGTGGCCCGAGTGGATCCGCTGAACGAATCCGCGTGGGAATCGATCCTCAGACTGGCCATGGCCGAGGCCGGGATCAGCGGATTCGTCTCACAGCTCACACTGCCCGAGCACGGGGCACGGATCGACCTGGCTCATCCCGAGGCCAAGGTCGCGGTGGAGTTCGACGGCGAGTACCACCGCACCAAGCAGCAACAGGCCGCCGACGCGGAACGGCGTAACCGCCTCCAGGCCGCGGGGTGGATCGTGATTGTCGTGACAGCCACGATGCTCATGAGAAAGCGGGAGCAGCTGCTCACCACCATCCGCACCGCCCTCGCCTCACGCGGCTTCTGAGCGGGCAGCCCTCACAGCGCCCTGCCCCCCCCGAGCATCGCCCCGCCCCGCCCCGCCTCGCTTCTTACTCATAAGCGGGCGAAACTCGGGGAAGTCCCTCACTCACGTCTGCTTATGGGTACGAAGCGGCGGGCCGGGCGGGGCGGGCGGGCGGGGCAGGCGGGCGCGGGGGCGTCAGGCGGGCGCGGGGGCGTCAGGCGCGCTGCGAGGAGATGGAGACGACCTCGCCGGTGAGGTACGTGGTGTAATCGCTGGCCAGCATCGCGATGGTGGCGGCCACCTCCCACACGTCGGCGGCGCGGCCGTAGGCCTCCTTGGCGGCGAGCTCGTCGAGCAGTTCGGCCGAGGCCGACTTCTCGAGGAACTTGTGGCGCGCGATGGACGGCGCAATGGCGTTGATGCGCACGCCGAAGTCCGCGCCCTCGATGGCCGAGCAGCGGGTGAGGGCCATGACGCCGGCCTTGGCAGCCGCGTAGTGGGCCTGCGCCCGCTGCGCGCGCCAGCCCAGCACGGAGGCGTTGTTGACGATCACGCCGCCATGCGGCACGTCGCGGAAGTAGCGCAGCGCGGCGCGGGTGGCACGGAACGTGCCGTTGAGGGTGATGTCCAGGACGCGGTCCCAGTCCTCGTCGCTCATGTCGACGAGCTCGCCCTCGCCGCCGAAGCCGGCGTTGTTGACCAGAACGTCGATCCGGCCCAGCTTCTCGGCAGCGCCGGCGATGAGGGCGTCCACGTCCGAGGTGGACTGGACGTTGCAGGTCAGGGCCTCGATCTGCTGGTCGGGGAATTCGGCGGCCAGGGCGTCGCGGGCCTCGTTCATGCGCCGCTCGTGGAAGTCGGACACCAGGACGTCTGCGCCCTCGAGCGCGGCGCGGCGGGCGGCGGAGAAGCCGATTCCGGTGCCGGCGGCGGCGGTCACCACGACCTTCTTGCCCGCGAGCAACCCGTGGCCGGGCGTCTCCTCGGGGACGGTGGCGAGCGGGGACACGGGGCGGTTGGTCATGCGGTCTCCTTGGTCACGGGACGGGCTTCTCGGGGGAGTCCGAGCACGCGCTCGGAGATGATGTTGCGCTGGATCTCGTTGGACCCGCCGTAGATGGTGTCGGAGCGGGTGAAGAGGAAGAGTCGCTGCCACTGGGCGAGCTCGAGGTGCTCCGGGTCGCGCAGGTCGTTGGCGGCGCCCTCGGAGGTGTGGGTGGGTCCGGTGAGCGAGGGGGCACCCTGGACGAGCATCGCCAGCTCGCCGAGGTCGCGGTGCCAGTTGGCCCAGAGCAGCTTGGCGGCGGAGGCGTTGCCGCCGGTGGCGTCGCGCTCGGCGAGCGTGCGCAGCGCGTGCGCGCGGATGACGCGCAGGCCGATCCAGGCGCGGGTGATGCGCTCGCGCACGGCCGGATCGTCGGCGGCGCCGTTCTCCCGCGCCATGTCCACGATCTGCTGGAGTTCGCGGGCGAAGCCCACCTGCTGGCCCAGGGTGGAGACGCCGCGCTCGAACTCGAGCAGCGTCATGGCCACCTTCCAGCCCTCGCCCCGCTCGCCGACGATCATCGCCGCATCGGTCACGGCGTCGTCGAAGAACACCTCGTTGAACTCGCTGGTGCCGGTGAGCTGCTGGATGGGCCGGATCTCGACGCCGGGCTGGTCCAGCGGGACCAGCAGGAAGCTCAGGCCCTTGTGGCGGCTCGTGCCCTCCTCGGTGCGGGCCACCACAAAGGCCCACTGGGACAGGTGCGCGAGCGAAGTCCACACCTTCTGTCCGTTGATGTGCCACTTGCCGTCCTCGCGCAGTTCGGCGGTGGTGGCCACGTTGGCGAGGTCGGAGCCGGCGTTGGGCTCGGAGTAGCCCTGGGCCCACAGCTCGGTCACGTCGACGATCTTCGGCAGGAACCGGTCCTTCTGCTCCTGTGTGCCGTGCGCGATGAGCGTCGGCCCGAGCAGCGTCTCGCCGAGATGGGACACGCGCGCGGGGGCGTCGGCCTTGGCGTACTCCTCGTGGAAGCGCACCTGCTGGCTCAGCGAGGCCCCACGGCCGCCGTGCTCGACGGGCCATCCCACGCAGGTCCACCCCGCCTCGGCCATGTGCTTCTCCCACGCCAGGCGCTGGGGGAAGAACTCGTGCTCGCTGCCGGGGCCGCCGGCGCCCCTGATCTCGGCGAACTCGCCCACGAGGTTGGCGTCCAGCCAGTCGCGGAACTCCGCGGCGAACTCGTCGTCGGTCAGCTCCGACGCGGGCCTGCTGCTCTCAGTCATGCCAGGCATCCTACCAAGCACTTGCTTGGTTTGGGAGCCGGGCGGGCCGGGAGCCCGACGTCGGGACCCGGGCACAGGGCGGCCGGGAGGGACGAGCCCCGCCGTCAGCCCGCCGGCACCGTCGGCACCACCACCCAGCTCGGCGCGGCGGGGTCGAGCTGCAGCCGCTGCGGCGCGAGCGCCCCCTCGTGCAGAGCGGGCCCCAGGGCGAGTCCGCGCGGCAGGTTGCCGGCGAAGACGGACACGCGCAGCCGGTGGCCGGGCCGCAGCACGGCGGAGACCGGCAGGGTCGGGATCTCCAGGGTCACCCGCTCCCCCGGGCGGACGGGCTGCGCGCGGTCGCGGCGCAGGCTCAGCCGCGGGTCCGCGTACACGCCGTCGGGCAGGACGGTGGAGCCGTCGGGGTCCACCTCGCGCAGGCTCGTCACCACCTGGCCGTTGGTGAGCTGCGTGGACCGGCCGTCGGGCGCCACGTCCGACACGGCGACGGACCAGTGCCCGTCAACGGCGTCGTGGTCCACCTCCAGGTGCAGGGCGATCGGCCCGGAGATCTCGGTGGCCACCTCGGCGGGGGCGCCGGTGAAGGTCAGGCCGGCCTGCTCGCGGTGCCGCTCGTCGCGGGTGCACTGCGGCCCGCCGATCACGCCCGCGCCGGCCACGCCCCCGGCGGCCTCGCGCGAGCAGAAGCCGTTCAGCGACGGCGCCACGGTGAGCGTGTGGGCGCCCCCGGGCGCGGCGGCCAGGGTGCCGTCGTGCCCGGCCCCCGGCGCGGTGCCGCTGGGCGCGGCGTCGAGGAACAGTCGCCGGTGTTCGACGCCGGGCTCGGGGAACGCGGTCCGGCTCACCCAGCCACCGCCGGGCTGGCGCAGCGTGAGCGGGCCGTAGCCGTCGACCCCGTTCTCCACGCCCTTGAGCCACCGCTCGAACCACGCCAGCTCCAGCGCGTCGAGCGACGGCGGCCCGCCGTCGCGTCCCATGCCGGGCCCCACCACGCTGTGGTAGCCGTCGGCCATCACGACCTGCTTCTGCCCCGGCGGGAGCGTGAGACGGCCGTAGAGGCGGGTCTGGCTGTGGGTGAAGATGTCGTGCCAGGCGCCGTAGACGAACGTCGGCGCCTCGATCGCCTCGATGTCCGACTCGCGTACCGCGTGGAACGCCGAGTCGCCGATCATCTCGATCTCCGCGAGCTCGGCGTGACTGCGCGCGGTGAGCGCCTGCACGAGCTCCGGCCCCATCGTGAACGGCGAGGCGGTGCGCCCCTCGAGCCATCCCGGGGCGAGGCCGCCGGTGAGCGCGGCGGGTACGTTCGGCATCCACTTGATGCCGTTGACCGCGGCCAGCCACAGCGGTAGGAAGCCCGCGCCCGCGGCGCCGCCGGGGGCCACGACGTCGCGCAGCAGGTCCACTCCGGGCTCCACGGCGAACACCGCGTCGAGCGCTTCCGGCCGCTTGCCCGCCGCCTGGAGCTGGTTGATCGCCGAGTACGACACGCCCTTGGTTCCCACGCGGCCGGTGGTGCCGGGAAGCCGCGAGGCCCAGTCGATCACCTCGATCGTGTCCTGCTGCTCGCGCTCGCCGAGCACGTCCCACACGCCCGCCGAGTCGCCGGTGCCGCGGACATCCACGATCACCTGCGTGTACCCGTGTCGCGCCAGCGCGAGGCTGGGCCCGAACACCGCGGCCGCGCCGGACTGCGCGAGCGCGCCGGCCTCGTCGAGCGCGGACGGGTAGTCCTGGTCCGGGTTCAGGCCGGCCGCGGCGTCGTCGAGCGCGCGGGCGGTGCCCGGCTCCTGCAGTGCCAACGCGAGGCCTGAGAGGTGCTTGGAGTACGGGGTCATACTCAGGACGACGGGCGTGGGCTCGCCGGTCGGCACGCCGGCGGCGTCGGCGGGCCGGTACACGTCGGCCTTCAGCGTGACGCCGTCGGACATCACCACCGACAGGCCGCGTTCCACGGCCACCCCGGCGTGCGGCCCGGGCGCGGTGGTGGCCGCCGTCCACTGCCGCCCGGCGTCGCCACCGGTCGGGTCGGCGTGGGCGGGCGGCGTGGCCACCGTGGTGACGACGACGAGGGTCGCGATCATCGCCGCCAGGACCCCCCGTGGCCTGGCCCGATCACTCATCAACACAGCTCACATCCTCCACCACCAAGCAACTGCTTGGTAGCATTTCCCGGAAATCACCCGCCGCCAGCGAGGAGCCTCCCCCGTGACCGACGCAGCATCCGTCCAGACCACCCCGGCCGCCCTGCGCCGAGCGGCGCGCCTCTGGCCGGACCGCGAGGCGATCGCCGACGTCCAGGCCGGTCACGACACCCGCTGGACGTGGGCGCAGCTCCACGAGGAGGTCCGCCGCTTCGCCGCCGGGCTCGTCGCGCACGACGTGCGTCCCGGTGACCGCGTGGTGATCTGGGCGCCCAACACCCGGCACTGGGTGGTCGCGGCGCTGGGCACGCAGTACGCCGGCGCCACCGTCGTCCCCGCCAACACCCGCTACACCGGTAGTGAGACGCTCGAGATCGTCCAGCGCACCGGCGCCGTGGCGGCCGTCGTCGCCGGCGCCTTCCTCGGCTCCGAGCGGATCGCCGACCTCGTCGGCGCCGCCGGCGGCTCGCTGACCGAGGCCACGGACCTGCGGATGATCGTGCGGATCCCCCTCGAGGGCGGGGACACCGCTACGGCGGACCTCGTCGTCGTGGACCTCCCCGACCTCCAGGCCGAGGCCACCGACACCCTCCTCGCCGACGCCGACACCCGCGCGGACGGGGTGACCGGCGACGACGTCGCCGACATCCTCTTCACCTCCGGCACCACCGGCAAGAGCAAGGGCGTGGTGGCGCTGCACCGGCAGACCGTTGCCGGCGCCCGAGCGTGGGGCGCCAACGGCGGGCTGACCGAGGACGACCGCTACCTCATCGTCAACCCGTTCTTCCACAGCTTCGGCTACAAGGCCGGCTTCCTCGTGTGCACCCTGTTCGGCGCAACGATCATCCCGCTGGCCGTCTACTCCACCGGCGAGACGCTGCGGCTCGTCGAGCGGGAGAAGGCCACCGTCCTGCCCGGCGCACCGACCATCTTCCAGACCCTCCTCGACGACCCCGCGCGCGCCGACCACGACCTGTCGTCGCTGCGCCTGGCCGTCACCGGCGCCTCCGTGGTGCCCGTGGTCCTGGTCGAGCGCATGCAGTCCGACCTGGGCCTGGAGACCGTGCTCACCGCCTACGGCCAGACAGAGACCATGGGCTTCATCACCACCACCACCGCGGACGACGACGACACCACCGTCGCCACCACCTGCGGCCGCGCCTACCCCGGTATGGAGATCCGGATCGGCGAGAAGGGCGAGATCCTCACCCGCGGCGAGATGGTGATGCAGGGATACCTCGACGACCCGGAGAACACCGCCAAGACCATCGACCCCGACGGCTGGCTGCACACCGGCGACGTCGGCGAGATCGACGAGCGCGGCAACCTGCGGATCACCGACCGACTCAAGGACATGTACATCACCGGCGGCTTCAACGTGTACCCCGCCGAGATCGAGCAGACCCTCGCGCGCCTCGACGGCGTGGTCGAGTCCGCGGTCGTGGGCGTGCCGGACGAGCGGATGGGCGAGGTCGGCAAGGCCTACATCGTGCGCCGCGAGGGCTCGCCGCTCACCGAGCAGGACGTGGCGGACTTCTGTAGCGAGCACCTGGCCAACTTCAAGCGGCCGCGCACGATCGAGTTCGTGGACTCCTTCCCCCGCAATCCGTCGGGCAAGATCCTCAAAACCGAACTGCGATGAGCGCCTCCGGTGCGGCGGCCGGCGCCGGAACCCCTGCCGTCCTCGTCACCGGCGCCTCGGGCGGTATCGGCCGCGCCGTCGCCCGCGCCCTGGCCCGCGACCACCCCGGCGCCCCCCTCATCCTGGGCTACCGCTCCACCGAGCCGGTCGACCTGGCCGCGGAGCTCGGGGCGACGGGCTCGGAGGTGCGGTGCGTGCGGCTCGACCTGGAGTGTCGGGAATCCGGGGACGACGGCGAGGTGCCCGCCGCCCTCGACGGGATCGCCGCCCGGTACGGCGGTCTGCGCGTCCTCGCCCACTGCGCCGGCCCGCACGTGCCCATGGTCCACCTCAGCCGCGTGAATCCCCACGACTTCCGGCGCCAGCTCGTCGACGACGCCGCCGGGTTCTTCACGCTCGTCCACGCCGCGCTGCCGCACCTGCGCGCCACCGACGACCGGCCCGCCGGCTGCGTCGTGGCCGTGACCACCGCCGCCACCACCCGCTACCCGGTCCGCGACGGGCTCTCCGCGGGCCCCAAGGGCGCGGTCGAGCAACTGGTCCGCGGGTTCGCCGCCGAGGAGGGCCGCTACGGGGTGCGCGTGAACTGCGTGGGGCCGGGCATGCTCACCGACGGCATGGCGGAGCGGCTCATCGCCTCCGGTGACCTCGACGAGCGCGCCCTCGCCGTCACCCGCGGCAACATCCCGCTGCGCCGCTTCGGCACGGCGCGCGACGTCGCGGAGGCCGTGGCGTTTCTCGCCTCCGAGCGGGCCGGCTTCGTCTCCGGCCAGAAACTCGACGTGGACGGCGGCTACACGGCCTGACTCGTGGCCGCGGGCGCCAGGACGTGGTCGGCCGGGTCAATCCGCCGGGTGTGGCGGCGGTAGTTCACGTCGGTGTCCATCGTTACCCGCTGTTCAGCCACTCGGGTACAGTACCAACCAAGCACTTGCTAGGTAAGGAGAATCCCAGCTCATGACCGACGCATCTCACCCCCCTGCACAGATCCCGCCGGTGCTCGGGGTCGACGACCTCGGGCCCGACACGCAGCCGGTGGCCTACGAGGTCGTCGACGGCACCGCCTACGTCACGCTCAACCGCCCCGACTTTCGCAACGCGCAGAACTCGGTCATGACGTACTCGCTGGACAACGCCTTCATCAAGGCCGTCGAGGACGACGCCGTGAAGGTCATCGTCCTGCGCGCCAACGGCAAGCACTTCTCCGCCGGCCACGACATCGGCACTGTCGAGCGCGACCACCACGTGCAGTACCCCAACCGCGCCGCGATCTGGTGGGACCACACCACCCGTGGCGGCGGCGACCGACGCCTGGCCCGCGAGACCGAGGTCTACGTGCAGATGTGCCGCCGCTGGCGGGAGATCCCCAAGCCGGTAATCGCCCAGGTCCACGGCGCGTGCATCGCCGGCGGGCTCATGCTGGCCTGGATCGCCGACTTCATCGTGGCCTCCGACGACGCATTCTTCTCCGACCCCGTGGTCAAGATGGGCATCCCGGGCGTCGAGTACTTCGCCCACGCCTTCGTCCTCGGACCCCGCCGCGCCAAGGAGATCCTCTACACCGGTCGCAGGTTCGGTGCCGCCGAGGCGCTCGAGTGGGGCATGCTCAACCACGTCGTCCCGCGCGACGAACTGCAGACCAAGGTCGACGAGATCGCCGCCGAGATCAAGGCGATGCCGCCGTTCGGGCTGGCGTTGACCAAGAAGGCCGTCAACATGTGCGAGGACCAGATGGGCCTGCAGACCTCGCTCGACACCGTCTTCGGCTGGCACATGTTCTCCCACTCGGCCAACGCCGAGCCCGACGACACCGACTCGTTCAGCGCCTCCCTCGGCGGCATGGACGCCCGCTCGATGCGCGACACCGCCAACCCGGGTTCGACCGGCGCCGGCCCGACCGAGAAGAAGGAGGGCTGAGCCCGTGGATCTCGACCTGGACCAGTCCACGCAGGACTTCCGCCTCGAGGTGCGCGAGTGGCTGGCCGCCAACGTGCCCGCCGAGCCACTGCCGCACATGGACACCGCCGAGGGCTTCGAGGCCCACCGGCAGTGGGAGCGCACGATGGCCGACGCCCGCATGTCGGTCGTCTCCTGGCCCGAGGAGTACGGCGGCCGCGACTGCGGCCTGGTCAACTGGGTGGTGTTCGAGGAGGAGTACTTCCGCGCCGGCGCCCCGCTGCGCGTGAGCCAGAACGGCATCTTCCTGCTCGCCCCCACGCTCTTCGACCACGCCTCCCCCGAGCAGCTCGCCGCGATCATGCCGCGCATGGCCCGCGCCGACGACATCTGGGCGCAGGCCTGGTCCGAGCCGGAAGCCGGCTCCGACCTCGCCTCGCTGCGCTCGACCGCCAAGAAGGTCGACGGCGGCTGGGTCCTCAACGGCCAGAAGGTGTGGTCCACCCGCGCCTCGTTCGCCGACAAGGGCTTCGGCCTGTTCCGCACCGACCCGGACGAGCCCCGCCACAAGGGCCTGACGTACTTCATGTTCGACCTGCGCGCCGAGGGCGTCACTGTCCGACCGATCGACCAGCTCGACGGCCTGCCCGGCTTCGCCGAACTGTTCCTCGAGGACGTCTTCGTCCCCGACGACCCCGCCGACCCCGCCTCGTCGGGCGTCATCGGCGAGGTCAACCAGGGTTGGAAGGTGGCCATGTCCACCGCCAACAACGAGCGCGGCCTCTCACTGCGGTCGCCGGGCCGGTTCCTCGCCACAACGGATCGCCTCCTGGAGACGTGGGCGGGCCACGAGGCCCAGCTCGACGACCGCACCCGCGGCGCGCTCGCCGACCGGGTCGTCGACGCCTGGATCGGCTCCCGCGCCTACGAGCTCTCGACCTGGAACACCGTCACCACGCTCACCGGCGGCGCCAACCTCGGCTTCGAGTCCTCGATCAACAAGGTCTTCTGGTCGGACTGGGACATCGCCACCCACGAGACCGCCCTGGACATCCTCGGCACCTCCGGCGAGCTCGCCGGCACGCCGTGGATGGACGGCTACCTGTTCGCCCTCGCCGGCCCCATCTACGCGGGCACCAACGAGGTCCAGAAGAACATCATCGCCGAGCGACTCCTCGGCCTTCCGCGCGGCTGAACCGGGGGTATCACCATGCAGTTCGCACTCGATCCCGAGATCATCGACTTCGCCGCCAGCATCGACTCGCTGCTGGACAGGTCCGACATGCCGTCGGTCATCCGCGCCTGGGACGCGGGCGACACCGACAAGGGCACCGCCGTGTGGGGCCGCGTCGCCGAGACCGGCGCCGCCGCGCTGCTCATCCCCGAAGAGGCCGGTGGCGCCGGCGCCACCGCCATCGAGGCCATGGTGGCCCTCGAGGTGCTCGGCAAGCGCGCCGTGCCGGGCCCCGTCGTGGAGTCCGTCATGGTGGCGCCCCGCCTGCTCGCCGGCGCCGACGGCGAGGTCGGCGCCGCCGCGGAGGAGATCGCCGCCGGCGCCTTCGCCTCCGTCGCCGCCCCGCCCGTGTCCCCGTACGCGCCCGACGCCCACGTGGCCCGCCACGTCTGGGTGGCCGCCGACGACGCCGTCTACGCCGCCGATCCCGGCGAGGGCCACCAGTCGGTCGACCGCGCCCGCACCGTCTCCACCCCGAACCGCGGCGCACAGGTCGCCACCGCGAGCACGCTCGACGTGATCAACCACGGCGCGCTCGGCACCGCCGCGCAGCTGCAGGGCCTGGGCCGGGCGATGCTCGACATGAGCGTCGAGTACGCCAAGCAGCGCAAGCAGTACGGCAAGATCATCGGCGAGTACCAGGGGCTCAAGCACCAGCTCGCCGAAGTAGCGATCGCCCTTGAGATGTCCCGGCCCCTGCTCTGGGCCGGCGCCCTGGCCATCGCCGAGAACCCGGACGACCCCGCCGCGGCCGTCCGCGATGTCTCCGCCGCCCGCGTCGCCGTCGCCGACGCCGCCCAGCTCGCCGCCCGCACCGCCCTGCAGGTCCACGGCGCCATCGGCTACACCCTCGAGCACGACCTGGGACTGTGGCTCACCAAGACCCGCGCCCTGCAGTCGGCGTGGGGCACGCAGACCTACCACCGCGGCCGTGTCCTCGACGCGATCACCGCCGGGGCCGGTGCGTCGGGGGCCGCCCGATGACCGCCCCCGAACAGGCTGCGCACGCCGCCCCCGGCGTCGACACCGACGAGCAGGCCGCCCTCCGGTCCTCCGTCGCCTCGCTGCTCGAGAAGCGCTCCGACTCGGCCGCCGTCCGCGCCGCGTTCGCCTCCGAGGACGGCTACGACCCCGCCCTGTGGTCCACGTTCGTCGAGCAGATCGGTGCCGCCGCACTCTCGATCCCCGAGGCCCACGACGGCGCCGGCGCCACCTGGGTGGAGACCCACCTCGTGTGCGAGGAACTGGGCCGTCGCCTCACCCCCTCTCCCCTGCTCGGCTCCGCCGTCCTCGCCGCCCAGGCCGTCCTGGCCTCCGGCGACTCCGACGCCCGCGCCCGCCTCCTACCCGGCATCGCCGCCGGCGAGCTCGTCGCCCTGTGCTGGGCGTCCGAGTCCGGGTGGGCCGTCCCGGGTGTGCGGGCCGAGGCCACGGGCTCTGGTTCCGGCTCCGGCTCCGGCTCCGACGCGGTGGGCGGCGTGACCCTGCACGGCACCGCCCACCACGTGCTCGGCGGCGACACCGCCACCACCCTGCTCGTGGTGGCTCTCACCGGCTCGACCGACGGTTCCGGCGAGGCCCCGGGAATCGGCCTGTTCGAACTGCCCGCCGACGCCGCTGGGGTCACCGCGACCCGCGTCCCCGTCATGGACCCCACCCGCACCCTCTCGCGCGTGGATTTCGACGGCGCCACCGCGACCCCCATCGCCACCCGCGCGAGCTTCCTGTCCCGCCTGCGGGCAGCGGCGTGGGCCGCGATCTCCGCCGAGCAGGTGGGTGCCGCCCGCGCCGTGCTCGACGCGACCGTGCAGTACACGCAGGAGCGCAAGCAATTCGGCCGCGTCATCGGCTCCTTCCAGGCACTCAAGCACCGGATGGCGGACATGTACGTGAAGACCGAGACCGCCCGGTCCCTGTCCTACTCCGCCGCCGCGCTCGTCGCCGAGGCGCTCGGCACCGACGGCGAGGAGGGCTCCGACGAGCAGGCCTACGCCGCCGAGATCGAGGCGGCCGCCGCCAAGGTGTTCTGCTCCGAGGCCCTGCAGTGGATCACGGGTGAGGCCATCCAGCTCCACGGCGGGGTCGGGATCACGTGGGAGTACGACGTCCACCTGTACTTCAAGCGCGCTCACGGCACCGCCCAGCTGCTGGGCCAGCCCCACGAGATCCTCGCGGCGCTGGAGGTGCCCGCGGGCCTCTAAACTCGGGCGCATGAGCCCCTTTCCCGCCCACGGACGCACCAACGACCAGCGCCTGGCCGAGGACCTCGCGGCCCAGGCCGGCCGACTGCTCACCGACCTGCGGGTCTCCCGAATCGACCCCGACGAGCTCGGCGAGTTCGCCGAATCCGAGGCGAAGTCCGTGATCTGCGACCGCCTCGCCGTCGCCCGCCCCGACGACGTCGTGTACGGCGAGTGGGACCCCGACGCGCGCGCCCGGCTCGACGCCGAGCGTGTCTGGTTTGTCGACCCCCTCGACGGCGTCCGCTCGTACTGCATCGAGGGCCGGCCCGACTGGGCCGTCCACATCGCCCTGTGGGCCAAGGATCCCGAGGGCGTCGGCGAGATCACCGCCTGCGCGATCGCCATGCCCGCCTACGGCCGGGTCCTCACCGGCCGCGGCGCCACCACCTACCAGCCGGTCTCCATCATCCGCGGCCCCCGCCCCGGCCCGCTCGTCCCGCCGCGCGAGGACGACCGCCTGCGCATCGCCGTCTCCGAGTCCGACCCGCCGGTCTTCGCCGAGGAGTTGGCCGAGTCGCTCGACGCCTCCCTCGCCCGCCTCGGCTCCGGCGGCGGCAAGACCGCCACCGTCGTCGAGGACGAGTGCGACGCCTACATCCACGCCAGCGGCCACCACCAGTGGGACTCGGCCGCCACCTACGGCGTCGTCCGACAGCGCGGTCTGCACGCCAGCCGCCTCGACGGCTCCGAACTCGTCTACAACGTCGAGGAGATCGAGTACCCAGACCTCCTCGTGTGCAAGCAGAACGTCGCCGACACGATCCTCGAGGCCGTCGCCAAGTACGTGTAACCGCTCCTCAGAAGGGTGGTGCATCGTCGTTTGCCTGGGTGGTGGGGGTGGTGTCTGTCGGGGTGGGTGCGCCCTGGTGGTTGAGGGTGTGTTCGGCGTGGGTGCGGCG